>JALYLI010000059.1 GCA_030774335.1 Acidobacteriota bacterium | reverse complement strand
GCATCAGCCTGATCTGGCGCACAAGGAATTTGCGGCCGCCCTCGCCGGTGCGCCTGCACGCCGCCGTGCTTTGCAAGGCGCCGCTCGCGCGGCAGAATTCTCCGGCAGAAAATAAAATTTCTGCAATGCTTGGGTGCCAGTCGACAAACCCGGTTTGTCTCGCTCCTTCCGAGGCTTTACAGCGTGGCGTACGCATCGTAATCTGAAAGCATCATGTGGAATATTGCGGACAAATTTTCGCCTAAGGCGATTGAAGGTTTGGCGGCGCTGGGATTCGCGGTGGGCAGCACGCGCGGCGTGGTGCGCGTGGAAAAGTACGGCGCGGGCGCGGAGTTCCGCCAGGGGACCGACGGCCAGTATTCCTTCACGATCTTGCCCACGATTATGCTGAAGGGGCAGTTCACGCGATTGTGGGATGCCGGGTACCAGAAATTTCTGCTGACCGATGAAGGACTGAAATTCCCGGCTCTGGCGACGCATCTGGAAGGGTTGCGTAAATTTAACGAAGAATTGCGCACCGCGCTGGGCGTGCCTACGTTTTACAACGAGGCCATTGGATCGGTCAGCCAGGTTAGCGTGTACGATCGCGTGAAGGGGCGCGTGGGGGATGTGCCGGACGAGACTGTGGGCGCGCATAAGCCGGACCTTGGACATTAAAAACGCCACGAGATAGATCCGCCAATCGGTTGGCGCTCCCAGGAACAATCAGATTTGCGACGCGTCCTGGAGCTGGCGGCGGAATTGTTCCAGGTTGACGCGATGTTTGGCGGCTTTTTTTCTGCCAACATAAATTACGGGGATGTCGCAACCGAAGCACTGGATCAGCGTGGCATCACCCTCGATGTCAATTTCTCGAAGGGTGGCGCTGAACTCTTGCAACAGCGGCGCGATGGCGGTTTTGGCTTCGTCGCAAAGATGGCAGCCCGCCCGGGTGTAGATGGTCACTTCCGGACCGGCGATTGCGTGGTTCGATTGCGCGGAGGTCATCGTTCCAGGACCTTAGCGCATCTTAACCGGTGGGGGCAGCTACCCGCCATCGGAGTGCGAAATTGGCCCGGGGATAACAGAGCATAATAGCTGGCAGAGGTTTCCTATTTATGGGACCGGTTGTGGCATTGATGGACGATATATTTTTTCAGATGAAGGTGGCTGAGACCGCCAAGCATCTGGGCCTCGAGTTTAAAGTGGCCACAAACGCCGACGCGTTGCTGGGCTTGCTGGAGCCGCGGCCTCAGCTGGTCATCGTGGACCTGAATGCGCGCAGCCAGCCGATTGAAGCCATCGTGAAGTTGCGCGCGGCGGCGCGCGACGTTCGCGTGGTGGCGTTTCTTTCGCACGTGCAAAGAGAATTAGCGGAGCAGGCAAAAAACGCAGGATGCGATGAGGTGATGCCGCGCTCGGTGTTCACGCAAAACCTTGCCGAGATATTGAGTCCCGCGAAAGCTTGATGCGATTTTTGCGGACAATTTCGCTCGTCGGCGCCTACCTGCATTGCAGGCTTGCAAGTGTGGGCGCGCTTGTAATGACGGTACTGTTATTCTCCGGGCAAGCACGCGCGCAGGAATCGAGTTCGCGGCCTGACGACACTGCGCAAGGCAGAGGGACTGGCCCCAATTTACCCCCCAACGCAAACGCATCCACCATCGCGGCCGGTCCGTCCGCCGCGCTGCGCGATGTTTTGCTGGCGGCTTGTTCGCAGGATGGCGGCGGATTTTCACGATTTCTAACGGCGCGGAGTAAACAATCGTTCGATCGACTTACTCCCGCCGCGCGCGTGGCGCTGATGAAGCGCTTTGTGTTGCTGAACGTCCCAGGTAAAGCCAGTGCCAGCGCGAATCCCGCGGGCCGTCCCATGGTGCATTGCGAAACGCCGGACGTGACCACGGAAATGTCCATCGGCGGCGCTGACGTCCGCGACAACGTCGCGTTTATGCCCATGGAACTTCGCGATGCCAACGATTCCACCAACGTAAGCGTGCACCAGGTCAACATGGGCATGGTGCGCGAGGATGGACAGTGGCGTTTGCTTTCGCTGGGCCTGCTGCTCCTCGATCTGCCCGCGCTGGAAGTGGAGTGGGATTCCGCGGAAGCCGACGCGAACGAGAGCACAGCGCTCGATAATCTAAAAACACTCGCGGACGCGGTGGAAGCTTACCGGCGCACGTATTCAAGCTTGCCGGAATCTCTTACTAACCTTGGTCCGGCGCCGGCGGCTGCTGCCACAAAAACCGGCGCCGCAAAAAACGCTCCCGCGATTGCGGCGGCAACCCACGAAGCCGCCGGACTCGTGGCCGCTGACCTCGCCAGCGGCAGCAAAGACGGCTACGTATTTCGCATCGTCATAGCTGGCGACAGCGCGCTGGGCGCCCCGGCGAAATACGAGCTGGCGGCTACACCTTCGGCATACGGCCGCACCGGCAAGAAATCTTTCTTCCGCGACATCGACGGTGTGTTTCACGCCGGAGATCACCAGGGCGCGGTGGGCGGCAAATCCGATCCAAGAATTCAATGAGCAAGTTCTAAAATCCGCCAATCGGGAGATTGGCCTTCCCAGGATGAGCGCGTGCGCCAGCGCCAGCTTCGATTCCGTCACCTTCAACTTAAACAAATCGTTTTGTTGCGCATTACACGGCTTTCGCCTTCAATTCGCCTTGCGCATGCCGGTAGCGGCGTCTAACCTTGTTTGCTACCCGTCGCAGGCACGTATCTCACCGTGAGGAGTTACCATGGCGTCTTCGGTCTGGAAGGGCTATCTGTCGTTCGGGCTGCTTTCGATTCCCATTCGTCTCTTTACCGCCGCGCGCGGTGAGCGCATCAGCCTCAATCAACTCCACGAAGTTTGCCACTCGCGCATCAAGATGCCACTGTTCTGCCCCACCTGCGACCGCAAAGTGGAGCGCTCGGAAGTCATCAAGGGCTACGAATACGAAAAAGATCAGTACGTGCTCTTCAGTGACGACGATCTGGACAAGATTGAGCCGGAATCCGCGCGCGCCATGGAGATATTGGAATTCGTCAAGGTGGATGAAATCGATCCGCTGTATTACGACGCTTCGTATTATCTGACACCGGAAGATGAAGGAAAAAAAGCCTATTCGCTGCTGCTGAAAGCCATGGAAGAATCCGGCTACGCGGCCATTGCCAAGGTGACCATGCACCAGCGCGAGCATATCGTGGTGATTCGGCCACGCGCCGAAGGCATGACGCTACACACCATGTTTTATCAAAGCGAAATTCGCGAAGTCGCGGAATTCACGCACCAGGATAAAGTGGAGCCGAAGGAGCAGGAAAAGAAGTTGGCGACACAATTGATCGAGAGCCTGGCGGCGCCCTTCGAACCGCAAAAGTATCGCGACGAATATCAGGAAAGCATGCGCGGCATGATCACCGCCAAGCAAAAGGGGCAGGAAGTTACCGCCACGGTGCATCCGCAACGCGCTCCGGTTATCGACTTGATGGACGCGCTGAGAAAGAGTATTAATGCGAAACCAGCGGCGAGCGCAAAGAAGCCTCCGCTGCGGGTGGTTCCCGCTGCGACGCCGGCGGCGAAAAAGTCGAGCAAGAAGGCCACGGGCTAATCCCTGATGGGAAAATCGGACCGATTCTCGCGCAGCGAATTTCAACGCATGCTGGATATAAGCGAGAAGCAGTTAACCTACTGGGAAAAACTAAAACTGTTAGCGCCCCGGAAGAAGGGCGACAAGACTTACGATTTCCGCGACCTGATAACCCTCCGCACGGCCAAGCAATTAATCGGTAAGGGAGTTTCCGCGCGGCGGCTGCAACGCTCCATTGTGGCGTTGCAAAAGCAGCTGGCCGAGGTGAAGTCGCCGTTGACCGAACTGCGCATCCGGTCCAACGGTAAAGACGTCATCGTGGAGCGCGCCGGCATGCGCCTGGAGCCGATTACCGGGCAGACCGTTTTGAATTTTGAGACGCGCGAACTGAAGGAAAAAATTCGCGTCATGCCCCACCGCAATGCCGACGACTGGGTGAGCCTGGGAGTAGAGCGAGAAGAGCAAAGCGAATCGGAGGCCGGCGTGCAATCCGCCGCGGAAGCCTACGAGCGGGCCCTGGACGTCGATCCGGGCCACGTCGATGCGCTCAATAATTTAGGCATGCTTTCGTATGAGCAAGGAATGCTGGAAGATGCCACGCAGCTTTTCCGGCGCGCCGTGGAGCTGCACCCTGATCACGTAATCTCGCACTTCAATCTGGGCAGCG
>JALYLI010000058.1 GCA_030774335.1 Acidobacteriota bacterium | reverse complement strand
GATATTCCCGCCCCGATGGACGCGGCCAGGCCCACAAGAAACGCCTCCCAGCTTTTATGCGACGCGAAAGCCGCGGCAAACAACGGCGCCAGCGTGGACACCGACCCGTCCATCAAACCGGCCAGTCCCGGCTGTACCACCTGCAGCAAAAACAGTTTGCGGTGCGATTCGTCTTCCTGCGCGCGTGCGTCCTGCGTTAAATGTTTCTCCTCCAGGTCCCCGGCCGTCGCGGAGTGTTTACGCTCTTCGTCTTCCAGTTTCTGCAGCAGCTCGCGCGTCGAAACATCCGTCACGCGGCTCAACGCTTTGCCATAAAATCGCGCTGCTTCCATTTCCATCACGCGCGCCTGCCGCCTCGCCACGTTCACACCCAGTGGCCGTGTCAGCCACGTAGGCTTGCGCTGCAGGAATCCCTTCACGTTTTCGCGGCGTATCAACGGGATGTGTTCGCCAAACCGCTGGCGGAACGTGGCCATCAGGCGATCGCGGTGCACCACTTCTTCCTCGCGCATTTCCTCAAACATCTGCGCCGTCGCGGGATACGATTCGCGCAAGCCGTCGGCAAACTCCCCATAGATGCGCCCGTCCTCTTCTTCCGAAGAGATCGCCAACGCCAGAATCTCTTTTTCCGTCAAATCTCGAAACTTCTTGAGCATGCAGGTCTGTCCTTGGAGTTCCAGTTGAACCCCTGTGGGGAAGAAGAATCGCATAAACCCTACGGCAAGTCATCCCGCACCCGCAGCGAATAGCTGCAACAATTGCATCGCCCTAAAACTCCAGTGTGCGCAAGGTTTATCCACCTGGGCGGGAGCCCCACCCTCGCTTTTCAGCGTGCGTCCCGGGGTGTCCCACGTTCCGTCGTGCACGATAGATTTGAGAACCAAGAATCCGAAAGGTCGTCTCAAGTTGTAATCCTTCCGCAAGTGAGAAGGCCGCATAATAAGAACGTTTTAAATTCCATCGCACGAATGAGAGCGCACATGCCTGGAACCGTCGCAACCCCGCAATGGTCGGAGTTGATCGCGCAGCAGCGCTGGGAAGAGCTGCGCGCCAAGCTGGAAGCCACGCACTTTTCCGACATCGCGGAAATGTTAACCACGCTGCCTCGCAAGGAAAGAGCCATCGTGTTTCGCTTGGTGGGACGCGGGCGCGCCGCGGAAGTCTTCGGCTATCTGCCTCCCGCACAGCAAAGCGAATTGATCCATTCGCTCTCGGCCGGCGAAACGAAGCTCATGTTGGACTTGATGCGCCCCGACGATCGCACGCAATTTTTCGGCGAAATGCCCGCTGAAGTCACACGCAAGCTATTGGAAGAGCTTTCGCCGGAAGAATTGCGCGAGTCGCGCGAGCTGCTGGGTTACCCGCCCGAGAGCGTCGGCCGCTACATGACCCCGCACTACGTGGCCATTTCTCCCGAGATGACTGCAGGGCAGGCGCTCGAGCATATCCGCAACGTCGGAAGCAAGAGTGAAACCCTCAACGTGGTCTACCTCCTGGACGCCGCCGGGAAATTACTGGAAGACTTACGCCTCGGTTCGCTGGTGCTGGCTGATCCGCGAAAAAAAGTAACGGATATTGCCGATCCCGCGCTGGTTTCCTTGCGCGCCATGGATGACCGTGAAACCGCACTGGGACTGTTTGAAAAGTACGACCGCGTGGCGCTTCCGGTGACTGACGCGCAGGGAAATATGCTGGGCATCGTCACCGTGGATGACATGCTCGACGTCGCCCAGTCGGAAGCCACCGAAGATATTCAGAAACTCGGAGGTTCCGAAGCGCTCGACGCGCCCTACACGCAGGTGGGCTTGTGGGAAATGATTCGCAAGCGCGGCGGCTGGCTCTCCGCCCTGTTCCTCGGCGAAATGCTCACCGCCACCGCCATGTCTTTTTTCGAAGGCGAAATCGCCAAAGCCGTGGTGCTGGCGTTATTCGTGCCCCTCATCATCAGCAGCGGAGGAAACTCCGGCTCCCAGGCCGCCTCGCTGATTATTCGCGCACTGGCCCTGCGGGAACTAAAACTGCTCGACTGGTTCAAGGTGTTTCGTCGGGAATTCATCAGTGGGCTCGCCCTCGGCTTCATGCTTGGCGTCATCGGATTCTTCCGCATCGTGCTCTGGCAGCACCTGCATCTCACCAACTACGGCCAGCACTACATGCTGCTGGCGTTCACCGTGTGGGCCAGCCTCATCGGCGTGGTCATGTTCGGCACGCTCGCCGGAAGCATGCTTCCGTTTATTCTGCGCCGGTTGGGGTTTGATCCCGCCGCAAGCTCCGCGCCCTTCGTCGCCACCCTCGTGGACGTCACCGGTCTGTGCATTTATTTTTCCGTCGCGCTGCTCATCCTGCACGGCACGCTGCTGTAGATTGAAACAGTTATTTGACGTAGAGTGGCGCGACTTTTGGCCAATTGTTTCTGTCACTGTTTCAAGTAATGAAGCGCAACGCATCCTGACTTGAAAATCTTGGACTCCACAAGTTTCAATCGTAATTTCTCCGGCAGGCTAACACCCTCCAGCAGCCGTCGCCCTTCCCCTGCAATGATTGGCTGAATGACAAAACGATATTCATCAACCAGACCAAGCTCTATAAGTTGCGAAGGGACACTTACACCGCCGGTTAAAATATTCTTGCCTTGCTCCTGTTTCAATTTAAGCATTTCGTCTTGCAGCTTCGTGCGAACAATTCTCGTATTTCCTTCGGCACTCTCCAATGTTTTTGAAAAAACAATTTTGTTGATGGAGTCAAATGTGTCGGCAAATTCGTTCTCTGCTTTTGTTTCAGAATGGCTTTTGGCGATATCCGGCCAATAAGGGACCATCAATTGATAGGTTTTGCGCCCATACACGAGCAGGTCGGCATCTCGCAAGAGTAGCGAATGGTGTTCGAGTAATTCTTCATCGGCAATCACTTTGGTGTGGTCGCAGCAGCCATCTAAGGTAATGTTGATTGCGAAGATTACATTTCTCATTTTCGCCTCCGATTGAGCAGCGTAATTTTGGCAAATAAATCCAATAACTTTGGACCGCGCATCATTCCAACACGAAGATTCGGCGCATCCGGCTGGAAACGGCCGTCTCCGATGTTGCTGCCTTTTGTTGGTCGTGTCTTGGTGCCGTTAAGCGCGGCGGAAAGTCAGTCGAACGCAATAAACTCTCGCACTTCGACATCGGTCTCCTGGTCCGGTCCATTCGGCGCCACCGGAGCTCGCTTCGCCCCCACGATCGCTTCTTCCAGTGACTTCACCTCGATAATCCAGTAGCCGCCGACCAGCTCCTTCGTTTCGGTGAATGGTCCATCGATCACCGTTTTCTTTCCGCCGGTTGAGAATCGGATTCGCGCGCCTCTGGAACTGGGGTACAGACCCGCCGCATCTTCCTGCCATTCCTTATGAGGAATAGGGTTCATTGTTCCAACGTAAAGCACAAAGCACACGAATTCATAGTACCGAATATCGGGGGCACTTTGGCCATCGGATGAGTCGAGGGTAAGCACCTGATAAGCGCGTTACCGAAAACTGACACACTACCGACGCGTTCACTTGTTTGCGCGCTCCCACACACTCCGATAGAATTTGCGTACTGCCACCGCGAATCCAGGAGCGTCAATGAGCCCTACCACCAACGAAAATGAGCGCATGAATCGCCCGCTCGATTCTGTAGATCCGCAAATCGCCGACCTTCTGCGCGATGAAGCACGCCGCCAGTCCACGGGCCTCGAGCTCATCCCTTCCGAAAATCTCGTCTCCGAAGCAGTCCTTGAAGCCATGGGCTCCATCTTCACCAACAAATATGCCGAGGGCTACCCGGGAAAGCGCTACTACGGAGGCTGCGAATACGCCGACAAGGTCGAGCAACTGGCCATAGATCGCGCCAAGGAATTATTCGGCGCCGAACACGCCAACGTGCAGTCGCATTCCGGCACCTCCGCGAATGTTTCCGTGTATATGTCCGCGCTGCAACCCGGCGATACGGTGATGGGCATGAACCTGGCTCACGGCGGCCACCTCACTCACGGTCACCCGCTGAATTTTTCCGGACGCATGTACAAATTCGTCCCCTACGGCGTGAAAAAAGAAGACGAGCAGATTGACTACGAAGAGCTCGACAAACTCGCGCAGCAAAATAAACCAAAAATGATTGTCGCCGGCGCCAGTGCGTATTCCCGCGTCATCGATTTCGAGCGCATGAGCAAGATTGCCAGAAGTGTCGGCGCGCTTTTCTTCGTGGACATGGCCCACATCGCCGGACTGGTCGCCGCGGGCATTCATCCCAGCCCCGTCCCGCACGCCGATTTCGTCTCCACCACCACGCATAAAACGCTGCGCGGCCCGCGCGGCGGCTTGGTCCTGTGCAGGGCCGCCTACGCCAAAGAACTGGATAAATTGACGTTCCCCGGCATCCAGGGCGGCCCGCTAGTACACACCATCGCGGCCAAAGCGGTGTGCCTCAAGGAAGCGATGGAGCCGTCCTTCAAGGAATACCAGGAACAAGTGACGCTGAATGCCAAAGCGCTGGCCGCCGCCATCGCCAGGCGCGGCTTCCGCATTGTCACCGGCGGTACCGACAACCATTTGTTCCTGGTGGAAGTCCATCCGCGCGGAATCACCGGCACGGACGCCGAAAAAGCCCTCGATCGCGCCGGCATCACCGTAAACAAGAATTCCATCCCGTTCGATCCCTTGCCGCCCATGAAAGGCGGAGGAATTCGTCTGGGGAGTCCATC
Source organism: Acidobacteriota bacterium (assembly GCA_030774335.1). Lineage (GTDB taxonomy): Bacteria > Acidobacteriota > Terriglobia > Acidiferrales > UBA7541 > Acidiferrum. The sequence goes on along the minus strand of JALYLI010000058.1, from coordinate 36,631 downwards.
CGTCACCACGCGCGGCCTGCGCGAACCCGAAATGGAGCAGGTCGGCAACTGGGTCGCCGACGTCTTGGAAAAATTGGGCGACGCCGAAGCTGAACAGCGCGTGCGCCAACAAGTCGCCACGCTGGCGGAGCGCTTTCCCATTTACGCTGCGCGCCTGTCTCGTCGCTCCGGCAGCAGGGAAGCAGTTGGCGCGTAAGCAAGCTGTCCCGCGGACGCGCTCCTGTCGTTCCGTGCCGGCCCGCGAACAGGCAGAAGTGCACAAAATCCATAGAAAATGTCCGGCCTCTCTGTACGCTGGCGACAAATTAGTTCGGCTGTCCCAAGACTGGCCCTTCGGACAGTAGCCGCCATACCTCCCCCTCGGTAACCTGAAACCGAATCGAATGGGAACCGTTTACGCAAAGCTGTTCGGCCTCTTCACCCTTTCATGGCTGTTCATCCGCGCTCACCCTCTCAGACTTTTACCTATCGCACGCAAAGGAAGGCTTGTCGCCCTCGGCCTGAAACAGCCTGCATATGCGAAAGTGCATGAAATCACGATCAATCTGTAAATGATCCAACGAGGTGTATCTATGATGGACACCGAAGCGTTCCGGGAGTTCAAGACTGGTTTGAATCTGTTGCGGGAAAATTACGCCGATCGCGCGCTGCCGCACATGCGCCGCGCCGCCGATCTGGACAAAAACAATCCCTACTATATGTCTTATCTCGGCGTGGTTCTGGCCCGCTCAGAAAAAAAATGGGGAGAAGCCGAATCCCTCTGTGATTCCGCGGTACGCATGAAACGGAACCAGGCCCAGCTGTATCTGAATCTCGCGGATGTTTACAAAACCGCCGGACGCCGCGACGAAGCCGTGGAAGCCCTGCAGGCCGGATTGAAATTTGCCCGCCGCGATATTCGCCTGACCATCGCCATGAATAAACTGCTTCCTCGCCGCAGCCCGGTGCTGCGTTTCCTGGGACGCACGCATCCTCTCAACCGCCAGTTGGGAATCTTGCGCCACCGCACCCTCAATATATTAGGGCAGTCCTAAGCGTCGCGTTTTCAAATTTAACGCCGCTCAAAAATCAAAACAGGGCGTCCCCGTCGAAGGGGATGCCCTGTTTTATTGACACTCGAAATTAAATTAGCGGCGCTGGGTGCCCGTGCCGAACGAGTAGCCGGGCTGCTCGCTCATTTCCAGCAGCGTCTTGAAGCCGATGCCGGTCATGCCATTCGGCAGCGCATCCTTGCGCACCACTTCCGCCAGATATTCGCGGCTCATGGAAGACGGGTTATACGAGTAGGGCATGGTCACGAACAGGCGCATGCCGATTTCGTAATGCGGCTCGGTCGTGTGGAAATAGATGCCCGTACGCGAAACGCTCACCGTGCCGCGCAGATCCTCAAACGGCTCCTTCTCGGGATCCGAAGGACGAATGCGCATCAGTTGCGTGATCTTGCAGCGGCGGCTGCCGCGGCGTTCTGGGCCGGAAGGGCGCGAGAATACCCCGGTCGATTTCTTCACTAGAACATCCTGGCTGGTCGCCATGGCTGGGCTACCTCTCCGATAAAAACTCTAGCTACAAGAGAGATTGTGCGCCGGCCCCGAAAAAAAACCCATAGCGGAGCCGTACCCGTCTGAAGGTAGTGCCTGACAAACACATCGTAGTACGGGAGTACTAAGAAAGGAAGAAAGATTAGGCCAAATGGTTCCTCATCAAAACAAGCCACTTATCGCTGAAATTTCCGCTCCCGCGAGGATTTGCGTACTAGGCGCCCTTCGCCATCAGGCTCTTCCAGCGCGTCCACGCATCGCTCCGCGCCTTTCGGTCGGGTTCCTTCGCATCCGGTGCTTCTCCGGCCCGCATGAAGCCATGCCCCGCGCCCTCATATATCACCGGCTCGTAAGTTTTCCCGGCCGCTTTCATCTGCGCGATGCTGTCAGGTATCGTGCCGTCAATTCGCTGATCGTTCCCGGCGTAAAAGCCGTATACCGGAGCCTTGATTCGCGCCATGGCATCTTTATCCGGCGACGGCCCATAAAACACAAAAGCAGCAGAGAGATCCCCGCGATTCGTGGCAAAACGGAATGTCTGCCCGCCTCCCCAGCAGAAACCCGCCACGAACAGCTTCCCATTCGAGGCCGGCAATTTCAGCGCATAGTCCGCAGCCGCATTCAAATCGGCAGTAACCTGATCGGGATTCAGATGGCTCACCGCTTCTGTCACCTTATCTCCCGAGAAACCCGGAGTTCGCCCACCCCCCGGAGCCATTCCCGAAAGCAGGTCGGGGGCAACGGCTACGTAACCAGCTGCAGCGACTTCATCCGCCAGGTTCTGCGCCCAGTCGCTCAGCCCGAAAATTTCATGGATGATCACAACAACAGGCTTCTTGTCCTTCGACTCGGGGTAAACAATGAAAGTCTCCACCGAGCGCCCGTCATGCTTCACCGTCACCCACTCACGGTGCCGTGAAGATGCTTTAAGTTTGGCTTGCGCCCAGTCCTGCGCCTTCGCCGGAGTGCAGAACAAAGTAACCGCAAAAAGCGCTGAGAGAAGCGTCAGGTTCCGACCATTCATGGAAATCCTCGCATGCCATCCCGTGGCAACGGAGAAATAGTAATGCCGCCGGGAACCGCTGGCAAGCTCAGTACTTTTTCTGTTTTATGTTTTAACAACTCGTGCTATTGGCGGGCCTAGAGCCAGCTTGCCAACGCCAATGCTGTTTCGCCGGGACTTGCGTACATTAAGCCAGTGCTCAATTCACCGTGAGTGATGTGGAAGTCTGCATTCCTCCGGTGTTCACGCCGATGGTGGTGACACCGGAGGCTAGGGAACTAGCCAGACCCGCTACGCTGGGATTATTCGCGATGGTTGCCACGAGCGCGGACGTAGAACTCCAGTGGGAATTGAGTGTCAGGTCCTGAGTTGTGGAGTCGCTGAATGTGCCGGTCACCGTGAACTGTTGGGTGCCACCCACGCTGATGGACGGATTAAGCGGCGTAATCGCCGTTGATACGAGCGTGCCGCTACCGACCACCAGCGTTGCGCTGCCGCTGAGCCCTGCCAGCGAGGCCTTAATTGTCACCGTTCCAACGCGCTTACCCCGAGCTATGCCCGTGCCGCGGATAGACGCAAATTGTGGCTTGGTCGACTTCCAGGAAACCCCCAGCAAATTGTTCACAGTGCTGCCGTCGCTGTAATTACCCGTCGCTGAGTACCGGATGTACGTATGAACCGCGATATGCGCGTTGGCCGGATTGACGATCATAGACACCAGTGTAGCGGTGGTTACGGTCAGGGACGTCGAGCCATTGACGGCTCCCATCGTCGCCGAGATAGTGGTCGTGCCATTCGCCACGCTGGTGGCCAGACCCTGGTTCGTGATGCTGGCCGCTGCCGCGTTTGAGGAACTCCACAATACGGAAAGCGTTACGTTCTGCGTGCTGTTATCGCTCAAAGTGGCCAGGGCCGTGAATTGCTTCACCGCTCCGATGGGCATCGTCGAATTTGCGGGCGTAACGGCGATCGAGCTGATGGTCGCGTTCGTAATCGTAAGGGAAGCGGTGCCACTGATGGCTCCGGAGGTGGCGGTGACAGTTGCCGTTCCAATGCTGACACCGGTGGCGATGCCGGTGTTGGCATCAATCGAGGCAAGGTTCTGCGCCGAACAAGACCACGTCAACGAGGTCAGCAATTGTGTGCTGCCGTCGTCGAAGTTGCCGGTAGCGGTGAACTGTAGTTGCGTCCCGGCCGCCAGCTGTGCCGTCCCTGGTGTAACCGTGATGGACTGCAATTGGGCCGGCACCACCGTCAACGTCGACGAGTCCGAAAGCGTCCCGACTGTTGCTGAAATCGAGGTCGTGCCCGGCCCCACGGTGGTCACCACGCCGAAACTGTCAACCGTTGCCACTGCTGGCGTCGAAGAGCTCCAGGTGATTCCGCTGCTCAAATCGGAACTCGATCCGTCGCTGTAGTCGGCTGTCGCCACGTATTGCTGGCTGACACCGATCGGCTCAGTCAACCCGTCCGGACTGACAAAAATATCGCTGATCGTAGGCGTTGACACCGTGACCGTGATGCTTTGCGTGACGCCGCCGAGCGTCGCGGTAATCGTGGTCGTACCCGCCGCGAGTGCCGTCACCAAACCACTGACATTCACAGTCGCGGTAACAGTGGCGGAAGAGCTCCAGGTAACCAGGGAGGACAAATCGCGACTGCTGCCGTCGCTGTAGGTTCCGGTAGCGGTGAATTGTTGTGTAGTGGATACCGCCATCGAGGAAATCTGGGGAGTAATCACCAAGCCGCTTAAATTGGCAATGGCGTTGTTGACCGTCAAATTGGCCGTGCCATGCACCGTCGACGAAGTAGCCGTAATCGTGGTGATCCCGGCAGCGACGCCAGTGGCAAGCCCGCTTGCGTCGATGGATGCAACGGCGCCGTTGGCGGAACTCCATGTTACCGACGACGTCAGATCTTTCGTCGTGCCATCCGAAAATTGTCCCACGGCGGTAAAGTGTTGCGTCGCGCTGGCGCTTACCGAGGTAGCCGAAGGACTCACCAGTATGGTAGTTAACGACGCACCATTGGGCTGTGTTGGCTGGCTTGTCTGAGGAGAGCCGCTGCAGGAGATAAGGAACAGTAGACAGCAGACAGCAAGGGTTAAAAAGGACTTCACGGCCGGTTCTCCTTCAGGGACAGCGTCTGACTTTAGATTTCCCTAATCTTTGTCGGCAGTCCTCCATTCTCGCTCTGAACTCAGCGCGTTTTTCTGCGTCTCGCAAAAGCAGATGAATGGTCGGGGCCAGTTCCTAATTGGGAATTCTTATAGAAAGCTTAACTTCTCGCGACTGCATTCCACTTCGGGAATTTGACTCAGGTGGTCAATTCATACCTGACCTAACGGCCAGTTCCTCTTTGGAGACACGATGGATTGCCATTCATTTCGAGGACAGAGCGGGCAAATTTCTGAAAATCAAGGTTCCGATTCGCTCCAGTAAACCCGACCCTTGACCAGCCAGGGAATTCATCTCCAAGGGTTCGAATATTGGCCGATGAGGCTCAACCAGAAACTAACCCATCGCTGTAAATCGAGTCGCGTTGACACTGTGCAACGCCTTCGCTACGCTTCGTAGTCACTGAACGTGAATTTTTCTGGTAGATACGCCGTTCCGCACCCCATCAGAGCAGGAGAACAGGTCAACCGCCGCATGGCTGAGGAAAAGCTTCCGACCCGCGCAGAAGATTTTTCGGAGTGGTACAACCAGCTCGTATTGAAAGCGCAGCTCGCGGACTATGCCCCGGTGCGCGGCTGCATGGTGGTGCGGCCCTACGGATGGGCGTTGTGGGAAAACATTACGCAGGCGCTGGACCAGCGCTTCAAAGCCACCGGCCACCAGAACGTCGCGTTTCCCATGCTGATCCCGCGCAGCTTCATAGACAAAGAGAAACATCACGTGGAAGGTTTTTCTCCGGAGCTGGCCGTCGTCACCATCGGGGGCGGTGAAGAGCTTGCCGAGCCGCTGGTTATTCGCCCCACTTCCGAAACCATCATCGGGCACATGTGGGCCAAGTGGATTCAGTCTTACCGCGACTTGCCGGTGTTGATGAATCAATGGAACAGCGTGGTCCGCTGGGAGCTGCGCACCAAACTTTTCCTCCGCACGCTCGAATTTTACTGGCAGGAAGGTCACACCGCGCACGCCACCCGCGAAGAAGCGGAATTTGAAACCCGCCAGATGCTGGACATCTACACCGACTTCGCGGTGAATGACGCGGCTATCCCGGTAATCCCCGGGAAAAAATCCGATGCCGAAAAATTTGCCGGCGCCGATCACACCTATTCCATAGAAGCCATGATGGGCGATGGCAAGGCCCTGCAGGCCGGCACCTCGCATTTCCTCGGCCAAAATTTCGCGCAAGCCTTCGAAGTCAAATATCTCGACCAGCACGGCCAGCAGCAGCATTGCTGGACCACCTCGTGGGGACTTTCCACCCGCTTCATCGGCGCCATCATCATGGTGCACGGAGACGATCAGGGCCTGGTGCTGCCGCCAAAACTTGCCCCTTATCAGGTTGTAATCGTTCCCATCTGCAAGACCGACGAAGAAAAATCCAGCGTGATGGCCGTGGCGCGCAACCTCAAACAGGAATTGGTGAAAGCCAATATCCGCGTAACTCTAGACGAGCGCGAGGGCCCCAGCCCCGGTTGGAAATTCAATGACTGGGAGATGCGTGGTGTTCCTCTGCGTGTGGAGCTAGGTCCCAAAGACGTCGCCAAGCAATCCGCGGTGCTGGCGCGGCGCGACCGGCCGGGCCGCGAAGGCAAAGTGAGCGCTTCGCTGGCGGACTTGTCGCGCACCATCGAGGGCCTGCTCGCTGAAATCCAGCAATCCATCCATGACAAAGCGCTCTCCTTCCGCAAATCGCGCACCCACGACGCCAAAACGTACGACGAATTAAAGAAGGCCGTCGAGACGGGATTTGCCTTTGCTCACTGGTGCGGTGACAGCGAATGCGAGGCCAAGATTAAAGAAGAAGCCCGCGCCACCATGCGCTGCATTCCGATCAACCAGGACAATGACAAGCCCGCCCACGCTGGCATTTGCGTGCACTGCGGCAAGCCCGCCGCGGAGCGAGCGATCTTCGCCCGCGCTTATTAACCTAACTTTTTGGCGACGCGTTAAAACCGCGGAGCGCCTGCTCGCCGGCGCGGCTGCCCGGAGCTCGCTTTGCAACCTGGGTCCTTCTGTGCGCTGTAGATTCTGGCCCCGTTCCTCTCCGGAAACACGGCGTTTCGGCGTTGTGGACAGCTCTGAGAGTGAATGCTAGCTTCGAAATATGAGTAGCACGACTAGCCTGCGCGGTTCGACACCAATTCGTTCGTCCAGCCGAAAGCGGGAACGCGGCGCGGGCCGCTTCAAAGCCATCCTCACTCTGGTCATTCTCGTTTTGGGAATTTACGTCGCCATAAAATTGGTGCCCCCCTACGTCGCCGAGTATCAACTCTCCGACAAAATTCAGGAACAAGCCCGCTTCGCCATCGTGAACCGCTACACCGAAGAGCAGATCCGCGAAAATGTCTACAAGGTGATTCAAGACCTGGAAATCCCGGCTAAAAAACAAGACATCAAAATTGTAGCCAACGAGCGGTTCGTTCAAATTTCTCTGGACTACCTGGTCCCCGTCGACCTGCTTTCCTACCACGTGGACTTGCACTTCACTCCCTCGAGCGAAAACAAGGCGCTTGTTTAAATCTACCGGTTGCGTTTCTTAATTACCGAGCCAAGGCATACTTTATGATCTGCCTTAGGCAACAGTTGCCTGCCCACGTCCGTCTTTGTAACCAGAGGCGCTTGCGAGACAATGACCTTTAAGGATTGGAGCCAGCGATTGCGCATCCGCCTGCAAAACGGCTTTTTTACTTCCATTGTGGGCCTCACCCTGCTGGGTGTTGTCTTTGCCGTGGTGCTGACCACCGCGGGCATCTACACCTATTACTACGTTAAGTATTCGCGAATGATTGATGCCCGCCTTTCCGGCCGGGTTTTGCAGAACACCACCCAGCTTTTTTCCGCGCCCCAGCACATTGCCACCGGACAAGCGTGGACCGTGGACGAGATGACCACCTATCTCACCAAGGTGGGCTACCGCACGGAGCGCGATGACAACTCCATGGGCCAGTTCACGGTGCAGGGAAGTACCGTGGACATCCGGCCCTCCAAATATTCTTATTTCTCTGGCACCAACGCCCTGGCGATTCAATTTTCAGGGAAGGCGATACGCAATATCCGCCCGCTCGCCGGCGGTGCGGATATGGGCAGCGCCGAAATCGAGCCGGAGCTCATCACCAATCTCTTCGACAGCGCCCGCGAAAAGCGCCGTCCAGTGCTGTACCAGGATCTGCCCCCCACGCTGGTGCACGCCATCATGTCCGCGGAGGACAAACGCTTCCTTGAACACGGCGGATTCGATTTTGTGCGCATCATGGGCGCGGCGTGGGCCGACATGCGCCACAGCAGCGGCCATTACCAGGGCGCCAGCACCATCACCATGCAGGTGGCGCGCACCTTCTTCTTTTCCAACGAGCGCACCTGGCGTCGAAAAGTCGCCGAGGCCATGGTTGCCCTCGAACTGGAGCAGCGCTTTTCCAAACAGCGCATTTTCGAACTCTACGCCAACGAAGTTTACCTCGGCAATCGTGGCAGCTTTGGCATTCGCGGGTTTTCCGAAGCCAGCGTCGCGTATTTCGGGAAAGACATGCGGCAGCTCTCTCTGGCTGAATGCGCGTTTCTCGCTGGTATCATTCGTGCACCCAATTATTACTCCGTGGCCGACCGTCATCCGGAACGCGGCGCCCAGGCGCGTGACCGCGTCCTGGCGCAAATGCTCGAGAATAAATACATCACCGAGGCGGATATTCAGGACGCCAAGCGAGAGCCCATCAAGCTGGTGCGCACTTCGGTGTCTGGCAGCGAAGCGCCATACTTTGTGGACATGGTCAAGGACCATCTTCTCGAGAAGTATTCCGAGACCGAGCTGGTCAGTCAGAATTTTCGTGTGTACACCACGCTCGACCCCGCGTTGCAGCGCGCCGCGGCCACCGCCGTGGATGCCGGGATGAAGAATGTCGACAAGCTGCTGACAAAAAAATACGACAAGTGGCGCAAAGCCCAGGCGAAAAAAGGAACGAACGAAGCCATTCCGCAAGCGCAAGTCGCGCTGGTCGCCCTTGATCCGAAAACGGGAGAGATCAAAGCCGTCATCGGCGGCCGCGATTACGGCCAAAGCCAGCTCAATCACGCGCTGGCGCACCGGCAGCCCGGCTCGGTCTTCAAGCCCTTTGTCTACGCCGCGGCTTTTCAAAACGCCGTGGATAACGTCCAGCCCATTGTTACGCCGGCCACCACGCTTGACGATGAACCCACCACCTTCAGCTTTGACGGCAAAGACTACACCCCCAACAATTACGGCGAAAAATTCATGGGCCGCGTAACCGTTCGTGAAGCGCTGACCAATTCGCTGAACGTCGCCACTGTAAAAGTCGCCGAGCTGATCGGTTACGGCCGCGTGGTGCAAATCGCGCGGCAAATGGGCCTGGGCAACAATATTCAACCCACGCCCGCAGTGGCCCTCGGCGCGTATGAAATGACCCCCGTGGACGTCGCCGCGGGCTACACCACCTTCGCCACTGTCGGCACGCGCGCGGAGCCGGAATTTCTGAAACGCGTTGTCGGTGCAGACGGAAAGGTATTGGAAGAAATCGAGCCACAGACCCACACGGCGCTCGACCCGCGCGTCGCCTACCTCGTAACCAGCGTGATGAAAGATGTCCTCAATCGTGGCACCGGGGCCACCGTGCGAGCCAAAGGCTTTACCTTGCCGGCCGCGGGAAAAACCGGCACCTCCCGCGACGGCTGGTTTTCGGGTTTCACTTCCAACCTGGTTTGCGTCATCTGGATCGGCTTTGACGACAATCGCGACCTGGGTCTCGCAGGCGGCACCGCTGCAGCGCCCGTGTGGGCGGATTTCATGATTCGCGCTACGGCCTTGCCTGCTTACCATGACGCGAAAGATTTTCCCGCACCGGAAGGAATTCAAGCGGTAATGATCGATCCAGAATCCTCGGAACTTGCCACACCCAGTTGTCCGACGACGCGATCGGAAGTTTACGTCACCGGTTCGGCCCCCACGCAGTTGTGCGAACTTCATGGGGGGCGCGGAGCCGCCGGCGGGTCGTGGTTGTCGCATATTTTTGGAGGTGGACAACCAAAGCCGCCTCCGCCACTAATCGGTCCTGACGGCAAGCCGTTGCCTCCCGATCAGATGGGTGCTGGGCCGGAGACACCGGCAGGTGCGGAGGGGCAATCCGGCCAGAAGAAAAAGAACGCTTTACAGAAGATTTTTGGTATCTTTGGGGGCAAGAAGAAGGACCCCGACAAGGCCAAGCCTCCGCCGGAGAAGGGAGACTCCCCATGACGAAGTTTCATGCGGCAGTTTCAGTAGGCATTCTCCTTCTGGGCATTTCCAGTACCTCTGTAGCGCAATCTTTCAAATATAGCGGCGGAACCACCGAACCTCGGCCTGCGGATGCGCCAAGTCCTGACCTGGCCCCCCTGCAGCAGAGCCCGGCGGATTCATCCGTAATCACGGTGCGCCCGCAGCTCACCACTGAGCAGCTCGCCGACATTTACATGGCGCGCAAGGATTATCGCGAAGCCGCGGAAACGTATAAGCGCCTGACCGATGAGAATCCGCGCAATCCCGTGTACCTGAACAAACTTGGAATCGCGCTGCACCAGCAGACCGCGCTGACCATGGCGCTGAAATATTATGAACGCGCCACTAAAGTGGACCCGACCTACGCCGACGCGCACAACAACATCGGTACGGTTTGGTATCAGCGCAAGAAATACGGCAAAGCCGTAAGGTCCTACCAGAAAGCCATCAATATCCGTAAGGATATGCCCGTGCTGTACAGCAACCTTGGCTACGCTTACTTTGGCGAGAAGAAATACGAACAGGCCATCAAGTCCTTCCACCAGGCGCTGGTTCTGGACCCGCAATTTTTTGAGCACAGCGGCGGCAGGAACGGCTCCGTATTGCAGGACCGCTCCGTTACCGACCGCGGCCGTTTCTATTACATGCTGGCGAAGTCTTTCGCGCAATCCGGGAACCTGGATCGCTGCGTAGTTTATTTGCGGAAAGCCAAGGATGAGGGCTATGGCTCCTTGATGGATGCCAGGACGGATCCCGATTTCGCCCAGATGCTCACGAGCCCGGTGATTCAGGAAATTTTGGCGCCCAAGTCGGTGGAGAGCGCGCAGCGGTAACGAGTTTTTTTCGCGGGCGTTCTCGTTTCGCTGCAAGCACGGCGACATCTGGAGTGGTTGCCCTCTGATACAATGTTGGAACATGGTGTATCGCCGTTCCATTAAAGTTTTTCTGCTCGTTTTTGCCGCGAGTTTGTTTTCTCCCATCTGGAATTTTGCTTCCCCACAAAGCGCCTCACCTGCATCGCCGGCAGTCACACCGCCCGCCGCGAGCAACGCTTCCCACGGAATTTATTTAGTTTTCCCGTTTCAAAACGCCGGGGCCTCCTCGCGATTAGACTGGCTTTCCGAGGGCTTGGAAGAACTCACCATTCAGGCGTTATCAGGCGCCGGCGAACAGGTTTACTCCCACGCCGGCCGTCTCGGCGAACTGGAACGCTACGGCATTCCCGCCACCGCGAAATTGAGCCGCGCCACCATGCTCCATGTCGCGGAAGATCTGGACGCCGACTTTGTCATCTTCGGCAGCTTCAACTCCGATGGCAAAAGTCTTTCCATCGACTGCCGCCTTTTGCGCGTTGATCCCGCCTCACTGCTCGCACCGTTGCACGAAAGCGGGCCGCTTGATTCCCTGATGGATCTCCACACCCACCTCACTTGGCGCTTGCTCTCTGAAAACAATAAAGCCTATCCCCTGAATCTCGCGGAGTTCACAAAAACGCATCGACCCATCCGCCTCGATGCCTTCGAACATCACATCCGCGGATTGATAACCAACGAGGACGAGCCCAGGTTGCGCGAGTTGCGCGAGGCCGCGCGCCTGGAGCCGGAGTGGAGCGAGCCGGCCTACGCGCTCGGCGAAACTTTCTTCAATCGCCGCGATTGCGCTTCGGCATTGCCGTGGTTCGCGCGCGTGCCCAAAACCCATGACCATTACCTGGAGGCGCTGTTCTCCACCGGCGTTTGCCGCCTGCTGACCAATCAGCCCGAGCAGGCTGAGGAATCATTCGCGGCGCTGCAAACTTTGCTGCGAACCAATGCCGCATCCAGCGTGGATTTTCCCGAGGTGCTCAACAACCTGGCCATCGCCAGGGCGCGGCAAAATAAATTCCCCGCGGCGCAGGAAGATTTGAAGCGCGCGTCGTCGCTGGACCCTGACGAAGACGACTACCCGTTTAATCTGGGACTCATCGCTGTCCGGCAGGGAGATTTCGCCGGCGCTGCCGTCTTGTTTCGTGAGGCATCGCAACGGGAGCCCGATATTCCCGAGGACCGCGCGCTGTTGATCGCCGCTCTGGAGAAAATCGGAAAGAAAGAAGAAGCGGAACAGGAGCGCAACACCGCCACCGAAGCTTTTGGCCCCAATGGCGTGCCCGTCGCGCATCTTGATGCGCACGGCGACGCCCTCAATCATTTCGAACGCGTGATGACAGAGATCGACCCGGAGACACTGCGATTCGAAATGGAATCCGCCGAGGCCCACGCCGCCACCAGTGGATCTCCCGACGTGGACACCCCTGCTTCGCATTTGCGTCGCGCCCGGCAAGAGCTTTCCGCGGGGCGCCTCGATACTGCCGAGCGCGAGTATCGTGCGGCGCTGGCCCGCGACAAGGGCAACGCCGCCGCTCACCTGGGCTTGGCTGACATCGCGCGCCGCCAGAACAAGCTCGACGAAGCCGTCAAGGAATTGCTGGCGTCCTTGCAGACGCGCGATTCCGCCGTCGTGCGTACCACCCTGGCGCGCGTCTATCTGGAGCAGAAAAAACCCGCGCTGGCGCGCACCGAAGCCGAAAAAGCCCTGATGCTGGCGCCCAATTATTCGGAAGCCAGGCAATTGCTGGAGCATTTGCAAAACGGCAGGCCGGCCGCAGCTTCTCCGAAAGGAGCACCGTTATGACTGCGGGTACAGAAATGTTCCGCTTGCTGCGGAAGCGGAGCGCGCCAGCCAGCGCCTTGGTTGCGAGTTTATTTGTTGCGTGTCTCGCGATGGGTTTTCTCATTCGAGCGAGCGCGGCAGCGGCCCTCGTAGAACACAAATCCACGGAAGTGCTCGAACTGAAACTGGACGGCGAAGTGGAGCCCATCCTCGCCACCTATATTGATGAAGGCCTCGCCGATGCTGCGCAACGCCACGCCGCGCTGGTGCTCCTCACCATGGACACACCCGGTGGCCTGAGCGATTCCATGAAAGACATGATTCAGCACATTCTGGCGTCGCCGGTTCCCGTCGTCGTGTATGTTTCTCCCACCGGCGCGCGCGGAGCGTCGGCGGGATTTTATATTTTGCTCTCGGCCGACATTGCCGCCATGGCTCCGGGCACGCACGCGGGCGCGGCTTCCCCGGTCATCATGATTGGCGGATTCGCGCAGCAGGTGGACAGTACCTTTCAAAAGAAAATCACCAATGACGCCATGGCCTTTTTGCGCAGCTTCACCGAAGTGCGTGGCCGCAACCCCTCCGTAGCCGAGACCGCCATCACCGAAGCCAAGGCTTTCACCGAAAAAGAAATGCTCGATAGCAAGATGATCGACTTGGTGGCCGGTTCGCGCGACGATTTGCTGCGCCAGTTGAATGGCCGCGCCATCACGCGCTTTGACGGCAGCAAGATGACGCTGGCGCTCGACAGCCCCGCCATCGTTCCCTTCGAATTGTCAGCGCGTCAGAAATTCCTCGCGCGCATCGTCGCCCCCGACGCATTTTTTATTTTACTGATTGTCGGCGTCCTCGGCCTCTACACCGAATTCACTCATCCTGGCGTGATCGCGCCGGGTGTTTTTGGCGGCATCTGCATGGTCCTCGCGCTGTACGCCATGCACCTGCTGCCCGTAAATTTTGCAGGCCTCTTTTTGATTTTGCTCGCGCTGGCGTTTTTTATCCTGGAGGCCAAGTACACCAGCCACGGTGTGCTCGCCGCCGGTGGAATCCTGTCCATGCTGCTGGGCGCGATGTTCCTCATCCGTTCTCCGCTCACCAATGGTGGCGTCAGTCTGGGAATCGCCTTGGCGGCGACACTGCCCTTCGCGTTGCTCAGTATTTTTTTGATGCGCCTGGTGCTGCGTTCGCGGAAATGGAAATCGGCAACCGGCCGAGAAGAATTAATCGGCGCGGAGGGCGTCGCGGTGTCTTCTTTGCTTGCGGGCGTGGAGGGCATGATTCGCATCCACGGGGAATTATGGGGCGCGGTATCTTCTCAACCGGCGGCCGAAGGCGCACTCGTACGCGTGCTGCGCATCGAAGGATTAAAGCTATACGTGGAGCCGGCGCAGTCGCCGGCGGCAGGGCACAGTTGAAGCAGTCCGTGATCAGGAGGACAGCATGGAAATAAGTTTTCTGGGCATGGCGGTCATTATCGGCGTTGGGCTGATCTGGTTCTGGAACTCGCTGTACATCATTAAAGAGTGGGAACGCGGCGTAGTGTTGCGCTTGGGCCGCTTGTTGCCGCAAGCCAAAAGCGCCGGCTTAAATCTGGTTTTCTGGCCCATCGAAACGCTGTACCGCATACCGCTGCGCATCGAAACACTCGACGTCCCACCGCAAGACATCATCACTCGCGATAACGTTTCCGTGAAGATTAACGCGGTTTGTTATTTTCGCGTGGTGGATGCCAACATGGCCCTTTCCCAGGTCCAAAATTATCAGTACGCCACCTCGCAGCTCGCGCAGACCACCTTGCGCAGCGTGGTAGGCCAGTTCGAACTCGATGAAATTCTTTCGCAGCGCGACAAAGTCAACGCCAAGCTGCAAATTATTCTCGACCAGGACACCGAGCCCTGGGGCATCAAAGTCTCCAAAGTAGAAGTAAAACAAGTAGACATCCCTGAGCAGATGCAACGCGCCATCGCCCGCCAGGCCGAAGCCGAACGCGAACGACGCGCCAAGATTATTCACGCTGAGGGAGAATTTGAAGCCTCGCAAAAACTTGCCGATGCCGCCAAAGTTTTGGAGACCCAGCCCACCGCCATCCAGCTCCGTTATCTCCAAACCCTGACGGAAATAGGTGTCGAGAAGAACACCACGATTGTATTTCCGCTGCCCATCGATATCATTAACCAGTGGACCCGGGCCCTCGGTAACGGAACAACCAGGTAGCACAAGGTAAAAATGGCTTCAGCAGGAAGAAGAGGCGCGGGTGAACGCGTGCTGGGCAGCCGGCACGTTATCGGCTTGTTCATGCTGATGCTGGTTTTTTCAGCCATCTTTTTTACCTTGGGTTACGTGATGGGCCGCAATCAGTATTCCGGGCAAGTGGGCGCCTCTACCATGCAGCACAATCCGCTGGAGCCGGTCGTCTCCGACGCCACCTCAAAACATCCTGCCAGGAAGCTCGCGGTACCCGATGCCGCAGCGCCCAACTCCGGATGGGACCAATACAGTAGCGACAAAGAAAAAGAAACCGACGAGCACCTGAAGCCCGCGATGCCACCTGTCTCGGCTACGCCAAAATCTCTGCCATCGAGTAACGGCAATGGCCCGTCCCTCGTAGCGGATGCCGATTCGCCGAGAGCTCCGCAACAAATATCGGGTGGCTTCACTCTGCAAGTGACTGCCGTACGCAGGGAGTCCGAGGCGCTGGAGCTAGCGAAACGCCTGCAAAAGAAAAAATTTCCTGCCTTCGTCTTGGCTCCGCTCGGAAATAAATATTACCGCGTGCAGGTCGGGCCTTACGCGGACAAGAAATCCGCCGAAGCGGCCAAGAAGGGCCTCGAGAGCGCGGGCTTCAGAGCTATCGTGAAGCGCGGATGACGCAAAGAAATTGGTTATCGTACCTTCGCCCGCATCCGGACGAACACAGCCCCGCAAGCCTGCGCCTGGTCATCGCCGCCGTTTCCGGCGCGGCCTTGTCACTTTCCTACACAGGTTTTTATCTTGGCATCTATTCATGGATTTGCGTGGGCATCCTGCTGGTGGTTTTGTTCGGCGCCACCCCTAAAGTAGCCTTCGGATGTGGATTTCTGCATGGCCTGATTTTTTGCATCACCTCGGTGCCGTGGATCGCCACCGTTCTGGCCGTTCACGGTGGAGTATCGCGCCTCGGCGGCTGGGGCGTGCTGCTGCTGATCGGTGCGGCCTGGGGATTATTAACGGGCTTTTTTGCCTGGATCATCCACCGCCTCTCGTTGCAAAGCACCAAGCTCGCATGTTTCGGGGCGCCGTTTGTTTGGGTCACTTTCGAATTTGCTCGCGCGCATCTGCCGGAAATAAGTTTTCCTTGGAATTTGCTGGGCTACCCGGCCGCCGCCAATCTCGGTTTGGCGCAAATCACCACCGTCACCGGAATTTACGGCATATCCTTTTCAGTCGCGGCCTTCAACGCCTTGCTGGCCTGGTGCGATGCTGGCCCGGCAATCACCGCCAAACGCCGGTTGGGAATGCTCGCGGCCGCGGCGGCCTGCATCATTGCCGCTCTGCTCATCGGCCCGCGTCTCGTCCCGCGACCGCAGGCCAATCACGTCGCGCGCGCCGTGCAGCTTAATTTTCCCGAAGCCCCCGCTTACGGCTCGGATTGGTTCGCGACTCACACCCGTGACCTGGACGAAGCGGCGCGCTGGAGCCTCACGCCAGCGGGAAACAACAACCCCGACTTGTTAATCTGGCCGGAAGCCCCCGCTCCGTTCTCCTATCAGGATCCGCACTTCGCAAAATTCGCGGCTCATCTTGCTCAACAGTTCGCTCACCCTTTTCTCGCCGGAGCAATCGAGTGGAAAATCCCGGCGGATGGCGCGAACACAACCGCACACAACGCGCTCGCGCCCTACAACAGCGCGCTGCTCTTCAACGCCAAAGGCGAGCGCGTTTTTTCCTACGACAAAATTCATCTGGTCCCTTTCGGTGAGTACGAGCCGTTCCCTTTGATCCACACGGTCGTCAATCATGTCTCTGACGAAGTAGGCGGCTTCCGCAAAGGCCAAACGCGTAGCAACGCTCAACTCCCGGGAGGTTATTCTTTCGGTGTCTTTATTTGTTATGAAGCCATCTTCCCCGGGGAAATTCGCAAGTTCGCAGCCGACGGCGCCAACCTGCTCATAAATATTTCCAACGATGGCTGGTTCGGCCGTTCCGCGGCCGCGCAACAGCATCTGCTCATGGCGCGCATCCGCGCCGTCGAAAATCACCGCTGGATGATTCGCGTCACCAACAACGGATTCACCGCCTCCATCGATCCTTACGGCAGAATTTTTGAGCCGCTGCCCCCCGACGTTCGTGCCGGCGCCGACCTGCCGTACGATTTCCGCACCGATCGCACCATCTACACGCGCTTCGGCGATTGGTTCGCTTGGCTGTGCGTACTCGTTTCCGTTATTCTGTTGGCCTCAACTTTCTCGAAAGGAAATGTCACTAGCGACACTCTGCCGATTCCCGTGGAGTTTCTGGCCTCGCCCATCGCCGTGGTTCCCGATCCGGTCACGTCGCGCTCCTCCCTATGATCCTTGAAGATTTGCAGCACAAATACGAAGGCCTGAAACAGCGCATCGCTCTTGTACGGAGTTATCTTTGACGCTCCGCAGCATCGTGACCGGCTGAAATCCCTCGAAGCCCGCATCGCCGACCCCAATTTCTGGAGCAATCAGGAAGCCGCTCAGGCTGTTCTCCGCGATCGCAAGCGCGCCGAAGACCAGGTCGGCGCGGACGACAAGCTCGCCTCCCTGTCCGAAGACATCGAGACGTACATCAACCTCGCCCAGGAAGAAACCAACGCCGATCAACGCAACGACTTGCTGAAAGATATAGATCGCGAGCTTAACAGTGCGGAAACCTACGTAGCCGAACTCGAAACGAAAACCCTGCTCTCCGGCGAAAATGATCACCTCAACGCCATCATGACCATCAAGCCCGGCGCCGGCGGCACCGAGTCACAGGACTGGGCTTCCATTCTGTTGCGCATGTACTTGCGTTGGGCAGAGCGCAAAAAAATGGACGCGATCGTCCTCGATGAAACGCCCGGAGAAGAAGCCGGAATCAAATCCGCCACCATTCAGTTCAGCGGAGAAAACGCTTACGGTTTGCTCACCGGCGAAACGGGAGTCCACCGGCTCGTGCGTATTTCTCCATTTGACCAGGCCGCGCGCCGCCACACTTCCTTTGCATCTGTCTTCGTTATCCCCGAAATCGACGACAAAATCGAGATCGACATAAAGCCTGAAGAAATTCGCGTCGACACTTTCCGCGCCGGTGGCGCCGGCGGCCAGAACGTAAACAAGGTAGAAACCGCCGTGCGTATCACCCACCTCGCTTCCAACATCGTGGTCCAATGCCAGGCCGAACGTAGCCAGCACAAAAATCGCGAAATCGCCATGAAGATGCTGCGCTCTCGCCTGTATGACCTCGAAATTCAGAAACGCCAGGCCGCTACCGACAAGCTCGACGAATCCAAGCTGGATATCTCCTTCGGCAGCCAGATTCGCTCTTACGTCATGCAGCCTTATCGCCTCATCAAAGACCTCCGCACCAAATTTGAAGTCGGTGACGTCGATCGTGTCCTTGACGGCGATCTTGATCCGTTCATCCGCTCTTATCTGATGGCTAAAAAGACCAAAGGCAAGCTGGATATCCAGTCTGACGACACCGACGACGCTTAAGATTTTTCCAATAATCCCGACGGCGCGATACGCTTAAATGCAGTTTCCTGCCGTTCAAACACCTTCTAACGCATTTGAATTCAACAATTTGATTCTTGGCTTTTCGGATGGTACCGTTCGACGGTAGCTACTATAATAAATATTCGCGCTCTGGGAGCGCGTCATTGCCAATCCCCCGGCAATCACATGAAGGAGAATCTGTTGAGCGAAGCCCTACGTAATTTTCTGTTCACGTCCGAATCCGTCACCGAAGGTCACCCCGACAAAATAGCGGACCAGATTTCAGACGCCGTCCTCGATGAAGTGATGAAGCAGGACCCCATGGGGCGCGTCGCCTGCGAAACTCTCGTCACCACCGGCCTCGCCGTCGTCGCCGGAGAAATTACCACCACCGCGCACGTAAATTACGATGAGCTAGTTCGCGAAACCATTCGCGGCGTCGGCTACGACCGCGCCAAGTACGGCTACGATTGCGACACCTGCGCCGTGCTCTGCACCGTCAAGCGTCAGTCACCCGATATCGCCATGGGCGTGGACACCGGTGGCGCCGGCGACCAGGGCCTGATGTTCGGCTACGCTTGCGACGAAACGGATGAACTGATGCCCATGCCCATCCAGTTGGCCCACCGCCTCACGCAGCGCCTCGCCGATGTTCGCAAGTCCAAAAAAGTTGATTTCCTTCGGCCCGATGGCAAATCCCAGGTCTCCATCGAATATCGCGATGGCCGTCCGGTGCGCGTGGATACCGTGGTCGTCTCCACCCAGCACGACGATAAAGTTTCAAACGAGGAGCTGCGCGAAGCCATCTCCAGCCTGGTTATCAAGCCCATCATTCCCGCCGCCATGCTCGATAAGCAGACCAAGTACCACATCAATCCCACCGGACGTTTCGTCATCGGCGGACCCATGGGAGACGCGGGAGTTACCGGCCGCAAAATTATCGTGGACAGCTACGGCGGCTACAGCCGCCACGGCGGCGGCGCGTTCTCCGGCAAAGATCCCAGCAAGGTGGATCGCTCCGCTTGCTACATGGCGCGCTACATCGCCAAAAACATCGTGGCTGCCGGTCTCGCGCGCAAAGCCGAAGTCCAACTCGCCTACGCCATCGGCGTGGCCGAGCCCGTTTCGGTTATGGCCGAGACCTTCGGAACCGCTGCTATTTCAGAAGAAAAAATCACTTCGCTCATTCGCGAATTTTTCTCGCTGACTCCCAAGGGCATCATCGAAACGCTTGATCTGCGTCGCCCCATCTACAAAGCCACCGCCGCTTACGGCCACTTCGGCCGCACCGGTCCAGGCTTCACCTGGGAGCGTACCGATCGCGCCGACGCCTTGCGCAAGGGCGCAGGGCTTGGCGCGCCGGTTAAAGCTAATTCCAACGCCAGCGCCGCGGAAGTCGGCGCGCGCCTTTAAACCGGATTTCACCGATTCGATCAGCAGAAGTTTCGCAAAAAGTTTCTCTACGTCCTCGCTCGAGTATTTCGCCGACAAAATTTAATTAAGGAGTATTTCCATTGGCTACCGCCGAAATGAAAAAAGGTGATGTGAAAGATATCGGGCTTGCCGACGCCGGCAAACGCAAGATTGAATGGGCGCAGCAGCAGATGCCCGTCCTCGAATCCATTCGCAAGCGCTTCCTGAAAGAGCAGCCGCTCAAGGGCCTGCGCATCTCCGCGTGCCTGCACGTTACCAGCGAAACCGCCAATCTGATGATCGCCCTCCGCGACGGCGGGGCCGACGCCGTGCTCTGCGCCTCCAATCCTCTCTCCACGCAGGACGAAGTAGCCTCCTCGCTAAATCGCGATTACAACATCCCCACCTACGCCATCAAAGGTGAAGACAACGAAACCTATTACTCGCATTTGCGCGCCGCGCTCGACCACAAGCCGCAATTCACCATGGATGACGGCGCCGACCTCGTCACCATGCTGCTCACCAAGCGCACCGACCTCGTCGCGGACGTGATTGGCGGCACCGAAGAAACCACCACCGGCGTCATTCGTTTGCGCGCCATGGCCAAGGACGGCACGCTCAAATATCCGATCGTGGCTGTCAACGACGCCATGACCAAGCATTTCTTTGACAACCGCTACGGCACGGGGCAGTCCACCATTGACGGCGTCATTCGTGCCACCAACGTACTGATCGCTGGATTGAAAGTTGTCGTTGCCGGCTACGGCTGGTGCGGCCGCGGCGTGGCCATGCGCGCCAAGGGCCTCGGCGCCGACGTCATCGTCACCGAAATCGATCCGGTGAAGGGCATCGAAGCCGTGATGGACGGCTTCCGGGTGATGCCCATGTCTGAAGCAGTCAAAGAAGGCGACGTCTACATCACTGTCACCGGAAACAAGAGCGTCATTCGCGGTGAGCACTTCGAAAACATGAAAGCTGGCGCCATCGTCTGCAACTCCGGCCACTTCAATGTGGAAATCGATATTCCCGCGCTCGAAAAAATGTCCAGCGGCAAGCGTGAAGTTCGCCCGCTCGTGGATGAATACACACTGAAAGGCGGCCGCAAGGTTTACCTGCTCGGCGAAGGCCGCCTCGTAAATCTCGCCACCGCCGAAGGCCATCCCGCTTCCGTGATGGACATGAGCTTTGCCAACCAAGCTCTGTCCGCAGAATATCTCCGCGCCAACTACAAGACTCTCAAGCCGCAGGTGTACGTCGTTCCGGAAAATCTCGACAAAGAAATTGCCCGCCTCAAGCTCGAAACCATGGGCCACAAACTCGACAAGCTCACTCCCGAACAGGAACACTATCTGGCGTCCTGGCAGGAAGGGACCTAGTCTCCGCTCGCAGAAATTATTCACGCATCGATTCTCAGGGGCGCTGCGTCTTGCGCCCCTGATTTATTTCACGCAAACTTCCTAACGCTGCGTTAAGTGGGCAAAAATTATGTGGGACCTCTGCACCAGATCGCTGGAAACCGCGCGCCTTCGTGGCGCCACCTACGCCGATGTCCGCGTCATGCATCAACGCCAGCGCGACCTCACCACCAAAAACGGAAAAGTTGGCACGCTCGCGCAATCAGAATCTATCGGCCTGGGAATTCGTGTTTTGGCCAACGGCGCTTGGGGATTCGCGTCCACCGACCGTCTCACTCGTGAAGGCGTCGAGCGCTGCGCCATCCAGGCCGTCGCCATTGCTAAAGCCTCCGCCTCCGCGAAACGCACCGACGTAGTGATGGCCGACGAACAACCTTACATTGACAGTTGGCAAAGCCCCTTTCGCAAAGACCCCTTCGAAATTCCGCTGGAAACCCAGCTCGCTCTGCTGCTCGATGCCGACGCCGAAATGCGCCGCGTCAAAGGCGTTACGCTCACCGAAACCGACATGCAGTTTCGCAAATCCGACAGTTGGTTCGCCTCCAGCATTGGTTCGCGCATTCATCAGCGCAAAGTAACCTCTGGATGTGGAATCGTTGCCACCTCGTTCAAAGGCGAGGAAATTCAGAAGCGTTCCTACCCCAATAGCTTCGGGGGCCAGCACGCTTTGCTCGGCTATGAACTGATTGAATCGCTCGATCTCGTAAAAAACGCCGCGATCATCGCCGACGAAGCCGTCGCTCTGCACAGTGCCGCGCAATGCCCCGAAAAAAAAGGCACCCTGCTTCTCGGCGGCAGCCAGCTGGGACTGCAGATTCACGAGTCCGTAGGTCACCCCATCGAACTCGACCGCGTCCTCGGCGAAGAAGCAAATTTCGCGGGCACCAGTTTTCTTACTCTCGATCAGGTCAACAATCTCAAATACGCTTCCGACATCGTAAACGTTGTTGCCGACGCGCGCCTCGAACACGGTCATGGCCTCGGAACGTTTGCTTACGATGATGAGGGTGTTCCCGCGCAATGCACCAAGATCATCGAGGACGGCCAGTTTCGTGGCTACCTTTCAAATCGCGAAACCGCGCGCCTCATCGGTCTTGATCGCTCCTCCGGCACCATGCGCACGGAAGGCTGGAACCGTCTGCCCATCATTCGCATGACCAACGTTAGTTTGCTCCCCGGCAACTGGAATTTTGACCACCTCATCGAAAGCACCGACGACGGAATTTTGATGGAGACCAATCGGTCCTGGTCCATTGACGATCGCCGCTATCAGTTTCAGTTCTCCACTGAAATTGGCTGGGAGATTAAGGGCGGCAAAAAAGTTCGCATGCTCAAAAATCCCAGCTATAGCGGCATCACCACGGAATTCTGGAATTCCTGCGATGCCATCTGCAATGCCGGCCACTGGACGCTGTGGGGCACGCCCAATTGCGGCAAAGGGCAGCCCATGCAGACCATGGGCACCGGGCACGGCGCCGCTCCCTCGCGATTCCGCAACATACACATCGGCGCGGCGTTCTCCGAGCAAGCCGCCGGCAAATGAGCACCCCCTCCAAAAAAGGCGGAGCGCGCACCGTGGCGGCAAGTCCCGTCCAACTGTCCAGCGAGCGTGAGCTCCGCGAAGTTATTGATACCACTTTGCGTCTCGCAAAATCCCTCGGCGTGGAAGAAACCGAAATCCACGTCGACGAAGTCGCCGACGCGCTCACCCGTTTCGCCAACAACGGCATTCACCAGAATGTCGCGGAGCGTGGCCTCACCGTTTCGATTCGCACCGTCTTCGAAGGCCGCACCGCTCGCGCGACCACCAATCGCGTTGACGAAGACTCGCTGCGCAGCACTATCGAAGGCGCTCTTTCACTGGCCGCCAGCCAGCCAAAAAATCCCTCGCTGCTCCCCATGCCCGGCCCGCAGAAATATCGCCGCGTGAACCGCTTCATCCAGGCAACCGCTGCCATAACTCCCGACGACCGTGCGCTCGCCGTGCGTCGTGCCTGCGATTTAGCCGTGAAACATGGCCAGGTCGCCGCTGGAATTTTCTCCACCGGCCAAAATCAGACCGCCGTCGGAAATTCACGCGGCCTCTTCGCCGCTTATCGCGACACCCACGCGGAGTTTTCCGTCACCATGCAGGAAAAACCCTCCGCCAGTTGGGCCAAAGCGAATTCCGCCGACGTTCGAAATTTCGATACGCAAAAAATCGCCGCGCGCGCCAGTGAAAAAGCCCATCTCGCGGTGGCCCCGAAAGAACTGCCCGCCGGGCGATACACCGTGATCCTGGAACCCGCCGCCGTACTCGATCTGGTGGGTTCGATTTTTTACGACTTCGCCGCCACCGCCCTCCAGGACAAGCGTTCCTGCTTCAACGAGCGCATGGGCAAGCAGCTCTTCGGCAAAAACATTTCCATCTACGATGACGCCTACCACCCCTTGCAACTCGGCGCGCCTTTCGACGGAGAAGGAATCCTCCGCCAGAAAGTGCATCTCGTTGACCATGGCGTGCCCAAGAATCTCGTATACTCGCGCAACAGCGCCAAAGTCGCCAGAAAAACGCCCACCGGCCACGGCTTCATGCTGCCCAACGAATATGGCGAAGCCCCCATGAACCTCGTTTTCGCCGGAGGCAACTCCTCGCTCGACGAAATGATCGCCTCCACAGCTCGTGGGCTGCTCGTCACTCGCCTCTGGTACATCCGCGAAGTAGACCCTTACGAAAAAATCATGACCGGCATGACTCGCGACGGTTTGTTCCTTGTCGAAAAAGGAAAAGCCGTTTCCGCCGTCCGCAATTTCCGTTTCAATCAGTCTCTTCTCGAAATGCTGCGCAACGTGGACCTGCTGGGCCCCGCCGTGCGCGCCACCGGGGAAGAAGCATTCGAAATGGTCGTGCCCGCCATGAAAGTCCGCGACTTTCATTTTTCCGAAGTCACAAAGTTTTAGCCCCAGGTTTAGGCACAAAATCTTCATATTTCGCCCGCCGGCACGCCCCTCAAAAACCAAATCCGCCGCATTCAAATTCTGAGTTTTACTCCCCGGCCCCGCAGGGCCTATATACAGATATGTCTTCAGGGCGCCGATGTTTCCCAGGCCAGCGGGTATCCGTGCATCCGCGTGTCGATTTGGCCCCCAGCGGACATCATCCGAATTGGGGTCATCCCGACCACGACGCCTGCGGCACAGGTTTTGTGGCGCGTCTTGGCGGCCCCGCCGGCTACGACATTGTTCAACATGCACTTACCGCGCTTGAGCGCCTCACCCATCGCGGCGGCGTGGACGCCGACGGTGCCAGCGGTGATGGCGCGGGCCTCCTCACTTCATTGCCCCAGGATTTCTTTCGCGCGCGAGCGAAAGAACAGGGCATTGACCTCTCCGAAACTTTTGGTTTGGGATTCGCTTTTCTCGCAACTTCCGCCGCAGTTGACGGCCGCTCCGCCATGGAACAAGCCGCGGAACGCGAGCGCCTGCGCATCCTCGGTTGGCGGCGCGTGCCCGTAAACGTAAATTCCCTCGGCCGTCGCGCGCTGCAGACCATGCCGGAAATCTGGCAATTCTTCGTCGAACCGCTCACGCCAAAAACGCCGCCGCGTTTTGAACGCCGCCTCGCCATCCTGCGCAAGCGCGCCGAAGTCGTCCTCCCGCCGCGCTGCTACATCTGTTCGCTCTCTTCGCGCACCGTGGTCTACAAAGGCCTGCTCACCCCCTGGCAGTTCCCGCAATTCTACGAAGATCTTCGCGACACCTCTTTCGTCACCACCTTCGCGATTTTCCACCAGCGCTATTCCACCAACACCCAGCCCTCCTGGGACCTCGCGCAACCTTTCCGCCACGTCGCCCACAATGGAGAAATCAACACCATCATCTCCAATCGCCGCTGGCTTCGCGCCAGGCAGCGCGAGCAGCGCGCCGCTCTGAAAGTCGGCCAATGGTTCCGGCCGCTCGAGCCCAACGTCAGCGACTCCGCCAGTTTCGACAACGCCTTTGAGCTGAAATTACTCGAAGGCTTGTCGCCGGAAGAATCTATGCTGGCGCTCGTTCCTCCCGCGTTTGAAAAAGATCCTCATCTCTCCCGCGATGTCCGCGCCGCTCTCACCTCCGTCTCGCAACAAGGCGAGCCTTGGGACGGCCCCGCCGCTCTCATTTTTTCCGACGGCCACTTCGTCGGCGCGAAGCTCGATCGCAACGGCCTGCGCCCGCTTCGCTACACGCTCACCCACGATGGCTTGCTGGTTGCCGGCTCCGAAACCGGCCTGATCGATTTCGATGAATCGCAAATCGCCGAACGCCAGCGCCTCGGCCCCGGCGAAATGATTCTTGCCGATCCTGCTTCTGGACTTTTTCTGCGCTGGCGCGACATTCTGAAACGCCTTGCTGCGCGAGTGGACCGCGCTCCCGTTAGTCACCGGCCCCTCAGCAATAACCTTCCGGCTTCGGCCACTGCATCCGCCGCCATCGCAGAACCAAAACGCCTCGCCGCGGCCGCCGGTTGGACCGAAGACCAATTCAAGTTGCTTTTTTCCGCGCTCGTGCACGGCAAGGAAGCCGACTGGAGCATGGGCGATGACGCTCCGCCTGCGTTCCTCTCCACTCTGCCGCGCTCGCTCTGGGATTACTGCAAGCAGCGTTTCGCGCAAGTCACCAATCCGCCCATCGATCCGCTGCGCGAATCTCACGTGATGTCCCTCGAGGTGCGCCTCCAGGGCGGCTTCACTTTGCCGGCTCCTTTGATTGACGCAAACCAGTTTGGCCATTTAACCAACGAGTTTGGTCCCGTTCGCCAAATAGATTTCACCTTCAATGCCGCCATGGGAGTCCTGGGCGCGCGCCGCGCACTTGCTCAGCTTTTCACTACCCCTCTGAGTAGCGGCGCACGTCCGGGACTCCTCCTCCTTTCCGATCGCGCCATTGGCAAAGATCGCGCTTGCCTTCCGGCGCTTCTCGCCACCACCGCCGTGTGGAAAGCCATGGTGCGCGAAGGCTTGTGGGACGTTCCGCTCGTCATCGAGTCCGCGCAGGTTTTTGATACGCACCATGTTGCTCTTCTGGTCGCCAGCGGCGCCAGCGCGGTATTCCCATATCTCGCCGATCAATTTGCGGAAGCCTTGGAAGCCGGTGGAAGCCAGCGCGTGCGCATCGCCGTGCACGCCGGTCTGCGCAAAGTTCTCGCGCGCATGGGCGTCTCCACCATCGCCAGCTATCGCAACAGCCAGCTTTTTGAGATCGTTGGGCTTTCCGAGGATTTGTGCACCGAATTTTTTGAAGACGCCGCCGACTTTCCGGGTCAGAAAAGCCTCGACGAGTTGCTCGCCGATTATTTGCGCATGCACACCACGGCTTTCGCCGCGCCCGCCCCGGAACTCGGCGACTCCGGCCTGTACCGCTACCGCAAAGGCGCCGAACTCCACGCCAACTCGCCTGAAATTGTCCGGCGCCTGCACGCTCATGTGAAATCTCCCGACGCCCTAAAATATTCCGCCTTCGAAGAACTCGCCGAGCGGCAGGGAACTGTTTTCCTTCGCGATTTGCTCGACACTATGCCCGGAACTCCCGTCCCGGTCGAAGAAGTTGAACCCGCCGCCTCCGTCCTGAAACGTTTCAGTACCCAGGCGATGTCCCTCGGTTCGCTCAGTCCCGAAGCCCACCGCACTCTCGCTGTGGCCATGAATCTTCTCGGCGGCCGCAGCAACACCGGAGAAGGCGGCGAAGATCCCGCCACCTACCGCTTTGAGCCCACCGCCGCAAATAAAATCAAGCAGGTCGCCTCCGGTCGCTTTGGTGTGACCGCCGACTACCTGGTCCACGCCGAAGAGCTTGAAATCAAAATGGCCCAGGGCTCCAAGCCTGGCGAAGGTGGCCAGCTCCCAGCGCGCAAAGTCACCGAATATATCGCGCGCATCCGCCACGCTACCCCGGGAACGCCGCTCATTTCGCCTCCTCCCCATCACGACATTTACAGCATCGAAGATCTCGCTCAGCTCATTCACGATTTGCGCGCCGTCAATCCCTTCGCGCGCATCGGCGTGAAACTGGTCTCTGGCGCGGGAGTAGGAATCATCGCCGCAGGAGTTGCCAAGGCAGGCGCCGATGTAATCACCATCAGCGGTCACAACGGTGGAACCGGTTCTTCGCCGCTCACCTCCATCAAGAATACCGGCCTCCCTTGGGAAATTGGGTTGCGCGAAACGCACGACACACTCGTTCGCGCGGGCCTCCGTTCACGGCTCTCTCTCCGCGTGGACGGAGGCCTGAAATTTGCACGCGACATTATCCTCGCTGCAATTCTCGGCGCCGACGAATTTGGTTTTGGCACCGCCTCGCTCCTGGCCATCGGCTGCGTCATGGCTCGCCAGTGCCACCTGAACACTTGCCCGGTCGGTATCGCCACCCAGGACGAGGCTTTGCGCGCGCGCTTTGCCGGAAAACCGGAAATGGTCGTCGCGTACTTCCAATATCTCGCCGAAGAAGTACGCAAGCGCATGGCGGAACTGGGCGTGCGCTCCCTCACCGAACTTTCCGGCTGGTATGATTTGCTCGGCACACGCTCCGGCATGGACGCCCTCCTCATCGTGCCCATTTCCGAATCGCGCCGCGTCGCTCCCCAGCAGGAGCCTGCGTTGCATGCCGCCGCTCGCGAAGCTTCGGAACATTTCGCCGAAGACCTCGGCGCGACCTCCAAATCGCAGCCCATCCATAACTCCGATCGCAGCGTCGGCGCAGGCATGAGCGGCGAATTGATGCGCAGAAATAAACAGGGCCGCGCGCCTCACCGGGAAATCTCCCACGAATATTCCGGCTCCGCGGGGCAAAGCTTTGGCGCATTTTTGGCCGAAGGCGTCACTCTTCGTTTGCGCGGTGAAGCCAACGATTACGTCGGCAAGGGCCTTTCCGGAGGTACCATCACAATTTCCGCCGGCCGCGCAGCTTCCCGTCGTGGAGACGTACTCGCGGGAAACACCGTGCTCTATGGTGCTACTTCCGGCCAGCTCTACGTTTCCGGCCGCGCCGGTGAACGCTTCGGCGTCCGCAACAGCGGTGCCCTCGCGGTTGTCGAAGGCGTTGGCCAGCATGGCTGCGAATACATGACCGGCGGCGTCGCCATAATTCTTGGCCCTCTGGGATTAAACTTCGGCTCCGGCATGACCGGAGGCCTGGCTTACGTCCTTCGCTCCGAAGCTGAAGAGGTTCTGCACCGCGATTTTGTCACCCTCGCTGCGCTGGACGCGAACGAAGAAACCTGGGTGCGGCGAGTCATCGAGGAGCACATTCAATTTACGCAAAGTCCTCGCGCGGCAAAGTTGCTCATGCGGCCCGGTGCTCTGCCACTTGTACGCGTCCAACCCATTCATTTCCAGGGCACCGTCGAAGCCACCTGGAGACCGATGCTCGAAAAACTGCAAGACCCCGATGTCTTGTTGCCCGTCGGACCGGAACCCCGATTTTCCCAGCCGGCTCTGCTGGTATGAAAAATTCTTAATGTAAAGGATTGGTAAGCTACTCTGGCGGTTTCATAAATCAGTTATAATCACCGCCGGGCGCCACTATGGATTTCGATCAACTCGCCACCTTCGTCTACGTCGCCAAATTAAAGAGCTTCTCGCGCGCCGGACAAAAAGTTTTTCGTTCGCAATCCGCCGTGAGCGCCCAGATCCGCCAGCTCGAGCAAGCCTATCGCGCCAAATTGCTTGATCGTTCCGCCAAATCCGTCGAGCTCACGCCCGCCGGTGAGGTCTTGTTCGAATACGCCGAGCGCCTTTTGCGCCTCCGCGATGAATCTGTTCAGGGCGTCGCCGACCGTGGCAACGTGGTGCAGGGCGCCGTGCTCTTCGGGGCCAACGAAGCTACCTGCCTGTATCTTCTTCCCGACATTTTTGCGGAATTCCAGCGCCGCTACCCGCTCGTGCACATCAGCATCTACCGCAATTTTAGCCACAAAATTCTGCAGCGCATCGAGGACGGCACCATTGACGTCGGCATCGTCACCTTGCCCATCAAAGCGCTGAACACCAAGGTCCATCACATTTATCGCGACCGCCTGCGCTTCATGGTCAGCACCCGCAACCCGCTGGCCAGTCGCACTAAAATCACGCTCGAAGAAGTAGCCGCCCAGCCGCTGATTTTTCCCCGCACCGGTTTCACCCGTCAGGTGCTCGATAAGCTTTTTCGTCCGTACCGCTCCCGCCTGCGCATCACCATGGAACTTCCCAGCATCGGCATGATCAAGCGATTTGTGGCCGCTGATGCCGGTGTCTCCTTCATCAGCGAAAGCTTTGCCAGTGACCAGGTCAAAGCCGGGGAAGTAAAGCTCCTCAACGTGGAAGGCGTGGACCTCTGGCGCGAACTGGGCCTCGTCTACCGCCGCGATCGCAGCCTCCCCCGCGCCGCCCAGTCCCTAATCTCCATCATTCGCGAACACCGCAAATCGACCGAGCCCTCCGCCGCGGCTGGCGCTTAAACCACGGGTGTGCCCACCCGTTTCGCCAATTCTGACTTTGGGCTACAGAAGTAAAAAATCATCCTGGGATTTTTGCTGCCCGACGAGGCGGGCCTGCCTGCCGCAGGCAGGTGAGGAATCTGCTGTTGATTGCTTCTGACTGAAATCATCAGCGAAGCACAGGTTTACGAAGCTTCAATTCGAAGTAAATTCCAAACTCGCCATCGCCCGCGCAATCACATTTTCCTGAATCTGAATCAGGTCCGTGTCCGAATAAGTCATCCCCACAATCGAAAACATATCCCCGCTGCGCGACACAATCAACAGCGTCCCCGACCAGTCGTGATCATCCGCCAGCCCTCGGTAATGAATCTCAATCGCCGGAAATCCGCCTGCCACCGTCTTCCGCTGCGAAATGCGCCGGTAATTTCCGTAAGTATCGCGTAGCCGCGCCTCGACATCCGTCGCCGTCACTTCCAGCGCTTTCTTGCTTTTCTCTTCCCCGAATACCATCAGCGTCGATTCGTTCGCCGTCCCCATGGCCACAATCGCGTTGGGTATGGTCTTCCGCGCGTCATCAATCAATTTCCAGCTGGGCGGCTTGTACATCCGAAAACCGTGCGTGTAGTTCGTGTAAACATTGCCTGCCACGCTTTCGCGATTTACAGGAGGCTGCTCCGGCGCGGGTTTCCCCGGCGGCGCAATCGCGGTCACCACCGGAACTGCTGGCCTGGCCGATGAAGTTGTAGCTGCTGCCGTAGCTGCGCCCGCGGCCGCTGCCTTACTTCCGCCGGGAGCAGGTTTCGTTGGCGAACCATTCGCGGTTTTTGGAATCGCCGCAGGTGCTGAGTTAGGTTTTTTCTCCGCGGCCGGCTGTGCTGTACTCGCGGGCTTCGCGTCTAAACCCGCGGCTGCCACCGAAGTGGCAGGCGCGGCCTTCGTTGCGGCATGAACTTTTTCTGCGCTTGCGGACTTTGGTGCGCTTGCAGGCGCAGGATTTGCGGCCACCGCAACCGGCTCCTTCTTGGGTGCCGCGCTTGCTGCGGGAATTTGTGGTGCCGCCCCCGGTTTGTCGACGGGCTTTTTCGCGGGCGCTGCCTCGGCCTTTGGCGCCGCGGTGCCCGTAGGAATAATCGCCGCAATCTTGTCTTTCTCGACCAGCACAAATCCAAAGTCCGTTTTCACCCTGAACATGTTGTCTTCGTACGCGACGATCACGCCATAAAGCTTCTTTCCGTCCTTCAGCCGGATCTCATCTGCCCGCGCTGCGCTTACCGCCAGCGCTTCTGCACAGACCATCGCAAATAGGCAGACTCCGATGCCGTGGCGGACCATGCGTTCGAGTATGCTGCCAGCCCGGCCGGGGGGCAATCTCTGCTACGCGCCTGATTGTCTGCGCCGACACCATACGCTTCTCGTCATCCGTTCGCCGTGAAGCGATAAATTGAGCATCGGCTTTTGCTTGGCTGGAATGGGCCACTTGGACGCCAACCTAGGCCCAAAAAATCTCAGAGTTTATGTCCTGCAGCTCTTGGGTTAAGCTTGCTTCTGCTGCTGTTAACTCGCGCGCATTCTGTTGCGCTCCGGTCTACAGCCGTTACATCCAGAGGTAAATATGTCGGAGCCTAATCAAACCAAAGCATTTGACACTGTGGATCACCTGGCCATTTCCGTCAGCGACGTGAAGAGCACCGTCGAGTGGTATCTCCAAAATTTCAGCTGCAAGGTCAACTATCAGGATGAAACCTGGGCCCTGCTGGAGTTCGCCAACATCCGCGTCGCCTTCGTCCTGCCGCGACAGCATCCGCCGCATTTTGCTTTGCTGCGCGACCCATCGTTGTTCGGCAAGCCCAAAACGCACCGTGACGGTACGCGCTCCGTGTATGTCAGCGACCCCTCGGGAAACTCCGTCGAAGTCCTGGCCTTGAAATAAAATACCGGCGTCAGCCGCCTGCCGCGCATTTACGCTCGGCTCCAGTGATGTTTCCATAAATCAGTTGCGCTCGGAAACTTCCAGCATGTTGGTGGCAACTTCTCCGCTGGGGCGCATCTTTCGATTCGCTAATCCCACTCCCGCCAGTACCAGCGCCCCGCCCAGAATCTGCGAACCTGCCAGCGACTCGCCAAGAAGAAGCGCCGCGAGCACAGCGGTCAGCGGCCCCTGCGACAGCAGGCTGATGGACGCGGCCGTTGCCGGCAAGTGCCCCAGCGCGTAAGTAAGCGCGAGATATCCCCCCAGTTGCGAAACCAAACCCAGGCCGAACAGCGCCGCCCACGAACGCCCCGGCGGCACCCGCAGCGAAATCCCCAACATCACATTAATCAAAAACAAAAATACCCCGCTCGATATCATCGCCAGCCGCAAAAACGCCAGCGTGCTCGTCGTCCTTCGCACGCGCTCAGTGGCCAGCATGTACACCGCGAAGCACGCCGACGCCGCCAGCGCCATCGCGTCACCCCATCCCAGTTTGAAATGCCGAGCCAGATCTCCCCAAACGATCACCACCGATCCAGCCAGCGCCAGGAGCAATCCCAGCCAGAACTCCGCGCTGGGGCGCTGGCGAAAAACCAGCCAGCTGATCAGACCTACGAAAACAGGAGTATTGTTTCCCAGCAAAGTGGCATTGGCCGCCGAAGTTTGCAGAATCGAGGTGTTGAAAAAGGCCAGGTCCAGCGCAAAAAAAAGCCCTCCAACCGCAATGACCAGCAGCGTTTTGCGGTTCACGCGTGGCGATCGCGGCCCCATGAACCACGTCGGCGCCAGCACCATCGCCGGAATCAGCATGCGATAAAACGCCGATGCCGGTCCAGGCATGTCCGTCCAGCGCACGAAAATCGCCGACCATGCGATGCACAAAACCCCCGCAGTTAGCCCCAAATATGGCCAGGCTTCTGTTGTTCTCCGTTTCAGGCTAACCGCCCGGAAGTGACTGCTCCTGAAGCGGCGAAATCGCAAGCCATGCAAGTTTTGATTTCACGAAAATACCGCAAACCTCGAATATCCCCGGACAGGAGCGTTTCGATTTGAAACAAATCTGTCAGCCGCGCAATCGGAAAGGATTTCGAATCAACAGTTGGCCATCGATGGTTTGCCCATCGCGGAAGTCCTCGGAGTAAAGTGTCGTGCATCCCGCCTCCAGTGCAGCCGAAACCACCAGCACGTCGTAGATATTGTAGCCGTGTTTCTTCGCCATCTTGAGCGCGGCATTGTGCATCTCCATCGTGATCGGCAGCGGAGAAGGGCATAAAACCGCGAAGGCCTCCAGCGCCTCGCTCACATCATTCCAGGACATCAGGATCTTGCGTCGTGCCACGGAAACAAATTCATTCAAGATCTGTACGCTGAGCACCCCGCCCTTTGCCAGTATTTCCTCGGCTATCCCGCTGCGCGCGTCGTCCTGGCTCACCGCATGGATCAGCACATTTGTATCGAAGAAAACCTTAGCGGGCATTGGCCTCTTCCCGGTCGAATACAAATCCGGGTGGCAATGGACGCCTTAGTTTGCGCAGACGAGCAAGTGCCTGAGGTTTGCTCTGGTCACGACTCACTTCGAACACCCGGGAACGTGCGATTCGAATCTCGATCTGGTCGCCTTCTTTGAGCTTGAGCGCGTTCACCACAGCCGTAGGTAAGCGCACCGCCAGACTATTACCCCATTTCGAAACCTGCATGACGGCCTCCGGATATACATAAGAATTGTATATCTTTAGCGCCCGATGCGCAATTTGCCCGCTGCCGGAGATCTCCTGATGCTTTTTATCCCTGAGAAATGGCAGGATTAACGCCGGCGCAACAGGCCCTTATGACGAACTCAAGGAAACCCAGGAAAGTCACCCGTCGGGATTTTCTAAACGGCGTGGCTATCGGCGCGGGCAGCGCGCTTCTCGGCGCGACAAGTGTCTCCAAAGCATTCGGTGCCAAAACCTTGCTGGCTGCCGCCGCATTCGACGAATTGTCGCCAGAAAAATCCGCCGACTATTACCCGCCAGCGAAAATGGGTATGCGCGGCAATCACGACGGCACCTTTACCTATGCGCACCTCATACGCGATGGACAAAAATGGGCCGACCTCGGCAAAGCCGCGAGCACCGCTGAAGCCTACGATCTCATCGTCGTCGGAGCCGGAATCAGCGGCCTCGCGGCATCCCATTTTTATCGCCAGCAAGCGGGGAAAAAAGCCCGCATTCTGATACTCGACAACCACGACGATTTTGGCGGCCATGCCAAGCGCAACGAATTCCAGGCCGGCGGCCGCATGGTGCTCAGCTACGGTGGCACGCAATCCATCGAAAGCCCGGGAAAATACAGCCAGGTCGCAAAAGCCCTCATCGAAGAAATTGGCGTCCGCGTGGAGCGCTTCAATCAGGCCTACGATCAGAGTCTCTATTCCAAAATGGGCACGGCCGTCTTTTTCGACAAGGAAACTTTTGGCCAGGACCGCCTCCTGACCGGCATGAACACCACGCCGTGGCCGGAATTTCTAGCCCAAGCGCCGCTCTCCGAAGAAGTACGCCGCGACATCGCGCGCGCCTACACCGACAAAAAAGACTATCTCGCCGGAATGTCGCTTGAAGAAAAAACCACGTTCCTCAGAAAAATAAGTTACGCCGAATATCTTACGAAATACTGCCAGCTGACCCCCAAGGCCCTCCAATTTTTTCAAACTTTCTCTCATGATCTTTTCTGTGTCGGTATAGAAGCAGTTCCGGCCCTTCAGTGTTTCGCAGCCGGCGACGACTACGAATCCTTTACCTATCCGGGATTCGACGGTCTCGGTTTTCCTGATCCCGGTAAAGAAGAGCCCTACATTTATCATTTCCCAGACGGCAACGCGTCTATCGCGCGTCTTCTCGTGCGCTCATTGATTCCCGCAGCCATGCCGGGCAACTCTATGGAAGACGTGCTCACCACCCGCGCGGTCTACAGCAAGCTGGACCTCGTCGGCGCGCCGGTCCGCATTCGTCTCAACAGCACCGTCGTCGATGTGAAAAACGTCAACGGCGAAACCGCATCGGATTTTTCCAAGCACGTTCAAGTGGCCTACGTCCGCGACGGGAAGCTGCAAACCGCGGCAGGGAAGCACTGCATCCTCGCCTGCTACAACGGAATGATTCCCTACATTTGCCCCGATCTTCCCGCGGAGCAAAGCAAGGCGCTTTCCTACCTCGTTAAATCGCCGCTGGTCTACACACACGTTGCGCTGAGAAACTGGGAGCCTTTCGCGAAACTGAACGTTCATCACATCGTCGCGCCCGCCGGCTATCACACGTACACAGCGCTCGATTTTCCAGTCAGCCTGGGCAACTACAAATTTCCTGCCACGCCCAAAGAGCCGGCGATCCTTTTCATGCTGCGCACTCCTTGCAAGCCCGGACTGTCTCATCGCGAGCAAAGTCGTGCCGGCCGCAGGGAACTGCTGGACACGCCCTTTTCGGTGTTCGAAATAAATATTCGCGATCAGCTCCACAGAATGCTGGGCTCCGCCGGCTTTGACGCTGCGCGCGACATCCAGGGCATCACCGTGAATCGCTGGGCCCACGGCTACGCCTTCACACCCAATCCCTTGTTCGATCCCGACTGGAAAGAAAACGAAAAGCCCTGGGTCATCGGTCGCAAACGCGTCGGACAAATCGCCATCGCCAATTCCGACGCCGGCGCCAGCGCCTACACCGACGTCGCCATTGACCAGGCCTGGCGCGCCGTCGGCGATCTCTTAAACGACTGATACCGGGCGCAATTGCAGCCCCGCCCATCAAGGCCGCCCGCGCGCCAAAATGTCCATTCGGCTTTT
The DNA here is from genome assembly GCA_030774335.1 of Acidobacteriota bacterium. GTDB lineage: Bacteria > Acidobacteriota > Terriglobia > Acidiferrales > UBA7541 > Acidiferrum. The sequence goes on along the minus strand of JALYLI010000058.1, from coordinate 1,251 downwards.
CGCAGCCATTATGATATGGTCTCTTGCGTAGGCTCCCGAAGTTGGATTGCCTGAACTGCCTGGAACGCGAACTGCCGTCCTTCCTCCAATAGTTCAGCCAATTTTCAGCCAGTTTCTGTAGTGCTGGAAACGGCTGTGTCGAATTTCTGCACCCACGGCGCTTCGAAGGGTACTGGGAGAATCACGATGAAGAGTTTATTTGTAGGGAATATGAGCTTTCAGACCACCGAAAGCGACCTGCGCACCCTGTTTGAGCCCTTCGGCCAGATCACACGCGTTCATATGGCCATGGACCGCGAAACCGGCCGCGCCCGCGGCTTCGCCTTCATCGAGATGCCCAACGACGCGGAAGCCGCCGCAGCCATGACTGGCCTCGACGGCAAGGAATTTGGCGGACGCAACTTGAAGGTCAACGAAGCGCGCCCCAAGGGCGAAGGTGGTCCACCACGCAGCGGCCAGCGCAGCTTCAACAATGGCCCCAGCGCGGGTCGTGGACCGAACACCGGCCGTGGGCCAGGCGGTGGCAGCGGCGGTGGCCGTGGCAAAGGTGGCGGCGGGGGACGCGACCGCTTCTCCAACGAAGACTATCGTGAATCAGTAAGGCAGCCGCGCGAACCGCGCTGGTAATTTCAACGTTGCATGAGTTGCTGGACCGCCCCGGCACCGCCGAGGGTGCACTCTGTGGCGAGGAGACCGCATGACCACGACTTTTCAGAAGCGCCAAAAAGAAATGAAGCGGATGGAAAAGCGCAAAATGAAAGAGGAAAAGCGCGTCCAACGCAAAATGGATAAGCCCGCCCCCAAGGAAAACGGCGGCGAGGTGGACCCAGCCCTCGACCCCACCATCGACTGGAACCACTCCGACGACTACATGACCCAGGAGTAGCCGCGCGCCGATTTATTTCTCCACAATGGCGCGAACATGCGCGCAAAGATTTGCGCGCATCTCCACAAAAACAAATACTCGAAAAAAACACCCGCAAGCACTCGCGAACAGACACTCGAGTACCAGCATTAGCAAACAAGCCCTCGCCTGCAGGCACCAGCAACAAGCATCAGCATCAACCACCGCGAACAGACATTCGCGCACAAACACTAGCGAAACAAACATCCGAACGTGTCATTCCTCACCCGCCGCTTTTTCGCGGGTGAGGCATCCGCTTTTCCTGCCATTGCCAATGGACAACTGCGTTGCCTACCTAATCCGCCAATCACGCAGTTCGAATCAGTCCACGGTTAGCTCCTTCCGTC
>JALYLI010000057.1 GCA_030774335.1 Acidobacteriota bacterium | reverse complement strand
GTCGCGGGCTCGATGATGGCGCTTTCAGATGCTCTTGAGCTGCGCGACGGTCCTTTCATTAACGATATTTCCGGTGTTCAAAGTGGATTTCGGTTCGATCAGCACGATGTGAGTTTCTTCGTCGGCTACCGGCAGGTGGTCAACTTTGCGGGGTACGATGATGAATTCGCCCTCGCGAATGACGGATTCGTGGTCGCGGAACTTCATGCGTAGAGTGCCTTTTACTACCAGGAAGAGCTCGTCTTCGTGGTCATGATGATGCCAGAGGAATTCGCCTTTGAGTTTAACGGCTTTTATGTGGCAATCGTTCACCTCTCCGATGATATGAGGCTTGTAGTGTTCGGAGAAGAGAGAAAACTTCTGTTGCAGATTTACGGTTTCCATTTTGACTCCTAAAGATTCTGAACGATGCCGGTGACGGCGGCGAGAACCCGACTGGTGGAATTGCGCTGCGAAGTTTCGGAATACACGCGCAGCAGATTTTCGGTTCCGGAAGCGCGCACCATGACCCAGCCAATGTCGCCGAGATAAACTTTTATGCCGTCCATGTTTTCGCGGCGCACTACCGGCCAATCGAGAACATGCGTGAACGCGGGAGCGGAAAAGTGCGCCATGGCTTTTCGTTTTTGTTCGGGTTGGACATCGAGGTCTACGCGACCGTAATGATATTCGCCAAATTCGGAATGCAGCGCGGCCAGCAATTCACCGAGGGATTTGCCATGCCAGGCCATTAATTCCGCAAGGAAGAGCGCCGACACCGTGGCGTCGCGCTCGGGCAGATAGAGACTGGTGCCAAAGCCCCCGCTTTCTTCGCCGCCGGCCAGAATATTTTGCTCCAGCATCAACTCGCAGATGTATTTGAAGCCGATGGGAACTTCATGGAGTTTGCGGCCAAACTTGGCGGCAATCTTGTCGATCAGCTTGGTGACGGAAAAAGTTTTGGCGATGTCGCCGGGCAAATTTCGCGTACCCGCGAGATGCCATACCAGCAGCGCGAAAAGCTGGTGGGGATTGAGGAAAGAGCCGTCGCGGTCGATGGCGCCGATGCGGTCGCCGTCGCCGTCGGCGCAGAAACCGGCGTCATATTTTCCAGCGAGGACGGCGTCGCGCAGCGGCTGAATGTGCGGCTCGATGGGTTCGGGGTGCGCGCCCCCGAAACGGGGATCGCGTGTGCCGCGGATTTCATCGCAGACGATATCGTTGCGCTGGAAAAGTTCACGGAGCAGGCCAGCGGCCGAGCCATGCATGGGATCCGCTACGAAACGAAAATTGGCTTGGCGCAAGCGATCCCAATCGACGAGTTTTTCGAGGGCGTTCAGATACGGAGCACGGGGATCGATGTTTTGGATTAAATCCTTGCGCGGCGGCAATGTGGCGGTGTCGCAATTTTGCACAGCGTCCAGTTGCTGTTCGATTTGCGCGACGATGGAGGGCAGCGCGCTGCTACCGTAGCTGGCTTTGTACTTGATGCCATTCCAGCGATAGGGATTGTGGCTCGCGGTGATGACCAGGCCACCGGCAGCTTTGCGGTCGCGAACGAGGAAAGAGACCGCGGGAGTCGGGCAAGGCTTGTCCGTCACCCAGACGGGGGTGCCGGTGGCGCTAATAGTTTCGGCAACGGCGGCGGCCACCGTGTCTGACGCGAAGCGATGGTCATAGCCGATGATGACGCCTTTGCGGGCATCCTCGGAACGAATTACGTAACGGGCAATAGCGTTGGCCACGATGCGGGCGTTTGCGAAGGTGAAATCTTCCGCGATGATGGCGCGCCAGCCGTCGGTGCCAAATTTGATGGGAGAGGTTTCAGCGACGGAGGCGGACTGGGACTGCGGCGGCATGCAAAAAGTATACGCGAAGACGGAATGGTGCAAAGAGCCGCATTGGCGGGCCTTGGCAGGTCACTACAGCAGATCTTTTCTGCGATGCTCTTCGAGCCATTTGACGATTTTTCCGACGTCCTGCGAACGGTCGCGCGGGCAAATCAGCAAGGCGTCGGGAGTTTCGACGACGACGAGATTGCGCACACCGATGGCGGCAACGAATTTCGTAGGACTCCAGATAAAGTTGCCTTCAGCCTCAAGCATGTGGCCGGCTCCGGCGAGGACGTTTTGGGCACCGGCTTGGGAGGATTGTTCGTGGACAGCGGTCCAGGAGCCTATGTCGCTCCAGCCGATTTCGGCGGGAATGGCGAAGACGCGCGCCGGGCCTTTTTCGCGGGTGGCGGCTTCGAGGATGGCGTAGTCCACGGCAATATTTTCGAGGCGTGGATAGATGGAGCGAAATTTCTTTTCGTAGCCCTTTGTGCCAATGCTGGATGCCAGAGATTCGATGGCGACGCTCGTTTTTGGCAGGTATTTTTTCAGCGCATCGAGAAATGTGGAGACGCGCCAGAAAAACATTCCGGCGTTCCAATGATAGTTGCCCGAGCCGACGTATTTTTTGGCTAACTGCAAATCCGGTTTTTCCTTGAAAGCGCGGACAGGAAATACGGGGAAGGGACTAGTCGAGATCGGTTCATCGGAACACTGGATGTAGCCGAAACCGGTTTCTGGTCGCGTCGGCGGAATGCCCAGTACAACCATGCGCCCAGGTTCGCGCGCCACCTGAAGCGCGAGGCGCATGATCTTACGGTATTTCTGCGGGCGCGCGATGTAGAGATCGGCGGGAAGAATGGCCATGAGGGCGTCGCCGCCAGATGCTTTACGAATATGGATAGCTGCGAGGGCGATGGCGGCGGCGGTGCTTCGTCCAATGGGCTCGGCAAGAACGTGCTTGCGCGCGGATGCGGGCAGATGTTTGCGGATGGATGCGGCTTGCTCGACGTTAGTGACCGTCCAGATGCGTTGGGCGGGAATCAACGGCGTCAGCCGCGCGACAGTCTGCTGCAGCATGGAGTCCGAGCCGATAATGTTGAGAAGTTGCTTGGGGGTGCGGGTGCGGCTGCGCGGCCAGAAGCGCGTTCCGCGGCCTCCGGCAAGAATTATGGCGTGAGTGGTGAGTTTTTCTACGGCCATAGGCGGCGCTAAGGAAAGAAAACTTTTTGCAGCGCGGATTCCGCAATACCGTCGTGTAGAAGGTGCGCCCGCAGGTGACTGATGTCAGGCACTTGGGTACGCAAAAGTGAAGTAGCGGCGTCTGGCGAGAAAGAAAACTTCCCGAGTTGCGCCGGAATGAACCAGCAATCACCTTGGCGGTAAGAAGCCGAATCGCCATCCCAGGCAATTTTTCCGCCGCCGCCTAGAACAATGAACAGTTCAAATCGTAAAGGATCGGAATTTGCTTCGGTCGTCGCGGACAGATCCCAACGTTCACTCGCGAAATACCGGCAGGCCACAAGTAAAGACTTTTTCGCGCTATGGGAAGAAGGCAGCGCCAGCGGCGCAACTTTGACGCCGAGGCGATGCTCGAAATCGATGACGGCCATACCTTTTTCGACGTGAAGCTGGCGTGGATGTCCCTGCGCGTCCACGCGCTGAAAGTCGTACAGGCGATAGGTCAGGTCGGAATTCTGCTGCACTTCGCAAAGCACCATGCCTTTGCCGATGGTGTGCGGCGTGCCGGCAGGAACGTAGAAGGTGTCGCCAGCAGACACCGGCAGGCGCTTGAAAAAATTCTCGAGGCCGCCGTTTTCGATGGCGGCTTCGAATTGCTTCGGATCCACTTGGGGCGCCAGGCCCAGAAGCAGGGTCGCTCCGGGATCGGCGGAAATGGCGTGCCACATTTCGGTTTTGCCGCGCGAACCAGGCGCTTCATGTTCCGCGGCGTACGCATCGTTCGGATGGACCTGGATGGAAAGCTGATCGGTGGGAAAGATGAATTTCACCAGCAGCGGAAAATCGGAAGCGGCGGGCGGCGCGGCGAAGTCGGAGCCACGCCACTGCGCGGGCATTTTCGTCCACGCCGAATTCAACGTACCTTGAAAAGGTCCTTCGGCGATTTCGCTGAGCGGTCCGGTGAGCCAGGCTTCGCCAATGGGCTCGGGCAAATTCGATTGATCGGGATAAATGGGCGCCAGCGAACGCGCGCCCCAGATGCGCGGCATGAATCGCGGTTCAATGCGTGTGGGCGCGGGCCGCACAGATCAGGAAGCGGCTTCCGCGCGGCTGAAAAACTGGCCGAGACGGCGCAAGCCTTCGTCGATGCGCTCGATGGAGGTGGCGTAAGAAATCCGCAAATATCCGGGAGCGCCGAAAGCTTCGCCGGGGACCACCGCGACTTGCACTTTGTCGAGCAGGAGCCTGGTTATTTCAGTGCACGATTCAGCCAGCGGATTATTTCCGGTGAGGTGCGCGGAAATATTCGGGAAAGCGTAGAAGGCGCCGCCGGGATCTTCACAGGTGACGCCGGGAATGGCGCGCAGGCCGTCCACGATGCGGCGGCGGCGGCGCGCATATTCGGCGAGCATTACGGGAACGGAATCCATGGAGCCGCGCATGGCTTCGAGAGCGGCGTACTGCGCGATGGATGTGGGATTGGAGGTGGACTGGCTCTGCAACTTTATGGAGGCCTGCACCAGAGCTTCGGGAGCGAGAGTGTAGCCGATGCGCCAGCCGGTCATGGCAAAAGTTTTTGACATGGAGCCGATGATGACGACGTGATCTTTCGAATCGGCGGCGCTGGCGATGGAGTAGGGTTGGTGCGGCTCGTAAGTGAAATGCGAGTAGCATTCATCGCTCATGAGCCAGATTTTATGTTTTCTGCACAGCGCCAGGATGCGCTCGAATTCGTCAGGCGGAACAACGCCGCCGCAAGGATTGCTTGGAGAATTTAGAAAAACCATGCGCGTTTTCGGCGTGATGGCTTTTGCGATGACCGCGGCTTTGACGCTGAAGCCGTCTGCGGCGCTGGCCTGCACGAAAACGGGCGTGCCGCCTGCATATTTGACGATGTCGGGATAGCTGACCCAGTACGGCGCGGGGATGATGACCTCATCGCCGTTTTGAATCAGCAGGCTTACGAGATTAAAGATGGAATGCTTGCCACCTACGTTGACGACGCACTCTTTCGCTTCGTAAGCGGAGCCGAGTTCGCGCTTGTGCCATGCGCAGATGGCTTCGCGTAGCGGCATGACGCCGCCGGTGGCGGTGTACTTGGTTTTGTTTTCGTCGATGGCCTTGATGGCGGCTTTTTTAATGTGGTCGGGAGTGGGGAAGTCCGGCTCGCCGGGGCCGAAGTCGGCGACATCCACGCCGCGCGATTTCAGCTTTTCGGCTTCCGCGATGACTGCGGCGGTGGGAGAGATTTGTATGCGGTTGATGCGGTCGGTTAGTTGCACCTTTGCTCCTGTAGTAATGGAGGCCTCCATGATGATGAATCCGGCTGCCGGTGATTAGCGCCAAAATGGCGCAAATCGCGCTTACAAAATTTTGGCGCGCAGTTTTTGCTCCACCACCGCGGGCACCAGATCGGTCAGCGGCCCGCCCAGTTGCGCGATTTCACGCACCAGTTTTGCGCTGAGATAACTGTACGGCTCGCCGGGCAGCATGAACACGGTTTCGAGGCGCGGTTCCAGCTTGCGATTCATTAGCGCCATCTGCAATTCGTATTCGTAATCGGAGACGGCGCGAATGCCGCGCAGGATTACGCCGGCGCCACGCTTGCGCGCATAGTCAACCAGCAGGCCTTTGAAGACGTCCACTTCCACACCGGGCCATTGTTTGGTGCATTCGCGCAGCATTTCGACGCGCTCGGGCACGGTGAAGAGCGGCTGCTTGTCGACATTTTGCAGCACGGCGACAATCACGAGGTCGAACATTTTATCGCCGCGCGCGATCAGATCGAGGTGGCCGTTGGTGACGGGGTCGAAGGAGCCGGGATAGATGGCGACAGAGGTTTTCATTTTTTGTACACGGAAACAGGAGAATGCAATTATTCTAACTCACCCGTGATTTGGGGGACAGGCAAACCGTGGGCGCGGGTCAAAAAGCACGCCCGGAAGCGCGCGGATTGTGCCAGTATGCGGTGCGGGAAACGTAGCAAGCTCCTAAGGGATATTTTGCAGAGGGCGGAATAATAATGGGATCGAAGCTGAAATCCGGCATTGCCGTAATGACTTTTTTGCTGATTTTGGGTATGTCAATTTTTTCGCCGCTATCGCGGGGGCAACAAATGCAATCGCTGAACCTGATGCCGGTGCCAGCCAACGTGCAGCTGGGATCCGGCAGCCTGAAAATTGATGCCAACTTCACCGTGGCGCTGGCGGGGCGCTCGGACGCGCGGCTAACCGGCGCCGCGGAGCGTTTTGCGGGACGGCTGGCCCGGCAAACCGGGTTGTTGATGGCGACGAAACCTGTGCAGGGCGAAAAAGCTACGCTGGTGGTGCGCGCCGATCACGACACCAAGCCGGTTCAGGAAGTGGGTGAGGACGAATCGTATGCGCTGGAAGTGAATTCTGCGGGCGCGACGATTACGGCGGCGACGGATCTGGGCGCACTGCATGGATTGCAGACGTTTCTGCAACTGGTGACGGTTTCGCCGGAGGGTTTTGCCGCGCCGGCAATAAGCATCAAGGATACGCCGCGGTTTCCGTGGCGCGGCTTGATGATTGATACGGGTCGCCATTTTATTCCACTGGACGTGCTGCGCAGAAATATTGACGGCCTGGAAGCGGTGAAGATGAATGTATTCCACTGGCACCTTTCGGAGAACCAGGGTTTCCGGGTGGAGAGCAAGAAATTTCCGAAGCTGCACGAGAGCGGCTCGGACGGGCTTTTCTACACGCAGGAAGAAATTCGCGGGCTGATCGCCTATGCGCGGGAGCGCGGGATTCGCGTGGTGCCGGAGTTTGATCTGCCCGGGCACAGCACGGCGTGGTTCATCGGGCATCCGGAACTGGCCAGCGGCCCGGGGCCTTACAGTATTGAGCGCAGGTGGGGAATTTTCAATCCGGCGATGGATCCGACCAACGAGAAAGTTTACAAATTTCTCGACGAGTTCATCGGCGAGATGGCCAAACTTTTTCCGGACCATTTCTTTCACGTGGGAGGCGACGAGGTCAACGGAAAAGAATGGGACGCCAATCTGAAAATTCAGGCGTTTATTCGTGAGCACGATTTGAAAGGCAACGCCGGTTTGCAGCTGTACTTCAACAAAAAACTGCAGGCCATCGTGAGCAAGCACGGCAAGAGCATGGTCGGGTGGGATGAGGTGCTGGACCCCACGCTGCCGAAGGATATTGTGA
>JALYLI010000056.1 GCA_030774335.1 Acidobacteriota bacterium | reverse complement strand
CGGCGATACTGCGCACAGGTAGCGAGGATCGCGTTCAGCAGAGCTATGGGCGCTGCGTAAGAAGCGGCAAACGAGGTGGACTCAATGGAAGCGATAAATAGTTCATCGCATTCACGGGCCAGCGGCGAAAGAAATGTATCGGCGATGCCCACACAGTATGCCCCTTTTTCATGCGCCTGCCGCGCGCCCTCTACCGTGGCGCGCAATCCCCGGCGAAAGCTGATCGCGATGATCAGGTCCTGCTTATTCGCAGTACGCACCAGGTGCGCGATGCGGCCGCTGGAGGTGGCCGCGAAAACAGGCAAGCCCACGACGCTGATCTGGTATTCGAAATAACTCGCGAGATAGGCGGCCAGGTCACCCGCCAGCAAAACGATTCTGCGCGCGGCGTAGAGGCGTTTCGCCAGATTGGTCATGCGCCGGGCGTCGAGGCTGTTCTTCAGGCCCTGCAGGTTTTTGGCGTCTTGTTCAATGGACTCCCGAATGTAGGAGGGCATGTTGCCGTTTTGCCCGGTGGCCTGCATGGTGTCCAGCGAAGTGGCGAAGGCCAGCGACAGTTCGTGCAGATGGCGCTGAAAATCGCGATAGGTTTCGAAGCCCAGCCCACGCACGATGCGGACTACCGTGGCGGGATCGGTACCCAGGCGCGTAGCCAGCGCGCGCACGCTGAGCAGCACGTACTCGCGCGGATGCTCCAGTATGGGACGTATGATTTCCTGCCGCTTGATGCTAAGGCCTTCGATGCGTTCGGCCAGATGCTGAGTAGGTGCCTGGGGACGTTCTTTCATGCTGCGAGAGGATTATGCAAATTTACCGCATTGTCAATATCGTAAGGTAGCAGACGAAGGAAGCGAATATTTCCTTGGAACGATTCGTGACTACTTCTTATTCGCGGCGGCTGGCTTGGCGATGCCGGGCGCAGTCACGGGTTGAAGGAAAGGCATCATGGCGCGCAATTCCGGCCCAAGTTTTTCGATGGCATGGGTCTGCTCGCGCTGGCGCGTGGCCAGAAAATTGGGGCAGCCCTGTTCGTTTTCGGCAATCCATTTTTTCGCGAAGCTGCCGTCGCGAATTTCCGAAAGAATTTTGCGCATCTCGGCGCGCGTTTCCGCGGTGATAATGCGCGGGCCGGCGCTGTAATCACCCTGTTCGGCGGTGTCACTGATGGAATAGCGCATGTAGCTCAGTCCGCCGCGATAAATCAGGTCCACGATGAGCTTGAGTTCATGCATGCACTCAAAGTAGGCGACTTCCGGTTGATAACCGGCGGCGACCAGAGTGTCGAAACCCGCTTTGATCAGCTCGCTGACGCCGCCGCACAGGACGGCTTGCTCGCCGAATAAATCGGTCTCGGTTTCTTCCGTGAAAGTAGTTTCCAATACGCCGGCGCGCGTGGTGCCGAGCGCCTTGGCGTACGAGAGCGCCAAAGCTTTGGCCTGGCCGCTGGCATCCTGCTCCACGGCGAGGAGTGCCGGGGTGCCGCCGCCTTCGCTGAATACTTCTCGCACGCGATGGCCGGGAGCTTTCGGCGCGATCATGGACACATCCACCGCCGCGGGGGGCTTGATGGCGCCGAAGCGAATGTTGAAGCCGTGGGCAAACATGAGCGTCTTGCCGGCTTTCAGGTGCGGCTCGATGGCCTCGTGATAAATTTTCGGCTGCTTGGTGTCGGGCGTAAGAATCATGATGACGTCGGCCCACGCCGCGGCTTCCGCGGGAGTGTTGACGGTCAAACCTTCTTTTTCGGCTTTGGCGCGCGAGGCGCTGCCGGGCTGCAAGCCGACGCGCACGGACACGCCGCTGTCGCGCAGATTGAGCGCATGCGCGTGGCCCTGCGAACCGTAGCCGATGATGGCGACTTTTTTCCCCTGAATGAGCGCCAAATCTGCTGAATCATCATAATAAAGCTTTGCCATGGTATTTTCCTCTGGCGGCGTGAGCGCGCCGCGAATTAATCTGTTTTCTGTTTACGGATGAACGAATAATCAAAGCACCGGCTTTAGGTGCGTGTCGCCACGCCATCGAACGTTTCTGATTTCACGGTTTCCGTTTCGTCGGCGACGGGAGGCCGCAGCAAATCTCCCCCGCGGGTCATGGCGATTCTTCCGGTGCGCGCCATTTCCAGCACTCCGAATGGCCGCAACACTTCCAGCAAACCGTCAATCTTGTCCACCGTGCCGGAGACTTCCAGAATCAGTGATTCCGGCGCGACGTCCACCACGCGCGCCCGGAACACTTTAATCAATTCCATCAGGTGCGGGCGATTTTTCTGATCGGCGGAGACCTTAATTAACGCCAGATCGCGATCGAGTACCGAGCGGTTGGAAATATTTTCGGCCAGCAGCACGTCTACGAGTTTCTCCAGGCTGGCTTCCAGGCGGTGCGCGCCCTTTTCGTCGGTGTGCGCGACGATGGTCATGCGCGCGACTTCTTCATTTTCCGTGGGGCCGACGGTCAGCGAGTCTATGTTGATAGCCAGGCGGCGCGCCAGAGACGAGACGCGATTTAGTACCCCCGGTTTGTTTTCCACGTAAGCGACAAGTGTTTGCATGTGCTCCTCGGTTTTCTTCATGGCTCGGTGGCGGTTTCCACCAGCGGGCTGTCGGGTCGGCGAATCATGTCGTTCAGGGAAGCTCCGGCGGCGACCATGGGATAGACGGAATCTTCCTGCTCCACGCGGAAATCCAGGAGCACGGTTTCCTTGGACTCGCGGGCGGCGCGAATTGCGGGGACCACGTCGCCGCGAGTGGAGATGCGCTCGCCACGAATTCCGAAAGCGTTGGCGAGCGCGGCAAAGTCCGGAGCGACCAGCGGGGTCGCGACATAGCGTTTGTCGTAGAAAAATTCCTGCCATTGCCGAACCATGCCGAGGAAGCCGTTGTTGATGATGGCGATCTTGATGTTGATTTTTTCCTGCACGATGGTGGCAAGCTCACTCATGGTCATCTGGAAGCCACCATCGCCCACCACGACCCAGACTTCCGCGTCGGGCTTGGCAAACTTAGCGCCGATGGCAGCAGGCAAAGCAAACCCCATCGTCCCCAGTCCCCCGGACGTGATCAAGCTGCGCGGCGAATTGTGGTGGTAATACTGCGCTTCCCACATCTGGTGCTGGCCCACGTCGGTGACGACCACCGCTTCGCCCTTGGTTTCTTTCCAGATGTCGTTGATTACGTGCGCGGCGTACAGGTGTCCGTTGTCGGGCAGGCTCTGAATATCGCGCACCGCGGAATCGCCTTTGAGTTCGTCAATGATGTGGCGAATCCAGATGCCGTGGTCGCGCGTTTCAATGTGCGGCGTGAGTTTCTCAAGAATTTTGCGCGCATCGCCGACCAGCGCGGCATCCACCTTCACGTTCTTGTTGATCTCCGCGCGGTCAATCTCGATGTGAATTTTTCGCGCGCCCTTGGCATAGGTGCGCAGATCGCCGGTGACGCGATCATCGAAGCGCATACCCACGGCGATAAGTAAATCAGACTCTTGAATGGCGTTGTTGACCCAGGCTTCGCCGTGCATGCCCATCATCCCGAGATTCAGCGGATCCCGGGCGGGGAAGCAACCGATGCCGAGCAGCGTCATGGCCACCGGATAATTTCCCGCGCGCACAAATTGCTCAAAAGCTTTCATGGCGCCGGAAACCATGATGCCGTGCCCGGCAAGAATGAGCGGGCGCTTCGACGTGTTGAGTAATTCAATCGCGCGATCAAATTCCACCTGGTCGAAAGTCTCGCGCTGTCGCTTCTGGGGAAGTTTGGGAGCGCACGCATCCCAATTGAATTCGCAGGATGCCTGTTGCGCGTCTTTAGTGATATCCACCAGCACAGGCCCGGGGCGGCCGCTGGCGGCAATCAAAAAAGCTTCGCGCACGGTGCGGGCGATATCTTCCGCGCGGGTAACGATCACGTTGTGCTTGGTGATCGGCATGGTGATGCCGGTGATGTCAATTTCCTGGAACGCGTCGGAGCCCAGCACTTTGCTGCTGACCTGCCCGGTGATGCACACCACCGGGGAAGAATCGAGCATCGCCGTGGCGATGCCGGTGACCATGTTGGTTGCGCCCGGGCCGGAAGTCGCCATCGCTACTCCCACGCCGCCACTGGCGCGCGCATAACCATCGGCCATGTGCGTGGCGCCTTGCTCGTGGCGCACCAGGATGTGGTGCAACTTGGATTTTCCAAGCGCGTCGTACACAGGAAGAATGGCACCGCCCGGATAACCGAAAATGTGGCGCACGCCGAGCCTTGTCAGCGATTCACAAAGGATTTCCGCGCCGGTCAACTTCATAGGGCCCTCGCATTCGTCCCAGGTTGCACAGTGGACGGCAAAGCTTTTGGAATTGCAGTAATCGCGCCGAGCGCGGAGGAAGAAACCAGGAAAGCGTACTTGGCCATCACGCCGCTAGTGTAACGTGGCGCCGGCGCGCGCCAAGCCGCAAGTCTACGCTGCATTTCCACATCGGGGATTTCAAGATTTAAAGTTCGTGCCGGCAAATCAAAAATAATGGTGTCGCCTTCGGCCACTGCCGCGATGGGTCCGCCATTGGCGGCCTCGGGCGCGACATGCCCGGCCATAAGGCCATGAGTTGCGCCAGAAAAACGGCCATCGGTAAGGAGAGCGACGGAATCTCCCAGGCCAGCGCCGACCAAAGCGGCGGTGACCGCGAGCATTTCACGCATGCCCGGGCCACCTTTGGGTCCTTCGTAGCGAATGACCACCACGTCTCCTGCCTTGATCAGCCCCTTTTCCACCGCGTGAAACGCAGCTTCTTCACCATCGAACACGCGAGCGGTACCGCGAAAATTCTGAACGTCGTGGCCGGCGACTTTCACGACGCAGCCTTCGGGCGCGAGATTGCCTTTGAGAATCACCAGGCCGCCTGTTGGTTTCAACGGCGCACTTAACTTGCGGACGACTTCCTGTCCGGGCGTTTCTTTCGCGGCGTTGGCTTCTTCGCCGATAGTGCGGCCGGTGACGGTGGGAGATTCCCCCCGCAGAATTCCTGCTTCAAGCAGGCGCTTTGCGACGAGCGCAGTGCCGCCTGCTGCGTAAAGGTCGGTGGCAACAAATCGTCCTCCGGGTTTTAGATCGGCAAGGATCGGAACACGTGAACTGATGCGATCGAAATCATCAATGGAAAGCGGCAGCTTTACTTCACTGGCGATGGCTAGAAGATGCAGCACCGCGTTTGTGGAACCGCCGGTCGCAGCTACGCCCGCGATGGCGTTTTCGATGGACGTTTTGGTGATGATGCTCGAGGGCAAAACATTTCTGCGCAGAAGATCAACGACCAATTCGCCGGCGCGATGCGCCGCGTTGGCCTTTGCGCCATTTGTCGCCGGCGTGCTGGAGAGCGTCATCGGCGCCACGCCAAGAAATTCGGAAACCAGCGCCATGGTGTTGGCGGTGAACTGGCCGCCGCAGGCTCCGGCACCGGGGCAGGCCGCGCCTTCCAGCGCGTTCAGCCGGGCGTCGCTCATTTCGCCGCGGTTGTAAGTGCCCACGGCTTCGAAAACGTCCTGGATGGTGACGGAGTGGCCTTCAAATTGTCCCGCCGCGATGGACCCGCCGTACAAAATAAGTCCGGGAATATTAAGCCGGGCCAGCGCCATGATGCCGCCGGGAATAGTTTTGTCGCAGCCCACCAGAACGATCAGCGCGTCGAAAAGATTTCCGCGTGTGACCAGCTCAATCGAATCGGCGATGACCTCGCGGCTGATCAGCGAGGTGCGCATGCCCTCGGTACCCATGGTGATGCCGTCAGAAATAGAAACGGTGTTGAACTCGAGCGGCACCGCGCCGGCGGCGCGAATCCCGTCTTTTACGTGCTTGGCCAGTTCGCGCAGGTGATAGTTACACGGTCCGATTTCAATCCAGGTGTTGGCCACGCCGATCAGCGGCTTTTTGAAGTCGCTGTCGCTCATACCGGAAGCGCGCAGCATAGCGCGCGCGGGGGAGCGGTTCGCGCCGTCCACTAGTGTGTGGCTTCGCGGCCTGGGGAGCGGATCGTTCATTTGAGGCGCTTGAGGCACTTCAGCAGTCTCCGGTTGCTTCTGCTGGATTTTGTGACCACAATCAGCTTAGCCTCCACATTGACCGGCCACACCTGAAATATTCTCATGACCCGAACAAGGGAGTCGTGGGACCAGCATGAGGGGGAAACACATATAGATCAAATTAATACTTTTCAAGCATCAGATAAATTCCATTTATAGAGCTTTCTTGACATAGTTTCACTCATCCGTTAAATACATCTTTCAATTGCATCACCGCATCTTTAACAACAGCCCTCTGGCCGGCAGAGCGTACCTTCCCGGAGTTCACGGCGCACCTATGGCGCAAAGCACAGACGTCTTTGTAATCGGCGGCGGTCCGGCTGGACTGGCTGCCGCAATCGCCGCGCGCCAGCGTGGGCTCGGAGTAATTGTCGCGGACGGGAATAAACCTCCTATAGATAAACCGTGCGGTGAAGGATTGATGCCTGATTCCATCGCGGCGCTCCGGGAGCTCGGAGTGGAGCTGGGCCCGCGCGATGGATTCCCATTTGGCGGAATAAATTTCGTGGATGGGCGAACCTCCCTCGCAGCGAACTTTCCGAGCGGTCCAGGCATCGGATTGCGCCGCACCATTCTGCAGCGAAAAATGCTGGATCGCGCGGAAGAGTTGGGAGTTCGATTTTTGTGGCACACTCCGGTCACTGGTATTGAGGAGGGAATGGTCAGGCTTGCGGGCGGAGAGGCGATCGCCAGCCGGTGGATCGTCGGTGCTGACGGCGGGCAATCGCGCGTCAGGCGATGGGCCGGGTTAGATAGTTCCGGCCGGCGCCACGCTCGACTGGCTTGCCGTGGACATTTTGCGGTGGCTCCGTGGTCTGATTACGTGGAAATTTATTGGGGCGACAACGCCCAGGCGTATGTGACGCCGGTATCAGCTTCAGAAGTCTGCATCGTTATGGTTTCACGGAAGCCCAGTCGCGATCTGCCGCTGGCCTTATCAGAATTCCCGGAGCTGGCGCGAAGGCTAAAGGGTGAGCGGCCGGCGCGGCCGGAGCGTGGCGCCTTCACTACCACGCGCAGCCTGAGGAAAGTTTATCGCAGCCACGTCGCGTTGATTGGCGACGCGTCCGGCAGCGTGGACGCCATCACCGGCGAAGGACTGAGCTTGAGCTTTCATCAAGCGCAGGCGCTGGCGGACGCCATGGCGGAAAATAATCTGGGGTCTTACCAAAGGGTGCACCGCCAACTGGCGCGCCGGCCGACATTCATGGCGCGGCTATTGCTCTTATTGGATGGCCGGCCACGCATGCGCCGCAGAACTTTCCAGGCGTTCGCGAATCATCCGGAGTTATTTGCGCGCTTGATTTCCATACACGTGGGAGAAACTTCGCCGGCGCATTTTGCCGCCACCGGCGCGATGCTGGGCTGGAGGTTCCTGGCCGCGTAAGCGGCGGGCGGCGATCATGTCGTCTTCTTTCATGAACAACGCGTTCGCGGTGCTGCTGTTTTTTGCGGCGCCCGTGCTTACCTGGCAGGCACAAACATCCCGGCCCGAGGGGGCGCGAAGCTCCGAGCCATTTGTTTTGCGAGTTGATCCGGCGCGGAGCAACGTGCACTGGACCGTGGATTCGAGCTTGCACACGGTACACGGAACATTTCATGTGAAGCGTGGCAGCGTCACGATAGACCCGGTGACCGGAAAGGCCTCTGGAGAAATCGTCGTCGACGCGACCAGCGGAGAAAGTGGCAACGATTCGCGTGACCATAAAATGCACAAGGAAGTGCTGGAGAGCGAAAAATACTCAGAGATTATTTTTCGGCCGGATCGCGTGGACGGAACCATCGCGAAGCAGGGGAATTCGAAGCTGGCGTTGCACGGTATGTTTTCGTTGCATGGAGCGGAGCACGAATTCAGCGCGCCTGCCAAAGCGGAGCTGAGTGCGGATCGCTGGAAGGGCTCGGCGGCCATCACTGTGCCCTATATCGAGTGGAAACTGAAAAACCCCAGCAATTTTCTGCTCAAGGTGAAGCCCATCGTGGAAGTTCAGATTGAGTTAGTTGGATCCGTGCAAGGCCCGGCCAGTCACTGAACAGGGAACTGCCCAGCGCCGCAACATTTCGTTAAAATATTTTTTGAAAGTATCAGGATGCTCGCCGCTGGCTGTGTACTTTACCGTCCACTGAGCCAAGGTCGCGCAGTTGGCCCGGCGCAATCGGAGCCCGCAGCCAACGAACCGCGCTGGTGACCAACTCCGAGGAATCTTTCCGCAAGCGCTGCCGCGAACGAACTAACACGCTCGCGCCCAATACCAGCGAAAGCGCGCAAAGCAACGACCCCGCGAAAGCGACCACCAGCAATCCAGGGTGCTCCCAGCCCTGCGAAGGATTCATCTTCCGCGCGATCAGATATAAGGCCGAAGCGGCGGCCGCCGCGGCTACAAAACTCCTCCCGTACATCTGTTCGCTGAGGGTCAGCTGCCACCAGTCTTGAATGCGCCGGGCTAGAGTGCTCACCGCGTTTGCCAACACCGACGCGCGCGCCTTGAACCGTGGCCCGGCAGCATTTGAAATAGCCGCCAGTCGCGGCCCCGCATGGGCGCGAAGACTCCTGCTAAGTGCGGCAACCTTATAACCCGACCTCGGGGCTTTCAGAAACTCGTGAGCGCGTTCGAGGCGAGACGCTAGATCGAAATTCTGAAACTTTGCGCTGGCGCGATAAAAAACCGCCTGAAAAAACTTGCTGGACCGGCTGCGCTTCATTCTCCAATACTGCACGCGATTGTCCGCGTATGCATGAACCTGGGGATCGACGGGAGCAGAAATGTTCGCGGCGGAGCGGCCATTCTCGTTGTTTGGCGCAGGCCCCAGCACTTCCACGTCACCACGAACGTTGATTTTTTGCTGGCTCACAATAAACGGAGTCGCTTTCTGCGCTTCTCCCCAGTCGTGGGCCTCATCCGCATCCGCCTTGATTTTTGCGAGCAGCGCGCCCAGATCCGGAAGCTCCGCGAGGTGCGTAATCGTTCGCAACCGCGGCGACATGGGCCGAAAATCGTCGAACTGCATTTCGCGCGCTACTTCCTCAATGATTCCAGCGGGAATATTGCGCTGCTGCTCTACATACCCTTGAATCAACGCGTTCTCGCACAACAAATTAATTACCCGGGGTATGCCGCGCGAAAAGCTGTGTATCGCATCCACCGCCTCGGGGGAGAATATCGCGCCATTCTTCGAGCCCGCGGTATGCAAGCGGTCTTCGATATACGCGCTGGTCTCCAGCAAACTTAGCGGCGTAGTCTTGCAGCGCAGCGAGATGCGCTGGTGCAATTGCCGCAAATCCGGCCGCTTCAGCGTCGTCTCTAACTCCGGTTGGCCGACCAGAATGATCTGCAGCAGTTTTTCGTTAGGGGTCTCCATGTTGCACAGCAAGCGGATTTCTTCCAGGACGTGCACCGGAAGCCCCTGAGCTTCGTCCACGATCAGAACAACCAGTTCGTGCGCGCGAAAGCGTTCCAACAGCCAGTCATTGAAAATCAGCAGCGGGTTCGCCTTGGTTTGCGCTGTTGCTGGAATTTCGAAATCGGAAAAAATGAAGTCGAACAGTTGGTCGGAGTCGAGGTGAGAATTAAAGATGAAGGCGGTTCGCGCGCGCCTATGTCCGAGCCACAGCAACAAGTGATTGACAAGCGTGGTTTTTCCGGTACCAGCTTCCCCCGTCAAAAGCATTAAACCCTTGCGGCCCTCGATTCCATAGGTCAACTCATCAAGCGCCTGCCGCATTTGGGAAGTCAGATAAAGATATGCGGGGTCGGGATTTACGTTGAACGGGTTCTTTTTTAACCCGAAAAAAGTTTTATACACGAAGGGACCATCCGCTCGAAGTCCGGCGGCCCGCGGCGGGGATCGCAGGGTCGTGCCGAGAGGCCCTACTGTCCCACACTAAGAAGCTGCGGGGTAGTCGGGAGTTTACTGTATGGAACGGACTGAAACGGCTATAGCTTTTTTTTTGCTGCCCCTTTCCCGCAGCAAAGCCATTGTAATAAGCGACTTGCGGTACCGGTATTCCGTTGTTAACTCTCGGGTGAACCCCTGATTGTTCGCGCCTGGGCGATATGGTCCCCTAAAAGTCTGGCACTTCTCTAAGATTAGAACTCGGGGCCAATCT
The DNA here is from genome assembly GCA_030774335.1 of Acidobacteriota bacterium. Taxonomy (GTDB): domain Bacteria; phylum Acidobacteriota; class Terriglobia; order Acidiferrales; family UBA7541; genus Acidiferrum. The sequence goes on along the minus strand of JALYLI010000056.1, from coordinate 15,789 downwards.
TGCCGTTGAACAGCAACACTCAGACGCCATCACCGACATCCGCTACGGGTGTCTCTTGTGCAGAGCCGCCGGCGCGCAGGCCCCAGGTGCACATCATTTTTTCGCACCGTGATCCGTCCCTGGTCGAACGCTGCGTCCACGAATTAAGCCGCGGGGGATTCGCGGTTGATTCTCACCTCGTGCCGGAAGTTGCTTCCGTCACGCGTCACCCGCAATGGCAATCTTTTGACGCTGCCGTGTGCGAGTACGCGGCGGATCCGACCGAGCAGAAAAAAGTGCTGTCGTTGCTGGCCGAGACACGCCGAGACATTCCAGTCATCCTCCTGGTGGACAACCTCAAGAAAGAAGCGGCCGCATCGCTGTTGTTGCACGGCGTTTCCGAATGCGTGGAGCGCGAATCCATCGGGCACCTCCCGGTAGCCATTCGGCGGGCGCTGAACGAACGTTCGCTACGGCGCGAACGCGACCGCGCGGAAAAAGAATTGGGCAGGCTGCAGGCGCAATACCGGGCCTTGGCTGGGAATCTCAGCTATGGAGTTTGCCGCTGCGGCCCCGAGGGCGCATTTCTGGACGTGAACCAGGCGCTGGTCACCATGCTGCGATATTCCTCGCGCGAGGAATTGCTGGAGGTAAATATCGCTGGCGCTGTTTTTGCTGATCCCGCGAAACGAGCCCAGCTCCTCGGCCAACCCACTGAAGGCCAAGTGGACCCCGTCGAGGCCGACTGGCCGCGCAAGGATGGAAGCAGCTTGAAAGTTAGGTTGAGCGCGCAAGAAATCATCGGCGAACAAGGTCTGCGAGGCACTTACGAAGTAATCGTCGAAGATATTACCAAGCAGCGCGAACTGGAAGATCACCTGCGCCGGCTCGCGGCCAGCGATCCCCTAACGGGCCTGGCGAATTACCGGCACCTGATTGATGCCCTGGACATGGAAATTCGCCGTTCCAATCGCACTGGCAGGGAATTCGCACTCCTGTTGTTCGACATGGACGACTTGAAACAACTAAATGACACTTACGGGCATTTGACCGGTAGCCAGGCGCTTTGCCGCACCGCGGACGCGCTCACGTTATTTTGCCGCGACATTGACACCGCTGCCAGATTCGGTGGAGATGAATTCGCATTGCTCCTGCCGGAAACCGGACTGGAAGCCGCGTACTCCGTGGCGCGCCGTATCGGCAGCAGCATCGCGGAAGATGGCAACGGGCCGCCCCTATCGGTGAGCGTAGGTGTGAGCGTTTATCCGCAGCATGGGGAAAACGTGGAGGCTTTGGTCTCCGCCGCGGACACCGCCATGTACGCGATGAAGCGCGAACGGAAGCAGTCGGCTGCCGTCACCGATTAATTTTCGTTCTTATTTTTGTTATCTGGCAGGTATCACGGCTTTGCAGCAGCTTGCTGGCGCTGAATCACTCCCGAATCCACAACCTGGCCCGTCCGCGAAACGGCCTCGAAATACAGCTCGTCACCGGCAATCTCCACCAGCAGGAAAGCGCGATCGGTATCGAAGCCGGCGGCCGTGATGCTGGAGCGATCCAGTCCGCCAGACCGCAATTGTCCCGAGGATCCTTCCGTGAAGTAATAAATACCCTTCTGCGGCTGGATGCGCTCGTACACGTGCTCATGACCCGCGAACACCACATTCACTCCATATTTCACGAAGATGGGTTCTAGCAAAAGCCTGAGGTCGGTGGCCGGGCCATGTTTGCGCGCTGACGAATACAAAGGGTGATGGAAGAAACAGATCTTCCACTCATCCTTGCCCGCGTTCTGCAATTCTTTCTGCAGCCAGTCCAGCTGCTTGGGGTCCATGTAGTTGCTGTCCAGAGCGAGAAAATGTGCGTTGCCCTTCTTGAACGAGTAATAATTTGCTCCGTTCATATTGAAAGGTTTATAAAAACGTTCGCTGGCATCGTCGTGATTGCCGAGCGACGCGTAAAACTTTACGCCGCCATCCAGTAGAGTTTTATACGGGCTGGCAAATTTCTGTTCGAAATCCGAGGAACCATGGCCGCCGTAGATGTTATCGCCCAGAGCGATAACGAAATCGAACGGAAACGCTTTGCGCTGCTGGTTCATCTGGTCGGAAGTCTCAAACTCCGGCTTTTCCCCGGTGCCCATGTCTCCGATCGCGGCAAAGCGCACGGAGTTTGACTTTAGCGGAAACTTGAATTCGTCAGCGCGCTGGCTCGACGCCAGCAAGAGAAACAAACCCGCTATAAAAATTCGTCTGCGCACGATCATTGGTGGTCGGTTGCTGGAGTTGGAATTACACCGGTAAGAGCGTCCAGAACAAGATTTGTTTTCACGTCCAGCAGCACCAGGTCGCTACTTACCGCGCGGTAGGCCACCTCGTCGGGTAATTTCGGAAGCTTTTGGAGCAGCGTCGGGGGGACCGAGGTATACGGCACGTTCTCAGGATAAATCTGGTTGACCCGCAGGTGCACTTGCTTGAGCGGCGCTCCCTGCGTCATGGTCGCTTGCGCGTGCGGCGCGTGGGGACCCTGGAACTCCGTGGACATCGCCTTTTTGAATGCCTCCGTGGCTGCCGGTGTGAAAATATCCCCCCGCTTGGCATGAATCCTGGCGGCTTTAATTTTCCTGGCCAGCATTTTCTGGTGGGCCTCGATCAGCTCAGGCTCATTAGTTGATTTTAGCTTGGGCAGCGTTGCCTCCACCGACTTATGTAGTTGCACATATTTCTGAACGCGATCGGAAAATTCCTGGAAACCCGGCGCTGACAAGTCGGGCGGCGGATTCTGTGCCTGGGATGCAGGGGCCTGCAAAGATGCCGCGGCCAACATTCCGGCCAGTACTAAGACTTGCAAGCCTCGAAAACTATTCGCCTGCGTTCGTGCCACAAATAATTGTTTCATTCGGCTCATGCGGCCTCCGACAAATCCAGCTACTTATCCTTCTTGCTCTTCTGGTCCTGCTTATCCTTTTCATCCGCGTCGTCAGCAACTTCTCTGACGGCCTGCTTGATGGCCCTCTTGACCATCTTCTTCACCGCGGACTTGACGCGCTTATCTCCCAACACATCGCCTCCGGCTTCGGAGACCGCTTTCTTGACGGCTTTTTTCACCGTGGCGGTCAAAGGATGCAATTCCTTGGCCAGCGCCTTGGTGGCGCGCTGCACGTCCTTTTTGGGAGCTTCGTCGTCTTTTTTCATGCCTTTGTCGTTGGCCGCGTCCGTGGAATCCCAGTCGGAGCCAAAACTTTCCAGGAGTTGCTTGAGAATTTTGCCGTCGCGGATGATCAGGCCCAGCTCGCGGCGAGAGTCCAGTTCGGCCGGGCGTAAACTCTGGCTGCCGATGAAGGCGCGCGTGCCGTCGCTGATAATGGTGCGGGTGTGCAGTCGAATCTTGGTGAGCTTGGCGACCTGCAGGTTCAGCCGCTTGGCGGAGTGCCCTATGATTTTTACTTCCACGCCGCTCTTGGCGCGCTCCTGCAAAATCCGCATCATTTCCTTATCCGAGATTTCGGGATCGTAGATCAACAGTTGTTTTTTAGCGCGCTTCAGAAATACGCCCAGGCATTTTCGCGAATTCACCGGGCTCACGATAAAAGTATCGAGTCCGGCGCTGTAGGATCTGCGGGCGGCGTCGGCGTCGAATAATTTGACGCCTTCTTGAACGAACTTTTTATTTCCGGTGACGATTCCAAATCCACGGCTGTGGTCAATGTCCAGGTGCGTGAAGTTGAAGGACAGCATGTACAAAACCTTGCGGTCGATGATCATCAGCTTGTCGTGGTAACGGATCAGGTCATCGGCGGTCCGCGCCACGGTAATGCCTGCTTCCAGAAAGCGCATTTCCAGCGCGCGCAAATGTTTCTCGCCACCGCGATTAACGTAGGCGATCAGCGCCGTAACCTTGACGCCCCGGGCGGCCGCCGCCTTGAGCTCCATTTCGATGTCGGTGCGATCGAAACGGAAAATCGCAATGTCTACGGACTTCTTGGCTTTTTTTATGGCGGTGAGAAGCGGAGTGGCCCCATCACGCGGTTGGACGATCAGCTTCACGGCCGCACCAAACCACCGGTCGAATACTGCACCATCGCACTCCTGTTTCGATTTTCGGGCCGGTCTGAAATAGTACCTGCCATTTTCCGCACGGACCGGTGTGTGCCGCTCTTACAAAGCATTCAATTCCGCGATTCTGCTTTGTATGACCTGCGAATATCTTTCGATTTCGTCCTGGGAATATCCGCCCGCGCGGAAGCAGTCGCGAATCTGCTCTAGGCTGAGTTGAGAAAGCCTTTGCCCCAGCCATTTCGCGTCTCCCCGGGGGATGTGCTTGGTGATGGCCTCCATGGAACTGCGGTCGTGATAATTCGGTATGTCCACGGCGGTAATAAATAACGGCCTGCTGTGCAGAACAAAGTCCACGTAATCGGCCTTCACCTTTTCGATGAACTTCGACTTCTCAAAGTCTTTCAAATTGCTTTTGGAGCGGCTGGCGGTGTTGCCGGTTTTTCCAAACGTGGCGCCCACATCGGTGACCGCGTAAACGGTCTGGTCTTCCATCTGGTAAATGGAATTGTTGACCGTTTTGAGGTCCCAGTTGTTCACCAGCGCCATCATCACGCGCAAGCCGTTGAATTCTCGGCTGCCCACGAAGGGATTCTTTGACCACTCCCAGGTGCCCAATTTTTTTACTTCCTTGGTGCGGCGCTCCAGTCTCGCGCCGTGGACGATGCCGCCATCGGTGACGAAGGATTCGCCTTTGTGCAGCTTGGGCATACCCTCTACCGGAAGTTCTTCGATGTAATAATCTTCGTCAACAAAATAGCCGGCCGCGAACAACAAGCGCGTGGCGGCGGTTTCGGCGCGCGGTTCCGGCCCCAGCTTTACGCGCCAGTGCACCCCGTTGTCATCTTCGACATCGAATTTCGGATTCGTGCCGCTCTCGTCTTCCTTGCGAAATTTATATTTCGCGCCCGGTTTGGGCGCATCTTCTTTTCCGCCCGCTCCATAAATCAGGTTGAGCTGCGGAACGTCCACCGTTTCGTGCCAGATCACCACCGGCACTGGAGTTCTCGACTCGATAGCCTTGCTGACGGGATCTTGGGCCGCCAGCGTAGGCGCGCACAGCATCGCCAATCCCGCGATTTCCATCAGGTGACGCTCGAAGCGCTGGAATCGCAGTAATCTGCGGCGTGGCCTTCGGAACATGAGATTAAGCCGCCGGTCCTTCCGCGGGTTGCTCCACGCCTTGCGAAGTTTGAATTTTGTGCAATTCGGCATACGTTCCTCCGGCGGCAAGAAGTTCGTCATGAGTGCCTCGCTCCACGAGTTCGCAATCCTTCACCACAAAAATGCAATCGGCGTGGCGGATCGTGCCGAGGTGATGCGCGATCAGCAACGTGGTTCGCCCTTTCATCAAACGATCTAGGGCCTCGATTACCAATTGCTCGGAAGCTGCGTCTAGCCCGGACGTGGGTTCGTCGAGAATCAAAACTGGCGTGTCTCGAACGATAGCGCGCGCAATGGCGATGCGTTGCCGCTGGCCTCCGGAAAGTGAGATGCCGCGCTCTCCGACCATGGTGTCATAGCCTTCGGGCATTTTTTCGATGAACTCGTGCGCGTTGGCCAATTGTGCAGCCTCTTCAATTTCTTTGCGCGAGGCGTCGGGCTTGCCATAGGCGATGTTTTCCCAGATGCTGGTGCGGAACAGCAGCGTATCCTGTAGCACGAAACTTATTTGTTCCCGGATAGATTTCAGTTTGTACTCGCGAACATCGCGCCCGTCGATTTTCACCTTTCCGTCCGTGGGGTCGTAAAAGCGCGGAATCAGGCTGATCACCGTGCTTTTTCCCGTGCCGGAAGGCCCAACCAGCGCCGCAATCTGGCCCGGCTCGATGGTGAAATTTATATCCTTCAAAACCTGGTGCTCGCCGTCATAGCTGAAACTGACGTGTTCGAATTCGATCTTGCCTTTAAACTTGGGGGCTTTTTTCGCACGAGGCAGATCCCGAACCTTGCTTTCGATTTCCAGCACTTCCTGAATACGCTCGTAGCCGACGGCGGCCTTCGAAACGGTGTCCGTCAACTTGGAGAGGTCCCGCATGGGCTTATACATTTTGCCCAGGTATAAAAGGAACACGATAAGCACGCCGGCGCTCAGTTGCCCGTTCAGAACCAGGCGGGCGCCGTAGCCCAGCACCAGGCAGGTGCCCAGAGCCACGATTACTTCCACAAAGGGCGCCAGCTTGGCCTTCAGGCTGCGAGCCTTCAGCGCCGTCTCCACATTTTCCAGGCTGCGGGCTTCGAAGCGTTCCTGCTCGTAGTCCTCCCGGGCGAAAGCTTTCACCACGCGAATCGATGTCAAAACCTCCTGAACCACCGAGGTCAGTTCGCTTTCTTTCTTGCGCACCGCGCGCGAATATTTCTTGATGCGGTGCGTAAAGATATAGACGAACGCAAAAAGCAGCGGCGAAACCGACAGCGCAATCAGCGTGAAGCGCCAATTGATATAAAACATCACCCCGATCATGCCCACCAGGGTGAGCACGTTGACGAGTACCCCGAGCAGCGCGGAGTTCACGAAGTCTTGCACCGCATTGATGTCGCTGGTGACGCGTGAAATCAGATCGCCGGTGCGCGTTTCGTCGTATTCCGCGAGCGACAATCGCTGGATGTGGCTGTACAGCAGGCGCCGCAAATCGTGCGTAACCCACTGGCTCACGCTGGTGGTCAGATATTTTTCGAAATAGGAGCTGACCGCGCCGACGATGGCGATGGCGGCTACCGCGGCGACGGCGAAATTAAGAATGGCCAGCTGGTTGTCCCCGAAGAGCGACATCACTGGCTTACCGATCCAGTTCGGCAGGCGTTTGTGCTGCAGCAAATTGTCGACGACGATTTTGACCGGCCAGGGTTCCAGGACGTCGGTGAGCGTTTCACCGAGCACGGCGACGAAAGCCAATGTCAGCGCGGTCCAATGCGGACGAAGAAGATCGATGATCTTCAACTTGCTGGACAGTTTTAGTTTCGGTCTAGGTTTCTTTGTGCTCTCAGGCATTTAGTCGCTGGGCGCGCATGTCGAACGCTCCGCGGGCTGGCCCGCCTGCGGCGGGTGGGCGTCAATCGGGCTTACATCCATCATACTTCGACGCGGGCCCCTTTCAAAGTTATACTCCCCGGATTAAGGATCGAAGACCATTACGAATTAATGCCTGTTTGTGCACGCCGATGCATCCCTGCCATCAACGAGACGGGCAGAAAAAAGGAAATAATTCGAGTAAAGTTGAAGACTAAACGGAATTCAATTTCGGTTAACGGATCTGATGATGGAACAAATTAAATCGCTGAGACGGCATCTCATTAAACCGTTGGAGGGTAACGAAGCCCACGCAAGTTTCAATGACGCCGTGCAAGATATGCCCTTCGCGCAGCAGGGTATCAGGCCTGCGGGCGCGCAGCATTCACCATGGCAAGAATTGGAACACTTGCGAATTGCGCAGTGGGACATATTCGAATTCGCCATGAATCCCAAACACAAATCACCGGAGTTTCCTGCTGGTTATTGGCCCAGCTCACCCAAACCTCCCAATGAAAAGGCCTGGGCGCAAAGCGTCGAGGCCTTCCAAGCCGACCAGGAGAAATTCAAAAAGTTTCTGGCTCAGGAGTCGACTGACTTATTCGCGAAAATACCGCATGGCGACGGACAAACAGTTTTGCGCCAGGCCCTGGTAGCCATCGATCACAACGCTTATCACATTGGCCAGTTGATCCTGCTGCGCCGCCTGCGGGGCGCCTGGAAATAACATAACGCGCCTAAGCGGTATTAGCTGCCGGCCCGCGCCGTCGCAACCGGCAAAATAATTCGCGACGGGTGCCCTCGATCAGAATGGATCGTTACCTTGCTCTTTTTGAAAGCACCGGAATTTCGCTCGGAGTCGCCGGTTTGCGGATTGCGCGAAAAGTTTGGAAAGAAACTGCCGGAAATTTGCACCCTGATGCGATGGTCCTTCTTGAAGACATTACTGGTAATCAGATTTTTCAGCCCGATCAGATAGGCGCGATTCGGCTGCAGCAGTTGCCGGCCCCGCGCTGGTTCGCGATAGCTGGCGCGCACGACGTCGAGTCCGGGACTCATCAAATTCAAGGCTGTTCCATCCGGCGCCACATCCAGCAGGCGCACCCACAGGTCAGCATCCCGGCAATCGCATGACATGTATATCTCCGCGTCGATCGGTCCCGTCACTTCCGTGTCCGCCTGCAGCGACGGCGAATCGAAAGTCAGCGTGTCGCTTCGCCCGGCCAAATCCCGGTAATCGTGCGCGCCGGCAGAGGAATATTTATTGGTTACCGGATGCTCGGGATCGGAGATGAACGAACTGGAATTTTTCCGGGCGACAGGAGCCGGTTTTGATAAAGTTCCCGCCGTGCTGGTCGACCCGGCGTTCGCCCCTGCAGCAAGATAATACGGCGTCATTTTGGCCGGCGGCGGCCACGTTTTGCTTTCGCGCCACTCGTCGGCTCCCATGACGTAGTAGCGCGCGGGCGCCTCGCGGTCGACTCCGTTGTCGATGCCGCGTAGGTAGCGATCCATCCAGCGCAGGACGATTTCGTCATAATCGATGGCGGCTGAAGCTCCGAAATCGCGATCTCCGGCCTTATTTTCTCTCGTGCCGCCGTGAACCCACGGGCCCAGCAAGAGGTGGGTGCGAGCGTCGCCGGACTTTCGCGCGCCAAGCAAGCCTTTGAAATTGGTCGTGGCGCCCTCGGGGCCGTAATTGTCGTCGTACCACGCGGAGAGATTCAACACCGCGGCGTGAACGTTCGAATATTTGTTGCGCAGCTCGGCCCAATCCCACCAGGGATCTTCCGGCGGGTGTCGCAGCCAATCGTAGTAGTAGGGAGCAATGTCGCGGAGCTCCGCCAGATTATCGAGCGGAACTTCCGCGAGCATTTTACTTCCGTCTTTTTCCCATGCTTTGGCGGCCTCACCTGCGCTTATCGGCCCGGGCAGATTCTTCTTCGCGCGAATGTCCGGCGCGATGTTGTCCCAGATCCATTCGATCCACGACAAATCCCAGCTACCCCCGGCGTAAAAGAAATTCTGCGGGGTGGAAAACGTCATGGCCGGCGCCATGGCTTTCAAATGCGGCGGATTTTCCACCGCGGCCAGCCACTGCACCGCGCCGGGGTAAGACAGGCCAAAGGTGCCGATGTCTCCGTTGGACCAACTCTGCTTCGCCGCCCATTCGATCGTGTCGAAACCATCATGCCCTTCATTTTCATACGGACGAAACTCACCGCCGGAGTCGTAGCGCCCCCGCACGTCCTGGATTAACACGGCATAGCCGCGCTCAACCGCGCGGCGGAAGGTGGTGTAGTACTTCTCGGCGGATTTCCGGCCGTAAGGCGTGCGATAGATAAGCACGGGGAATGGACCGTGCGTAGCGGGCATTAGAAGGTCGGCGCGGAGCTTGACGCCGTCACGCATCGCAACGTCCAAAGTTTCAATCAAGCCGTTTGGGTTTTCATCGGAAGCGCGAGGGTTGCCGGATGCGGATTTGGGCGAAAAGGCCAGGGTGGCGCAGACACATAAAGTAAGTCCGATTATTAGCGGTTTCATTGCGGAGTCAGGCTAGCACTTCGAAGAATGCACGACAAAGTTATCGCACAAATCGATTCGATTATTGCGAGACGACGAGAACCACAAAGGAGCCCGGTTTCATTTTTCCGCGGCGTTCACCGGCGGCCGGCGCATCAAAGTCGGCGGCAGGCAGAAAAATATTGTGCGTTTTCAGGTCCAGGGCCATGGTGCGGGCGCTTTTCCTGGTCGCCACATTTTCCACCACGCTGAATTTGTCCGGCGAATCTTCGTGCACGACCGTCAGTGTGCCATCACCATTTGAAGCAAACGCCAGACTGCTGTCAGGATCGAAGCCGTTGGCGTCGACACCGTCGCCGATCGCGGGTGTAGCAATGATTTTTCCGGTGTCCGCGTTAACGATGCCCATCATTTTGTTGCCACATCCGAGAAATAGCCGCCGCGTTTTCAAGTCTGCTGCCATACCGGAAGGTTCTTCGCACGGTGCTAGTTTCCAGCGATTGATGATCGCTAATTTTTGCGGATCGAACTGCACGAGCTCGGATTTGTCTTCAATGTTGACGAAAATGCTGCCTTTGCCATCGGCAACGGCAAATTCCGGCTTGCCGCCCAGCGCCAGCGTGCCGGCCACCGAGCCGTCGCTCACGTTAATTGCGGTTGTGTCCTTGCTACTCCCGTTCATGGTGAAAACCCGCTTGCTGCCGGGGTCGTAAATAATTGCGTCGGGATTCGTTCCCACCTTTGCGGTGCTCAACGTCTTCAGGGTTTTTGTGTCGAAAATCGTCACTGTGTTGGCGCGGCCATTGCTGGTAAATCCGCGTCCGAGTTCGGCCACGATAGCAATGCCGTGCACCCCTTGCGTGTCAGGAATATTCCCGACCTGGGCATAAGTATCCGCGTCCAAAACTACGACGTGGGTCCCGTGGGAGACGTACACGCGCCGCGCGTCACTATCCACCGCAATGTAGTCCCAGCCCTCGTCCCCACCCACGGAAATCGTTTTGATTACATGGTATCCCGACGGGCCACCGGCCCAGGTTTGCAGCGCGTCCGGTCCGGCCAAGGATAAAAGCAGTGAACTCGCGGCGAGTAAAACAAATTTGGTTTTGCGCATAGTGTTGGAAACTCCTGAGCGGACCACAATCTCCACGTTCCAAGATTCTACGCGGAAAAAGTGGAACAGACGTGGAATAATCGCTCAGTCCATTCCGTTTGCCGCGCGGGCGGCTTTCTTGCACTTTGTCCACGCAGCCAGTAAACTATTTTTCTCTCACGTTGCACAAAGGATTCAATTCAAGATGCTTCTTGCGCGGGATTATGTCGGCTACATGGCCACCGAAATTGTGAAGCGTCTGGTGGAAGCCGGACAGGTCGAAGTACAAGCCCAGGCCATGGTGCCGCTGGCGTTGCGAATTCGTCAGCGCATGAACGAGGAACTTTCGGTGGAAGACCGCTTGAACGACGAAGTGCGCCAGATTCTTACCGAGCATCAGGACGAAATGCGCCGCACCGGCGTCTCTTACCAGGAAATGTATAAAAAGGTGAAGGGTCAGTTGGCGCGCGATCGCAAGCTGGTGCTTCGCTGACAGGAATCGGGCGCTTGGCCGCATCTTTCAAAATGTTTTCCGGCGCGGTTTGTTCCAGGCCACAGCTTGATCCGGTTGATCCAGTTTTCGAACGGAGAAGTCTCTAAACGATGCGCCTTACCCGCGAAAAAATAATCCGCATGTCGCACCAGCTTACCGACGTGCTGGTAGCCAGCAGCGAGGTCGAATTTGTGGAAGACCGCGACACCATTCGCCAGCAAGTGGTAAAAATTCTTACCGACACATTGCGCGAAGAAGAAAAGGCCGACCTCGAAGTCCGCAAGAAAATCTCCTCCCAGAAAAAAGAAATTCTCGAAGGCAGCGAAGAGTGGGACGTACTCTATCGCAAATATTATGCGGATGAACTTCGTCGCCTGGGAATTGCCGCCGTCCCCGACGAGCGTCGCCAGGAGCGCAGCAATTACTGAGCGCCGTCAGGCAGTCTGGACAGTTTCCGAAAAATAACAAAAGGGGCGGCGATTGCCGCCCCTTTTGTTTTGGTGAAATGTTGTTGCCCGCGACTTTGAATTGGGCCTACCCTTGCCGGTTTTGCAGGGTGGGATGCCTTGCGTAGTCTGCGAGGCCGAAGCCGTCAAATTACGAGGCCAGCGCGCAATCTACATAACGTTACGGCGTGTCCGGCCGGCGCTTCAGCGTCGGACGGTCATCATCCGGATTGGCATTGGGGTCCTGCCCCTTCTTGTCCGCCTGCTCGGTCTTGGTGCGCAGGGTTGGCTTACCGGGCGCCGCCTGCACCTTGCGTGAAAACACGATGTTGCGCAGCCGTGACTTCACCGTATCGAATTCCGATGTGGTCACCACGTATTCCTGCTTCGCCGGCAAAATCCGCGCAATTTCTTTTTGCGTGTTGGCGATGCGCTCGGGCGTCGGCGGATGGGTCGAGAAAATCTTAGGTATGGTGCCGGGCTGGCGCTTTTCGTCGGCCTGAATGCGCTCAAAGAAAGTAACGTAGGCGTTCGGATCGTATCCGGCTTTGTACATGTATTGCAGCCCCAGAAAATCCGCTTCGCGCTCCGCGTCTCGCGAAAATTTCAAATACGAAAAGGGAATCGCCAATTGCGTGGCCTGATAAATCCCATAGCCGGCCCAACCGCCCGGTCCCAGGAGAATCAGCGGAATCGAGGCCAACTGCATCAGCTCACCCTTGGTCGCCTGCTTGGTGCCGTGCCGCGCGGTCACATGCGAAATTTCGTGGGCCATCACGCCGGCCAGCTCGGACTCTTCCTGTGCGCGCAAAACCAATCCGCTGTTGACGTAGAAAAATCCGCCCGGCAGCGCGAAAGCGTTCACCACATCCGAGTCGATCACCTTGATCGTGAAGGGCACGCGCGCGTCGGAGTTGCGCACTAGGTTCTGCCCCACGCGATTCACGTACTCCACGACGATGGGGTCGTCGATCAGCTTGGAGGAGCGCTCCACCTCCTGCGCCAGGCCTTTGCCCAACGCAATTTCGCGCTCCAGTGAATAAAGATTTACGCCCTTGCCGACGCCGCGGTTACCGATGGCTTCTACGTCTTCCTTGGAATTCTTCGGCGCCACGGTGTCTTTTTGCTGCACGGGCTTATCGGCGGCAGGTTTCTGAGCGGGTTGCGAAGACGGCGCGGTAGCCGGCGTCGACGCCGGGGGAGGCGGCGCCGGTTGCTGCGACGGATCCTGCGTGGGGGGCTGTCCCGATTGGCCTCGCCCCGCGGCCAGTCCCGGAGTCAGCGTCAAGGCGCTCGCCACCATCAGAGTCACAATGTGTCGGAATGTCTGAGGAATCATTTGCAGTACCTCTTCCAGCTCAGCCCGAGTATACACCCCAGTCAAGCGGAGCTAACGCGTTGCGCCGTCTCAAGTACGATGTCAGAGTTAGGGATAAGGTTTCCTACCCCTAAGCCGTAGCAGTTGACACTCTGTGCTTCCGCACCTTACATTCGATGCCTGCCTATGAGCGTTACCAAAATTCAGATCGGCCAACTCTGGAAGAAAGATGGCACCGCGGACACTTACCTGGTCACGCGTATCTATAATGAAGCCCTCAGCACCATGGTGATCCTTCGCAAATCGGGGGCTGAAGACGAAGCGCTGACCCGTGTAAAGGCCGAGCGTACCGCGGCAGGCCAAAACATCCCCGGTTTCTCCCCCGCCCAGGAAGACGAAAAGTTTTAAGCCCCTCTGCCACGCATCGTAACGCGGCCAGCTTCAGATCGAACGAACTTCTATTTTGATCACATCATCAACTTTCAGCAGTTCCTTGATGAAAAACGGCTCGCCGTATTTCACGCCCACCATTTGGCCAAAGTGCCTGGCCAGGTGGTTCATCTCGCCTTCCAGTTCATCCAGGCCCAGATGCACACCGCGATTTTTCTCGGGACTCGTCGGAGTAAATTGCGAACCGTACGCCAGGATGGCGCGCTTGCGTTCTTCGTACTGCTCAGAAATATCCACCACAAAAGTCGGGCGCGCCTCGGCAAAGGCCACGGAGTACAGAATTTTGAACGGCCGGTAGGCCTCGCCCTCAATCGGCAACTGCGTCAACCCCGCGAGAAAACAGCCCTCATACCCTAATTTCGACGCGTTGTAGTGATCAGGGTGCCGCGCTTCCCAGTAGGGAATTATTACGGTTTTGGGGCGCAGCTCTCTAATCTTTGCCGCCAGCAACAGCTTATTTTCGCGGCTGGCCTGCACGTCAGAGTCGGGAACGCCCAGGACTCCGCGCCACGCGACACGTAAAATCTTGGCCGCTTCGGCGGCTTCTTTCGCGCGTGTCTCGCGCGTGCCGCGCGTGCCCATCTCACCCGCCGTCAGGTCGAGAATGCCGGTCTTGTATCCCTGTTGCGCCATGCGCAGCAACGTGCCGCCGCAGGTCAGCTCCACATCATCCGGGTGCGCGGCAATCGCCAACAAATCAAGATTCATCGAACCTCCCAGCGCTAAATTCTAACAGTACACCCCAGCATATCTCCGCCTGCTCAACCAATGAATCAAATCCCTCCAACCGTCCTGAACAAAACTCCAATTAGATCCACCCTTTTAAAATCGCATTTCACGGGATATTTCCGCGAAGCCGAGTATGAGTCCTTCGCAGAAAAGCGAAAGCCCATCGAACCTATATCGGTCAATGGAACTCGGCAAAGTTAGCGTCGGCATAGAGTTGTTAACGAACTTGCCGGAACGGTTGGGGTCAAACTAAGCAATTTGATCCGGCTAGCTGAGTATGCCTATATCTCTTAGCGATTCGTTCTTCAGGAGTTGGACTACTAACTGCGATTACTCGCTGCGGGTTTTGAATCCGGTGGATCCAATGAGCCTCTATGCAGTTCTCGCCAAAAGAAAAAGCCGATGACCCCGACAGGAACCAATGTCCCGAAGGCAATGAGCCGCTGGAAGGTGCCGTGTCCAAGCCGGGGACTCAATGGAACAAGAAGAAGCAAAAACGTAACGGAGAGTATGAGATATGTTCGCAAGCCCGAGCTATGGCTCTGTTTCCAGAGCCCGACAAGCATTAAAAGCGGTGTGATGATAATAAAGTTTTGAAGAAATCCCCAGGAATTATGCCGAGGATCCGGCATAGGAAACATACCTGCTTTCAGGCACATGACACCTATGCACGCGACCGCAAAACCAATCAGCACGCTGAGCAGAAAATGGGTTTTTTCGCGAAATAGGTGATAGAGGCCTACGGCTGCGGCGAGTGCAGCAAATCCCGTAAGCATTTCTCCTGCATTGAAAATCCACGGGTGCCGCGAGAAGTGAGTACCCAGCATACTTACCGAGTGCAGCGAAAAGCTGTACCCCGGATAAAACGGCGCTGCGGCGATCTGAGTGGCAAAATATATGATCGGCATCGCGGTGGCCGCCAGCAGACAAATCGTAATAGATCGATTAGCATGCAGTCCGTTCATGGCTGATTGGTGTGAAGATTTCATGTTTCCGAATAGCGCCCAAGTATCAGGGTTTTAGGCCGATGGCGCTGGTTCGGCTACCCCGAGATCAGGGGTGCACCTCCCTAGCTGGACATCGCAGGACCACTCGGCGAGCTACACAAGAAAAAGTGCAGTAACAATTCAGGGGTGAATGCGCTCGACGCATGGAACGAAAAATTCGAAACTTAGCTACGACTTTGCAACGAACGCGATGCGCACGATTCCATGAAGCCGCTAACTCTCTGAGCCATAAAGAGACTTGGAGCCGAGGGCGAGAGTTGAACTCGCGACCTGCCGATTACGAATTGAGTTGTTTTGCTGTATCTCTTTGGTTCTTCGTATCCGGCATTCTCTCCCTTTCTCCCCCTTTCGCTCCCTTTCGCCATCGCAGTATGCAACGCAATATGCAACGGTGAATTGTGATAGAGTCCTCTATCATGGTCAAGCGATTATCGACGCGCGAGGTTGCGGGCAAGCTAGGCGTTACGATTCTCACGCTGCAACGGCACATAGCCGCCGGGACTGTAGACGCGCCGCCTGTCGAAAAAGTGGGCGGGGTCAGCATGCGCCTATGGACAGCTCGCGACGTTGCCAAGGCTAGGAAAGTCCTACAGGCAACGAGGCCGGGAAGGAAAAAGAAGGTTTAAGTAAGCGGGACGCGCCGGTGTTAGAAGCACCGACACGTCCCTAACCGCACGACACACAGG
>JALYLI010000055.1 GCA_030774335.1 Acidobacteriota bacterium | reverse complement strand
GCGCCGGCGAGCTCCATGCCGGTGGCGCCCGCGCCGACGATTACGAAGGTCAGCCAGGCGCGAGCTTCTTCGCGACTGACGGCGCGCTCGGCGCGTTCAAAGGCATAGAGAATTTTGTGCCGAATGGCGGTGGCTTCTTCCACGGATTTGAGACTGGGGGCCCACTCGCGCCACGCCTCGTTGCCGTAGTAGGAGGTCTGCGAGCCAGTGGCGACGATGAGCGAGTCGTACTCAAAGGCCGCGCCATCGAGCAGGATGACTTTTTTTGCCGCCGGATCGATATCGGAAACTTCACCGAGCAAAACGCGTGTGTTTTTCTGGCGGCTTAGAACGCCGCGCAAGGGGGCGGCGATCTCTCCCGGGGAGAGCGAGCCGGTGGCCACCTGATACATGAGTGGCTGAAACAGGTGGAAGTTACGCCGGTCTATAAGGATGACCTCGACGGGCGCGCGCTTGAGCTTCTGCGCGGCGCTCAATCCGCCGAAACCACCGCCCAGGATGATGACACGGTGGCGCTTCTCCATTGGCCGGGCCTCTCAGCGCTGCGGTTAGCTGGCATGCAGCGTGAGATGATTTTCGCATCTTTTACGGTGCGCTGCTGCGGTGCACCGCGATAGCGAGCCTGGGGCACCCCCTCCCCCCTGTTTTGGCAAAAGAGGCTGGAACTTATTGAAAATAAAGAATCGGAGATAACAAAAGAGAGCCAAGAGACAAAAAGAGTCAGGTAAAGAGGCTCGCTCGCGTGTCCAGCGATGCGCTTAGACAGATGCCAATTGTGATGATAACACATCAATACTATAACTACAACATAATAATCGCACGATGGCGATGAGCGTGGTTGGGCGGGCGATTGCGCACCTAGACGTAGCGGGATCGCGAATCTTCCCTGCTGGCGTGGAGGAGAAGAGGGAAGAGGCTTGACATGATTCCATATTTCTAATAATGTGGAAATATGAACAGCACCGGCAAGGTTCGCCCGCGAGAGATTGCCAGATATGCAGATATGTTTTCCGCGATGGGGACGGAGCCGCGGCTGCGCATTATGCAGGCGTTGCTTTCGGCGCATCCGGAGGGCCTGGTGGTGGGAGATATTCAGGACGAGCTGGATATACCTAATTCCACTCTTTCGCACCATCTCGAGAAGCTCAAAAACGAGGACCTGGTGAAGGTCCAGCGCGAGAGCACCTTTCTGCGCTACACCGCGAACACCGAAGTGCTGCAGGAACTGCTGCGCTTCCTGTACGCCGAGTGCTGCACCCGCAACAAGGCGTTGAAGCCGGAAGAAATCATGCAAGTTTGCAAATGAGATCCGCAATCGAGGAGAAGCCATGAGCGATAGGAACAATGTCATGAGTGGAGCGGCCATTAGGGAAATGGTGAAGGAAAAATATGGCCAGGCCGCGCTGCGGGTAAAAACTGGCGGCAACTCGTGTTGCGGGGCCACCGCCAGTAACGCCTTGGCGGGAGCCGATCCAATCACCGCTAATTTGTATGACGCGGCGCAGGCGGGGCAGATTCCTGAAGAAGCGCTGCTGGCGTCGCTGGGTTGCGGCAATCCCACGGCTTTGGCAAAACTGAATACGGGAGACGTGGTCCTGGACCTGGGTTCCGGGGGCGGGATAGATGTATTGCTTTCGGCCAAACGGGTTGGCCCCACGGGTAAAGCTTACGGCCTAGACATGACCGACGAGATGCTGGCACTGGCAAACGAGAACAAGCGCAAAGCCGGGGTGGACAACGTGGAATTTTTGAAAGGTGAAATCGAACATATTCCGCTGCCCGACAATTCCGTGGATATAATCATTTCGAACTGCGTGATCAACCTGTCGGCTGATAAAAGCCAGGTGTTGAACGAGGCTTTTAGGGTTTTGAAACCGGGCGGCCGTTTCGCGGTATCGGACGTGGTAACGCGCGGAGAAATTCGAGCGGAGGTGCGGAAGAACGTACTTCTGTGGGTGGGGTGCGTCGCGGGAGCGCTGGGCGAGGCGGATTACCGCAGCAAACTTCAAGCGTCAGGATTTGAGCAAGTGGAAATTCAGCCCACCCGAATTTACAAAGCCGAGGACGCCCGGGAATTTCTAGCCACCGAAGGAATCGATGCTGACGCGATAGCGCCAGAGGTTGACGGCAAAATCATGAGCGCCTTTGTGCGCGCCACCAAACCGGCGAAATCGGCTCAGCCGGCGGAGAAGAGTTGCTGCGGACCTACCTGCTGCAACTGATGAAGGGCCTCGCGTGGCCGCTCACTATAACGTTTTGTTTCTGTGCACCGGTAACTCGGCGCGCTCCATCATCGCTGAAGCCATCCTGAACGCTAAAGGACAGGGCATATTCACGGCGTACAGCGCGGGAAGCCGTCCGGCAGGAACCGTACGGCCCGAAGCCTTGAAGCAGCTGGAAGCGGCGTGCCTGACCACCGATGGATTACGCAGCAAAAGCTGGGAAGAATTTGCTAGCACTCACGCGCCAAAAATGGATTTTGTCTTTACCGTTTGTGAACACGCCACGAACGAAACGTGCCCACTCTGGCCGGGGCAACCAATAACCGCGCATTGGAGCGTGCCCGATCCCGCCGCGGCGAAAGGAACTCCCGACGAGATCGCACGCGCTTTCCGTGAAGCATTCATGATTCTTGATCGCAGAATCAATCTGCTGTTAAGCCTGCCGCTGGGAAGCCTGGATACACTGGCAATCAAGAAGGAAATTGACCGCATCGGAAAGCAGTGAGCTACAAATTGTTTCGAGTCTGAGCGTTTTTGGAGGCATTTGAAGTCACCATCTTCTCGAATCTGCTGTAGAAT
>JALYLI010000054.1 GCA_030774335.1 Acidobacteriota bacterium | reverse complement strand
GAACTAGATTCTTCCCATCAGCAGCAAAATCACCAGGACCAGCACAACCAATCCCAGTCCTCCGCTTGGATAGTATCCCCAGCCCCGGCTGTAAGGCCACGCGGGGAAGGTCCCTAAAGAGAGAAGCAGCAGAATTACCACCAGGACGAGCAGCATGGTTTTCCTCCGGCGGCATTGAACCTTTTCCGCCCCGCACCATCAATCGGTGTATGCCTGTATTTACTCCGGCAATTAACCCGTTGCCGGTTGCACTCTCGGTGCCGCTCCAAGATGACTGGCTTATGAATACAGGGTAGACAGTATGTTTTTTCAAGGAGATACGGACGAGTATCTTTAAACGGGGTATTGGCACGGGGCGAGTCCGTCCCGAAATAAGGAGAAAGAACTTGCGCATTTTGATCGCCGACGATCACGACATTATCAGGCGTGGCTTGAAGGCCCTACTCACGTCTCGCCCAGGATGGGAAGTTTCCGCCGAGGCCAAAACCGGTCGGGAAGCCGTAGCTCTCGCTGAACAGTTGAAACCCGATGTCGTAGTGATGGATATCAGCATGCCTGATCTGAACGGTCTGGAGGCCGCCAGAAAAATCCGAAAAAGTGTCCCCAAGACTGAAATTCTTATCCTCACACTTCATTTTTCCGACCAGCTCGTTCGTGAAATTGTCGAGGCGGGCGTGCGCGCCTACATCATGAAGTCCGACGCGGATCGCGATCTGGTCGCTGCCGTAGAAGCTCTCGGGAATCACCGGCCATTCTTCACGGCGCGCGCCGCGGATATGCTGCTGGACGGATTCGTGCGCCCTCATGCCGCTCATGACCCAGAAGCGTTGGTGCGTAACCGGCTCACCGCCCGCGAACGCGAAATCGTTCAACTACTGGCGGAAGGGAAGAGCAGTAAGGAAGTGGCGGTCTCGCTGGGCATCAGTGTAAAAACCGCCGAAACCCATCGCGCAAATATTATGAGGAAGCTGGAATTGCATTCCGTCAGTGAGCTGGTCCGTTACGCGGTAAGGAATCAAATTATCGAAGCATAGCAGCACGCGCTTCGCGTGTAAGTTGGGTTTGCGATTTGGTTTTAAGATGAAAACAGCTCATGGACATTTCCTCTCTGCAAGAGGGCGACCGCGGAATGCCGATTCGCGATCGGGCTTGGGGGTCCGATGCCCCGTGTTTTGATCGTGGACGATCACGCCGTAATACGCCGGGGGGTGCAAGGAATCCTGAGCACCTATCCGGAATGGGATCTTTGCGGAGAAGCCGACAACGGCCAGGATGCCATCCGTCTCGCGGGGGAGCTGAAGCCGGAGATTGTAATAATGGACGTGTCCATGCCCGGGTTGAATGGTCTGGAAGCCACGCGCATCATGCGCGAAGTGCTGCCGGAAACAAAAGTTTTGCTGCTCACCCTGCATTCCTCGTCGGAGTTTGTGCGCAGCGCTTTCCATGCGGGCGCTCGCGGCTACGTGTTAAAGTCCGACGCCGAACATGAGTTGGTACGGGCCTTGAACGTGGTTCTCGGCGAAGGAACTTACGTCAGTCCAGCCATCGATCCGCACGAAGCCAAGTTAGCAGCTATTCATAAACAATAAGGTCTGGGTCCCGCGCGCTAGCGGTGGACTTTTTTTGCGTCCGTAGACACAATGGGAGGGCATAAATAATTTTTTCAAACTGGTAATCAGGAGAAACACATGGCCGCGAATCAGAAGCAAGAACCGACCAACCAGAAAGCCGCCTCCGCCGAAAGTGTGACACGCGAAGAGCTTATCAAGCTGCTGAACGGCGACCTGGCGCGCGAGTATCAGGCCATCATCGCTTACGTGGTGTACTCCCAGGTGTTGAAGGGCGCCGAGTACATGAATATCGCCAAAGAACTGGAAAAACATGCCGGGGAAGAGCTAAAACACGCCATCACGATTGCCAAGCAAGTCGACTACCTGGGCGGGGCTCCGACGGTGCAGCCTGAACCCGTGAAGTCCACCGGCGACAATAAAGAGATGCTTCGCGCGGATTTGAATAATGAAAACCAGACGGTAAAGAATTACCGCCAGCGAGTTCGCCAGTGCGAACAGTTGGGCGAATATGCGATGGCCGAACTGATTCGCGAAATTCTCACCGAGGAGCAGGACCATCAAATTGCTTTAGCCACGGCGCTGGGTATTGATGTGCCTAAGGTTTAAGCTTCATGGATCCCTGAACGCAGGCGGCGATCCGCCAGCATTATTGCCATTTAAACATACGTTCAGTAACTGGCCGGCTGCGGCAGACCGGGATCTGTGGGCCCCGGCCCTGGGAAGGGCGTGCGCTCTGGATCCGGCGAAGGCAATTCTGGCTCGAACGGTTTCTTGGGAGGTAGTTCCGGCTGCGGAGGTTGCGGCGCCGGCTCCTCCGGTCCTGGAAAGTTGGGTTCAGCGGCGTAAAAACGCATCATGGAATTCTCCTTGAAGCCTTGCAGGGAAACGCTCACCAGCATTGCCTACACGGTGGTCTCAGGCAATCCATAGATATCCGTAGGCTTCGGGCTTGTAATCGCTTGAGCGTGCAGGTGAATGCCATCAATCACGACGCACCCTACAGCCTTCGCGGGATAGCATGGCTCCAGTGGAGCGCCTATTCTTCGGCCTGATTCGAAAAGCTGGCGGCCATGTCCCTCGCGGGAGTGACTGCACACGGTAGCCCGAGAGGGCCTTTGCAGTTTGACCTGCTTGGAAGCTACCCTCGGCCGCCAGCTTCTTCTTACCCTTACTCCGCCGCTTTTCTCAGGGTATATACCTATTGAGCCTGAGGTCTTTGCGCGTCAAAGTACCGCGCAAGGCCGGACCACCCAGAAGTGCTCGAAGCCCGCATCCGGCGCGATCTGCTGTTCAACTAAAAGGAGAGATATGAAATCGCTAAGAAGAATGTTGACCTTGGTTCCTGTGCTGCTGGTAGGGGGACTGGTGGGCTGTGATACCACGCCGCCGAAGTCGCCAGACGTAACTGATAACATCCGCAAATCGCTGGATCAAGCTGGATACAAAGACGTGAGTGTCAGTCAGGATCGCGATAAGGGAGTGGTCACTTTGTCGGGCACCGTGGCTGCGGAAAGCGACAAGGCCCAGGCGGAGTCTCTCGCCAAGGCCGGCGCGGCCGGGCAGGTTGTGGCCAACACCATCGCCGTTCGCCCTCCAGGCGATGAGAGCGCCGCCAAGGCCGTGGACTCGGACCTCGACAAAGCCATCGAAAAAAATCTCGACGCGGCTCTAGTAAAACGAAAAATGGATAAGGGTGTGAAATACGACGTGAAAAACGGCGTGATCACTCTGAAGGGCGATGTCAGCTCGCAGGCCAAGCGTGCCGCCGTCGAACAGGTTGCCAAAGGCGTACCCAACGTGAAACAGATTGTGAATGAAATGCAGGTAAAAGAACAAAAAGCTACTTCATCGAACTAACGACAGCTGAGCGGGGCGAGTCGAGGGCGGCTCGCTCCGTTTTTTTGTTGTATAACGGGTTTGCCGGGCACGACTGTCAGCAGTAAATTCCATTCGCAGCCTCGACGTGCAGGACGACAGCGACGGAATGTCTCGCGACATTCTGGCACGCTATCGTTCTGGATGGACTGCCGGCCTAGGGCTCACAGGAATGCGACAACGCTTGATTGAGCTAGACGGAGTACTGGAAGTAGAAGCGAGATCGCAGGCACAATCGTGAAAGCTACGATACCGGCCGCGGAAGGCAAGCTCCAACCCGATCTACTGACGACGAGCCCGGCCTAACCAAGCGCCATTGCTGCGCGTTGGGCACAAACGCTCTCCAAACAATTTACGCCGGATAAGCCAGGAGTGGACGGGTACGCGCCAACATTTCGAGACGGCGGCGTGATCGCGTGCGCGCCCTGAACACCCGCGATTTCACCGTCTCTACGGTGATGCCCATGGCGCGAGCCAGTTCCCGGTTGGTCCAGCCCTCCGCCTTTTGGAGCACAAAAGTATTGCGCAGCGATGGGTTAAGGCATTGCAGCGCCTTGGCAGCGAGCTCGCGATTGATATATTCACGTTCGTGATTCTGGCGGTGATCCTCAATCTCCGGATAATTCGCATACGTCGCGCTGTCCGCGCCCGGGTCGGTGGCGTTCACGAAGCGCTCGGGCTTATGCCGCCGCAGCTTCATCAACGCTTCGTTGATGGTAATCCGGAAGAGCCAGGTGGAGAATTGTGATTGTCCTTCGAATCGGGCGATGTTGTAATACGCTTTCACCAAAACGTTTTGCACATTATCTTCCGCGTCCTCGCGGTTCTTCAGCATGCGCAGCGAAACTCCATAAATCTTGCCCGAATGTTTCTGCACCAATTCCGTGAAGGCCTCGTGATTTCCGCGTCGCGCTTTGGCGATCAGCTTGGCCTCTGAAACCGCCGCTTCATTTTTCATGTCACTACCTCGATTGTTTTTTCGATCTCAGGCCACTTGGGACGGAAGGCGCACGGACCGCTTTAAACTTTGAATCTTCCCTCAACCACGGAGCTTACGATGAAGGTAGAGGCTTATGGACCAGCGAACAATACATGGGACCTTGTACTAGCAAAGCAGAGGTTTTGTAGTGAAGTTTTGTAGCTTATCGAACCATGAAGAGCTTCTTCAGCGCCATGGTCGCGGGACCTCGGACAAACTTGGGCAATAAAAACACAACAAAAGGGCGGAGACTTGTCTCCGCCCCCTGACGTTTATGTACTGTTCAAACAAACAACTTAGGGTTTCAAGGCCGGCGAAGAATGCTGCAGCGCGGAGATCAATGTATGCGCGGCTTCCGGCGCTTCCACCTTCTTTTCCATCACGATGGAGGCTGCGGTCACACCCTTGCCGTACAGGCGCTCATTGGCGTCTTTATCAGGTCGCAACGTGGTGCCTTCCAGCGATATGCCGGCGAACGCGCCGCGCGCGCGAGAATAGCTCAACATTTCCGCGCGCATGTACGCGTCGGATTCCGCGGACGCACTGCGGCCCTTCGGGCCTGCAGCCACACTGGCGTCGCCGCCGAGTTTCACTTTGCTGTGTAGCAAGCTGTCCATGCCACGGTCATTCATGATCAGGATCACGAAGTCGGTGGCTTCGCCGCCGATCTGGAATCCGAAGCTCCCGCCTTCCAATGCATACATCGCCGGCGCGCCCCAGGGACCAGAAAAATTCTTGTCCGTTCGGCATACCATCACTCCACGGCCGTAACTGCCGCCCACCACGAAAGCAGCCTTCAGCACCGAAGGCAGCACCACTACGCAACGCGCCTTGTCCAGCAAATCCTGCGGGATATCGTCGGGAACATTCAAAATTTCCTGGATTACTTTGCCGGAATTCTCCAGCCGTTCTCGTTCATCTTTCTCGCTCGATTTCGCGACCGCCAAAGTCGAGAACGCCAGCATTCCAGCCAATACCACTGTCCACTTTTTCACTTTGTGTTCCTCCATTAAGACTTTAGGTTACTTGCCGCGGCCAAGGGCCAGAACCGCCACGCCGCTTATCAACGCGATAACGCCAATTACCGGCGGGACCGGAATCGAATGATGCTCTTCCTTGGTAGCCTGAATTGGCCCGATGTCCAGGACCTTTTTCTGAGTGGTATACGTAAAGCCCTGGTATACCAGCGCAATTACGCCTATCGCGATCAAGACCACACCCAGCAACATTCTTCCATTCATTTGCCCTCCGGTTCGCTGGCCTGATGGATCAGACCCCGGTCCGATGGAATAGTAATTACGGGGACCTTTGCTCACGTGTGCCTGAAACTACCAGGTCCAACACGGACGCCGGCGAGTCGAGACCTTTGTACGTGATCAGGCTCTAAGGCTCCATACCCATAACCCCTTAGGCTCCGCGTTTGCATCGTGTAGGATGCTTTGGCGCCGGCAGGTCAAAATTTGGTACACGTCCTTGCAGCCAAAAGATCAGCCAATTGCTGTATACCCTGATCTCAAACCACGTGTTGAGATAGGCCCTTGAGTAGTTCCTTGGTAAAGATGAAAGAACCTAAGGAGACCACGATGAATTGGGATCAAATTGAAGGCAAATGGAAGCAGTACTCGGGTAAAGCCAAATCCAAGTGGGGAAAGTTCACCGACAACGATATGACCACTTTGAGTGGTAAAAAGGATCAGCTCGTCGGACTGGTTCAGGAGCGCTACGGAATTGCCAGGGATGAAGCCGAGCGCCAGGTGGATGAATTCGGTAGCTCGTTTTCCGATGACAACGCCGCGCAGCGCGACGAAGATGCTCGTCGCGACAAAGCTCGTGGCGCTGGCTCGCTGTAATTTCTGATCGTTAATTATTTTTTTGTAGCTGTCCATCAAGCTGGCCCTCCCGGGCCAGCTTTTTTATTGGCACCCCGCGCATCTTGCTAGACTGAGAACTACGGTCGTGAACGTTTTCACCGCGCTCGGTGCTGTCCTCGGAACTGGCTTTTCGTCAGGTCTCAACCTCTATGCCACCATCGTCACTCTTGGCCTTCTCCAACGCTTGCATGTCATCCATCTGCAGCAACCGCTGCAGGTCGTTGCTAATTCCTGGGTGCTCGGCATCGCTGCAATTCTCTACTTCGTCGAATTTTTTGCCGACAAGGTCCCGTACGTCGATACGATTTGGGACGCCGTTCACACGTTCATTCGTCCGCCTGCCGCGGCGCTGCTGGCTTACGCTTCCACCGGGGCGGTAGCGCCGGAATGGCGCTGGGGTGCGGCACTGCTGGCGGGGGGTGTGGCGCTCACATCGCATGGCGCCAAGGCCTCCACGCGCGCGGCCATCAACGCCAGCCCGGAGCCCTTCAGCAATTGGACTTTAAGTTTTGCGGAAGACCTGCTGGCCGTCTGGCTCACCTGGATGGCCACCGCTCATCCGCTGGCTGCCACCATTGTTGTGGGCGGCTTGCTGATCGTATCCGCAGTTCTGATCCACTACCTGTTTCGCTTCGCGCGCCATGCTTTTCAAAAATTGTGTACTGCTTGAGTGATCGCTACTTCAGATAGACCGCCAGCCAATCTGAAAACGTCTTGTACCAGAATTGCGCATTCTGCGGCTTCAGCACCCAATGGCCTTCGTCGGGGAACACCACCAGCTTCGAGGTTACCCCCTGACGCTGCAGCGCGCTGAAGAATTCCAGCGATTGCGTGTACGGCACACGGTAATCATTTTCGCCCGCGATCACCAGTGTGGGCGTCTTGTATTTTCCCAAATCTCCCGCATACGTCATCGGAGACCATTTTTTGTAGCTCTCCGGATTGCCCCACGGCGTTCCCTGCATATCGTGTTCCGCAAACCACAGCTCTTCCGTCGCGTACATCGCCGGCTGATCGTAAACGCCCGCGTGGCTGATGATCGCTTTGAAGCGCCCCGTATGCGTGGCAATCCAGTTGGCTAAAAACCCGCCGTACGATCCGCCCGCTGCCGCCATGCGCGACCCGTCCGCGAATTTATAATTTGCCAGCGTGTAGTCCACGCCCTTCATCACATCCGTGTACGGCTGGCCGCCCCAGTCATTGGTGATTTCGTCGGTAAACTTCTGCCCGTAACCGGTGGATCCGTGCCGGTTGATCATCAGCGTGACGTAGCCCTGCGCCGAAAATACCTGCGGGTTCCAGCGGTAACCCCACGCGTTCGTCCACATTGTCTGCGGTCCGCCATGCAGCAGCACCAGCACCGGATATTTTTTCGCGGCGTCGAAATTTGGCGGGCGAATCAACATCGCTTGCACCTTCGAGCCCGCCGCGCCTTCGTACCAGAATGTTTCCGGCGCGTTCAGTTCCAGTTTCGCGAGCAAGGCATCGTTGTGGTGCGTCACTTGCTTCGCGTTCGTTCCGTCCCCGCTGGCCACGAATACTTCCGCAGGCATGGTCAGGCTGGTGCGTGCGAACGCCATTGCTTTTCCGTCCGCGCTCAGCGAAATTCCCGAGTTAAATCCTTCGCCAACAATCTTCTTAGGTTCCGCGCCCGCCCGTGCGCTCAGGGAGTAAACTGGCGACAGCGTTTCGTTTTCCGCCGTGAAGTAAATGGTCTTGCTGTCTGGCGACCACGCCAGCTCCTGCGCGCTGCGGTCGAATTTCTCGCTCAGATTTTCGCTCTTGCCGCTTTTGCGGTCGTACAGCATCACCCGCCAGCGGTCGGATTCATTTCCCGCCACCAGTTGCGCATGGTACGCGATGTAATTTCCGTCCCGCGAATACACCGGGTTGCCGTCAAACCCCGGGTTCTCGGTGATCTTTTTCACTTCGCCGCCCGCCACGGGCGCCAGAAATATTTCTCCATTGGTGCTGATGGCTTCCACTTTGCCGGCCACGGCGGTAAAACAGATTTCTTTGCCGTCCGGCGAAAAATTTATGTCTTCCGGCCCGCCGCGCTCATCGGGGGGAACATCATAATTCGCGCCCGCGGTCAGGTCTCGTGGAGTGCCGCTTCCATCTGCCGCCGTGACGAATAGGTGGCTGCGCTTTCCTTCCGACCAGTGCGTCCAGTGGCGATACAGCAGTTGCTCGGCAACATGAGCCTTCACTTTGTTTTTTTCTTTCGCCGCGTCGCGCGCGCTGTTGCACGCGTCGTCCTTGCAATCCACATATACCGAAGACGTGAACGCGATGGTGCCGCCGTCCGGCGACCACTTCACCATGTCTGCGCCGCTGGAAAGATGCGTAATCGCGTGGCTCTCGCCGCCCTCCATCGAAAGCACGTACACCTGCGAATTGCCATCGCGCGACGAAATGAACGCCAGTGTTTTGCTGTCCGGCGACCATGCCGGAGCGGAGTCATGTCCGCTTTGTGTGAGTTGAACCGCCGTCCCGCCCGCCGCAGGCACCATCCAGATGTTGCCGGCGTTACGGTTGGCCTCCATATCCGGAGTGGACACTGCGTACGCCACCCATTTGCCGTCGGGCGAAACTGTTGGCGACGCCACGCGGTGAAGGTGGATTAAGTCGTCAAAGGTGATGGGCCGTTTGACGCCGGATTCTTGCGCAAGTCCCGTAACGCATGTCGCGCTTAAAACAAAAAGAAAAAATCCACCAGGCAACATCGCTCGTCTCATGCGTTCTCCTCTTACACTGCATAGGAATCACTTCGCGGGACGTTGGATAGTGTCACGATTCGTGGGCGATTCCAAGATGCTGCGAGCAGATCGGAGGGTAAGCGGGCCGCTTGGCAGACTCTGATGCAGGCGTCCGGCCGCAGCGCGTCTTTATATGCCTCAAAAACAAGCGCCACCAATTTGGCCTATTGGACGGCGCCCGCAGCGGAAACGTTTTTGCGCACCACCAGCCAATTCACCGTGGCAATCGCCACCGTCACCAGCACCACCGTCAAGTTACTCATGGGCGTCTGTGAAAATAGCACCACGCAAAAAATCAACGTCAGCGTAGCGATCAGCGTTCCGGCAGGCAGCCGAAACGCATCAGCGCCCGGCTGCTTGCGCCGCAACACCAGCAGCGCCACCGCGAAAGACGAATAGGTCAGTAACCTCGCCACCGCCGAGAGCGTGATGTTCCATCGAAAATTACCCGCCAGCGTAAAAGCCAACAGCATCACGGTATACGCCACGATGGAAACGTGGGGAGTGCGGAATCTGGGATGCACCGCGGCGAAAAATCGCGGAAAATCGCCGCGCTCCGCCAGTGCAAACGTCAAACGCGGCGTGTGCAGCATATTCGCGCCCAGGTAACCATAAATGGATACCAGTGCGCCCGCCGCAATGGCCGCCGCCGCGCCGCTTCCAAAAATTTGTCGCGCCGCTTCGGCCAAAGGACGCTCCGTGCCCGCCGGATTTGCCAGCGTCCCGTTGATCACCACTTGCACCAGCGTGTAAATCACCGTAACCAGCGCCAGGGCGTAAAAAAGTGCCGCCGCTGAATCGCGCCGCGGATCGCGCGTCTCTCCCGTGGCGAAAAACACCGCTTCGAATCCGCCATACGCAAACACCAGCACCAGGATTACCGCCAGCCAGTCCTGCGAGGTGATGGGGTGTGGCAAAGGCGCGGGCGTTACCGCTCCATGCATCATCAGCCAGCCCAGCCCGGCGCCAATGAACACCAATAGCAAAATTATTTTCGCACTGGTAAGAAAATCGCTGACCCGCGTCGCCGAACGTACTCCGCGATAATTAATTATCGCCAGTACGCCGATCAGCAATGCCAGAATCGTCGCGCGATAAAAGGGGCGCACCGCGCGCGGGCTGAACTCCGCCAGGTAAGTGGCAAAAAGATTGGCGGTCCCCGATGCCGCCGTCAAGCGCGCCAGCCAGGTCATCCACGCGATCTGAATTCCCCAGAATCGTCCCAGCGCCGTCCGCGCGTAAAGATAGGGGCCGCCCGTCTCGCGAAATTGTGAAGCCACTTCGCTCAGGCACGCCGCGATCAGCGCGATTCCCGCCGCCGCAACCAGGTAAGCCAGCGGACCATATTTTCCCAGCCGCCCAGCCACCACACTAGGCAAGCCAAAAACGCCTCCGCCGATCACGGAGTTGACGATCAGCGCCGCCAGGCTCCAACGGCCGATGGTGCGAACAAGACCGCTGGAATTTTCCGTCACACCGCCCCGCTCGCGAGACATTAGGATGTTTTTGGCACGCTATCAAGCCATAAAATGCCGCCAGCGTAGCACAACTCGTTGTTCCGCCGGCCTTCTGTCACTCCTTCACTCTGTTACAATTTCTTCTCGAGCCACATGTCTAGTCTCTTTCCGCGAAATTTTCGCAAAAATTATCCCGTAGCCGTCCGCGGCGAAGGTTGTTGGATTATTTCTGCCGAAGGCCGGCGTTTTCTCGACGCCTCCGGCCAGGCCGCCGTAGTAAATATTGGTCACGGTGTTGCGGAAATCGGCCGCGCCATGGCCGAGCAATCGTCACAGTTGGCTTTCGTGCATACCACGCAGTTCCATAGCGCTGCTGCCGAAAAACTCGCAGCCCGGCTTCTGCAGTTCGCGCCGCCGAATTTCCACGCTGGCGGCCGCGTCTATTTCACCTCCGGCGGGTCAGAAGCGACCGAAACCGCCATCAAGTTGGCGCGGCAATTTCATCTCGAAACCGACGCACCTCAACGCTTCGGGGTAATTTCGCGGCGCCAGAGTTATCACGGCAGCACTCTAGGCGCCATGGCGGTAAGCGGCAACGTGGCCCGCCGCGCTGCCTATCAACCGTTGCTTCCCGAATGGGGTCACATAGAGCCATGCTTCCCCTATCGCCGCCCCGCGAATCGGTCAGAAAAGGACTACGGCATTGCGTGCGCGAACGATCTCGATAAATTTCTTCGCGGCCCATCAGGCCACACTTCCGCCGCTTTTATTTTTGAGCCGGTCGTCGGCGCCACTCTCGGCGCTGCCGTTCCCGCCGAAGGATACGTCGCGCGCATCGCGGAGATTTGTCGCCAACATAAAATCCTCATGATCGCTGATGAAATTATGTCCGGCATGGGTCGCACCGGAAAGTCGTTCGCCATTCAGCACTGGCACTCGGAGAGTGCCATTCAGCACTGGCACTCGGAGAGTTCGGAGCCGGACATCATTCTGGTAGGGAAGGGAATTGCCAGTGGTTACGCGCCTCTCGGCGCGGTGCTAATTTCACAGCGTGTGGCCTCAGCTTTCGAGCGCGGCTCGGGAATCTTCCAACACGGTTTCACTTACCAATCGCATCCGGTCGCTACCGCGGCAGGTAACGCGGTTCTCGATTACCTGGAAGCTCACCAACTGTTCGAACGCGTAGATCCCATTTCAAAAACTCTGCGCGAAAACTTAGCGCCGCTGCTCCTTCATCCCCACGTCGGCGACATCCGCGGGCTCGGCCTGCTCCTCGGCATCGAGTTCGTCAAAGACAAAAGCACTCGCGAAGCCTTTCCGCCCTCGGAGAATATTGCTGAACGAATACGGCAGGCCGCGATGGAAGAAGGCGTCCTCACCTATCCCACGCAGGGCTGCGTGGATGGCTTGCGCGGCGATCACCTTCTCCTCGCTCCACCATTTATTCTTTCCGCCGGGGAATCGGCAATCATCGCCGCGGCGCTTCAATCGGCTCTCGCAAAAGTTTTCCAAGCCTGATCAAGTCTTGTCCCTGCAACTTGCCCAACGCCAAACAGTGATCACACTTCTCTTTCGGCTGATGTTGCTTTACTGTGCGTTCGTGGCTTTCGGAGACGACTATCAGACATGCGCAATCATTCCAGAGTCTTAACATCCCTAATCATTACTGTTTTGTTTTTTATGGCATCAACGCGGGCTCAAGAAAGCACTCAGCGAAAAAACAACGCTAAACCGCGCGCCCGTGATCTCGGCGTTCCCTTCGATGGCACGCCGGGCCCACTCAACGCCATCACCGACGTGGCCGGCGTTTCCGTCGGCCACACCACACTCATCTCCGGTGAAGGAAAACTAAAAATTGGCCAGGGCCCTGTGCGCACCGGCGTAACCGCCGTTCTGCCGCGCGGTAAAGAGTCCATGAGCAACCCCGTCTTCGCCGCATGGTTCACCGAAAACGGCAACGGCGAAATGACCGGCACCACCTGGGTGGAAGAGTCCGGCTTTCTGGAAGGCCCGGTAATGATCACCAACACGCACAGCGTCGGCGTGGTGCGCGACGCCGTCATCCAGTGGCGTGTCGCTCACGGCCAACCCGACCCCGCTGGCTACTGGTGGTCGCTTCCGGTCGTCGCGGAGACGTGGGACGGCTGGCTCAATGACATCAATGGTTTTCACGTGAAGCCTGCCGACGCCTTTCACGCCATCGATTCGGCATCTTCTGGAGCGGTGTCGGAAGGCAGCGTCGGCGGCGGCACCGGAATGATTTGCAATGAATTCAAAGGCGGCATCGGCACATCGTCGCGCAAACTCCAAGAAAAATTCGGCGGCTACACGGTAGGCGTGCTGGTGCAATGCAACTATGGCAGGAGGCCGGATCTGCGCGTCGCCGGTGTCCCGGTCGGCCAGGAAATTCCCGACGAGCGTGCCTACGCCTCCGCTTCATTCAGCGATTCGGACCGCGGCTCCATCATTGTGGTAGTTGCGACAGACGCGCCGCTGCTCGCGCACCAGTTGAAGCGCGTCGCTCATCGCGTCACCCTGGGTCTGGGACGCGACGGAAGTATCTCCGGCAACGGCTCCGGCGATATTTTTATCGCTTTCTCTACCGCCAATCTCGGCGCCGCCTTCGCCGACAAAGTCGTCGACTTAAAAATGTTGCCCAACGAAAAAATTGAGCCGCTCTTTGCCGCCACCGTGCAGGCTACTGAAGAAGCCATCATCAACGCCATGATTGCCGCCGAAACCATGACCGGCATCGAAAATCACAAGGTCATCGCCTTGCCGCACGATCGCCTCCGCGCCGTGCTTAAAAAATATAATCGCCTGAATGAATGAGCAATTGCCGCGAGAAGAAAATCAGCAGGGCACTGCGCCGCGTGGCACCCGATTCTTGCTTTAAATAATAGGCACAGCCATTTTTCGCGCCGGATTGAAAAAAGGCGTCGCCACAATTTTAGCGGAAACGGTGTGGCGCACCGCCTCCACGGTCATTTCAATATTGAGCGTAGTCCCAACGGCAGAGTGTTCGCGACTTACACATGCCAGCGCGATCATTTTTTTCAACGTCGGCGACCACGTAGTGGATGTGGCCTTGCCTACCACTCGCCCGCCTCGATACACCGGCACCGGCACACGCGAAGCCATGCTCGGCACCTGCGGCGCCATGCCCATTTTGTCGTAAAGCGCTTCCACTTCGTTCCAGTTGATTTCCAGTCCCACGAGCGCGCGCTCCGCTCCCTTTTTGGCCTCGCGCGCCAGCGCTTCTCGCCCCACAAAAGTTTCCTTCTTCAAATCCACCAGCTTGCCCAGCCCGATTTCCGCCGGAGAAAATCTTTGCGCGTCAATCAGCGCTTTTTTGCTGGAGGTGTAGTCCACCTCAATCAAAATCAATCCCGCCTCGATACGCGAAATGTCCAACGCGATCATTCCCGCCGGATGAATATCAAACGCCTTACCCTTGCTGTTCAACGCGTCCCACACCGTCACCGCGTCTTTCCACGGCATCCAGATTTCAAATCCCAGGTCACCCGTATATCCCGTGCGTGAAATATCCACGGGCACCCCGTCGATTTTTCCGTGGGTCACGCGAAAATATTTCAGGTTGGTGATGTTCGCTTCCGCCACTGCGTTCAGCAGTCGGCCGGAAGTCGGCCCTTGCAGCGCCAAAGCCGCCACCTGCTCGGTGATGTCGTCGATTCTTACATCCAGGCCCAGAGCGTTTTGCTGAAACCAGCGCAAACTCGGATCCGCTGCCGTCCAACGGTACTCGTTTTCTCCCAGCCGAGTAATCGTGCCATCGTCAATTACTTTCCCGTCGGGATCGCACCAGCAACAATAAATCACCTGGTCTACGGCCACTTTATTGATATCCCGCGAGATCACGCGGTTCACCAGTTTGGTGGCATCGCGCCCGGATACCTTGTATTTGAATAAGGGAGAAATATCGATCAGCGCCGCGGAATTGCGGATGGCGTTGTACTCATGCTCGTGATGCATTTCATACACGCTCACCGTGTAGTAGCCCGACCACTCGCGATAATTCAGGCTTTCGCACAGCGCCAGCGTTCTTTCATGAAACGCAGTTCCAACCGGCACAATCCCTCCAGTATTCCCAGCACGCGACGGAAACAAAACCTGCTTCTGAAGCCCTCGAATTATAGGTACGAATTCGCTGGTCTCGCAAGCGCAGTAACGAAATGGAGGTTATCGTTCGAGCCGCTCGGCAAACTCTTCCTTCCAGTTCTCCGGGAATGACGCCACCTCCAACGCGCGACGCACCACCTCGGCGTCAGCTTCGCCGAGGTTCTTCGTCACATACAGCCGAACAATGTCGGCAATCGATACTTGATTCTTGTCGCGAGAAATTTCCTTGATCTCGTCTGCGGCGCCAACCATACCTTCTCGCGTCACCGCCAGATAAAATCCACTCCGCCGGCTAGCCAGAAACCTCTTCACCATATCATCCGCCTGAAACCGCACTCCTAATTTGTAGCAAGGCAAACGCGGCTGCGTGATCACCACTTCAGCGGAACCAACGGAAAATCGATCCCCAAGATGTACCGAATCCTCCAGCAAACCTTGGGTCGTAAAATTTTCTCCAAAGGTGCCCATCGGCAAATCGCGGCCCGGCAGTTCTTTTTTCCAGTACTCGTAATGTTCCACCGGGTAGCAATACACCGCCTTGTACTCCCCGCCGTGTACGGTCAGATCCGCTTGCCGGTCGCCGTCGAGATTCAACTTGCGCAACATCACGCGATCCGGCACCGGCGCTTTAAAAATGCCCGTTTCCACCAAATGACCGTGCCAGGTAACCTCCCGCGGAAGCCCCACATTGAGCGAAATTATTTTCATCGAAACGTTTCTCCGCTGGCGCCGAACTCGTTTGGCAGTATACGCGAGCCCCAAACCGCGCGCCCCCGTACTTGTGAAGCCTTCCCACTGCCAGTAGAATGCCTTCTGATTATTCGCCCCTCTTGAAATTGCAGTGCGCGCTTTGCAATCGCTTTTTGTCGATTCCTCGCGCTTGTGCGTAACGGAGCTCTCGCAAAATGATGCAGCATTACGACGTGATCGTCATCGGTGGCGGTCACAATGGACTAGTCAACGCCGCCTACCTGGGCAAGGCCGGCAAAAAAGTATTGGTTCTCGAGCGCCGCCACGTGTTGGGCGGCGCCGCGGTCACCGAAGAAATCATCCCCGGCTTTTTATTTTCCGAGTGCTCCTACGTTGTCTCCCTGTTGCGCCCCGAAATTATTCGTGAACTCGATCTTCCGCGGCACGGTCTGGAAATTCTGCCGCTAGACGGCACCTTTTCGCCCATGCCCGATGGCAATCACCTCTGGCGCATGAACGATCACGCCAAATCCATCCGCGAAATTCGCCGCCACTCCCGCGTGGACGCCGAAGCCTACGACGAATTTTCCAAGATGATGACGCCCATGTGCCGCTTCGTGAAGCCCATGCTCTCCATGATCCCGCCGGATCCCACCACGCTTAATCCGCGCGATCTGAAGCAGCTCCACTTCATGATGCAGCGCTTCCGCGAATTATCCTCCGATGAGCGTTACACCCTGATCCAGCTCATGACCATGAGCTCCGCGGATTTTCTCGACCAGTGGTTTAAAACCGACGTGCTCAAAGCCACCATGTCCGCGTCCGGAATCATCGGCACCTTTCTTGGTATCCGCTCTCCGGGCACTGCTTACGTCCTTCTTCACCACTACATGGGCGAAATTGACGGCGCGTTTCGCTCGTGGGGTTTCAGCCGCGGCGGCACGGGAGCAATCTCCAACGCCATCGCCGCGGCCGCTCGTGAAGCCGGCGTGGAAATTCGCACCAAGGCCCCCGTCGGAAAAATTGTCGTCAAAAATGGCCGAGCCGCAGGCGTCGTCCTGCAATCCGGTGAAGAAATCAGCGCCAACGTGGTTTCTTCCAGCGTGGATCCGCATCTCACCTTCGAAAAATTCCTCGAGCCTTCCGAGCTTCCCTCAGATTTCCTCGAAGGCGTGCGTCGCTACAAATTCCGCGGCTCCTCCGGCAAAGTAAACATCGCGCTCGATGCCTTGCCGGAATTCACTTCCATTCCCGGCGAAGGCGCGCACCTTCGCGGCGCAATTTCCATTTCCCCTAGCATGGAATACATGGAACGCGCCTACGACGACGCCAAGTACGGCCACTATTCACGCCGCCCTTACATCGATATGGTCATTCCGAGCCTCACCGATCCCAGCGTCGCGCCCGCTGGCAAACACGTGCTTTCCTGCTTCGTACAATACGCGCCCTACAAACTTGCCGAAGGCACCTGGGACGACCAGCGTGAAGCCTTCGGCGACAACGTCATCGACACCATTTCCGAATACGCCCCGAACATTAAAAAAATCATCATCGGCCGCCAGATTCTCACACCCCTCGATCTCGAACGCGAGTTCGGCCTAACCCAGGGCAATATCTTCCAGGGCGAACTTTCACTCGAACAATTGTTCTTCCTGCGTCCCGTGGCCGGCTGGGCCTACTACCGCACCCCCGTTGATAACCTTTATATGTGCGGATCCGCCACGCATCCCGGTGGCGGCATTATGGGCGCCAATGGCCGCATCGCCAGCCAGGTCATCCTCAAGGAATGGAAAAAGCCGGCTATGCAGCGGCAATCGAATGGCGCGCAAGCCGCACGTGAGCCGGTCGCATCTGCGCCCGCTCGTTCCGCCAAAGAGTCCAGCTGACCATGCCCATCGGACAGCGCGTAGTTTTTATCGGTGGCGGACACAACGCGCTCGTTGCCGCGTTTTATCTAGCCAAGGGCGGATTCAAGCCGCTGGTTCTGGAGCGCCGGGAATTTGTCGGCGGCGGAGCCGTCACGGAAAAATTTCACCCTGGATTTCGCGCCTCCACGCTTTCCCACACGCTTGGCCCTTTACGGCCTGACGTTGCGCGCGATCTGCAGGTTGAAAAATTCGATTGCGAAATCCTGCGTCCCGATCCGCGCGTGTTCGCGCCCAATCTAAACGGCCAGTCTTTGCTCTTCTACGAGGACCACGCCAAAACCGCCGGCGGGATTGCGCGGCTATCCGCGAAGGACGCAGCGAAGTACACGCAATTCGCCGCCTCTCTGCACAAGCTCTCCGCCGTTTTCGGGCAACTGTCTTCCATAACGCCTCCTTCCATTGACAAACCATCGCCCGAAGACTTGTGGAATCTGCTGAAGACCGGACGCGGCATTCGCGGCCTCGGCAAGTACGGCACGTTCGATCTCCTGCGCTGGGGCCCCATGGCCGTCGCGGATTTTGTCGCGGAATTTTTCGAAACGGAATTGCTGCGTGCCGTAATCGCGGCGCGCGGCATCTTTGGTACCGCGCTGGGGCCTTGGTCCGCGGGTTCTACGGCGGTACTTCTGCTTCGCGCCGCAGCGGATGCCAATCCCGTCGGCTCGGCGACTTTTTCTCGCGGTGGGCTCGGCGCCTTCACCCACGCTCTAGGTGAATCCGCCAAGCAGGCCGGCGTAGAAATTCGCACCGATGCGGAAGTACGCCACATCCGCATCAAAGACGGCGCAGCAACCGGCGTCGTGCTCGCCGACGGCGAAGAAATCTCCGTCGAAGCAGTGGTCTCGGGCGTTGACCCCAAGCGCACATTTTTTCAGCTCATGGATCCTTCTCAGCTTGATCCCACTTTCGCGTTGCGCATCCGTAACATTCGCGCCAACGGTACCGTCGCCAAGGTTAATTTCGCGCTGGGTGATCTTCCCGGCTTTCCTTCGCTCGCCGGCACTGTGGGACCGGACGGCTTCCGCCAGGCGCTTTCCGGCCGTATTCACATCGGCCCTGAAATCGATTATCTTGAGCGTGCTTTCGACGGCTCCAAATATGGCGAGTTCTCCGCGGCACCGTATCTGGATCTCACCATCCCGACGGTTCTCGACCCGTCTCTCGCGCCCCCAGGCAAGCACGTTCTTTCCGCTTACGTGCAGTTCGCTCCTTATAAACTGAAAAATGGCACGTGGGATTCTCGCGGTAAAGAACTAGGCGACGCGGTCATTAAAACCATCAATGAGTATTCGCCAAATTTTGCCGGGCTGGTCGAAGCTTCACAGGTAATCACGCCGCAGGACCTTGAAACCACCTACGGCTTCACCGGTGGCCACATCTTCCATGGTGAACTGGCGCTCGATCAGCTTTTTACCATGCGCCCGGTGCTCGATTGGGCGCGTTACAAAACGCCCATTCGCGGACTATTTCTTTGCGGCTCTGGAACGCACCCCGGGAATGGG
Organism: Acidobacteriota bacterium; assembly: GCA_030774335.1. GTDB lineage: Bacteria > Acidobacteriota > Terriglobia > Acidiferrales > UBA7541 > Acidiferrum. The sequence goes on along the minus strand of JALYLI010000054.1, from coordinate 16,721 downwards.
CTCACTGGCGCGTCCGGCGCCAACGCCGCGCGTGAAATCATCCGCGACCTGCGCTAGATTGCAAGGATCAGAGGTAACGCGATGCCATCCGACTATTACCTGCTCAAAACCGAACCGACCAGTTACAGCTTCGCTGATTTGCAGCGCGACTCCGTTACCGAATGGGATGGTGTCTCCAATCCCGTTGCGCTCAGAAATCTTCGCGAGATGAAACCCGGCACAAAATTAGTTATCTACGAAACGGGGGACATCAAGAGCGCGGTCGGTACGGCCTCCGTCGTTTCCGTCAACAATGCCGACCCCAAGGTTCCGGTAATCACCATCAAGGCCGGCAAACCCATCAGCAAGCCAGTCTCTCTTGCCGAGATGAAAGCCGATTCGTTATTCGAAGATTCCCCGCTGGTTCGCCAGGGCCGCCTGTCAGTCGTTCCGCTAACGTCGGCTCAATACAAAATCCTCACCAAATCTTGACCTGAGACCACCTAACAAAGCGGCCCACCAGAGTTCTGGCGGGCCGCTTCCTCAGTGCGTTAGAACTTTCAGAATGGGCTAGGCTGTTGCCGCTACTGCTGTCCTGAAGCCTTCAGAACCTTGCCGAGCTCTGGAACCGCGCGCCTTAGATTCCGCGTCGGAGCCGTGTTGCTTGACCATTTTGTTGTAAATCCCCAGCAGCAAAAACGGCGCTGCCCATTGGCCCACGAAGAGTGCCGCGTGATCCTTGCCGGAAGCCTTGAATATTGCGGACGTCGCTATCGACACCAGAGCCGCGGCTAAATACGCGCTGGAGGGAATCTGCGAAGTTTTGGCTTCGATTGCTGCGGTAAAACCGTCTTCCGGAGCTCCCGATACTTTATTGTCGTTGTCCATGTTCATGAATACCTTCTTTCTTATTCCAGGATTTAACGGACCGGCTTCTTACCCTGCCGTTTCGCGCTGGGATGATCATGGGCGAGACGAGCCGCGGTACCAATCACAACTTCGCGGTAATGTTTTTCATATATGTGTGTAGACAGTCTTAGACATGTCCGTCTTGTCGACTTGTCAAACTGAAGAGGTTTGCGACTCCCATAATTTCGGCTAGGGTGAGCGCATGGATGCCAGCTGGGTTCGCGATCTCTGCCTTTCGTTTCCGTCCGCGACGGAACACGTCATCTGGGGCGACGACCTGACTTTCAAAGTTGGCGGAAAGATGTTTGCTCTATCGGTGCTGGAACCCGCACCCGTTTGGCTTTCCTTTAAAACTTCGCCAGAATCCTATTTTGAACTGATCGAACGCCAGAATATTATTCCCGCGCCATATCTGGCGCGCGCCAAGTGGGTGGCGCTCGAAACCAAAGATGCGATGACTTCCGCCGAACTCTCCAGGCTGCCTCGCGAAGCTTACGATCTGGTAGTGGCCAAGCTTCCCAAAAAGACCCGCGAATCCCTGGGCAAACCAAAACTTCAAAAGCGCAGGGCTCGCCGCCGCAATGGATAAAGCGGGCCAACCTTTGGTGGAACGCAATAAAAATGCGCCCCACGCTGATCATCCGGCGAGGGGCGCATCCCGAACAAACAATTTACCACGGTCGGGCCACGAATTTAGCTCAGCGGCCGATTAATTGTGGCCACCGGCGGACTTGGCCATATTCGCCTGCCATTCTTTGGCGCGGCGATCCATCTCTTCGTGCGAAACATCTTCGATATGTTGCGCCAGACCCCAGTGATGGCCGAAGGGATCGGAAACCTTGCCATAGCGATCACCCCAGAATTGATTCTGCAGCGGCATCGTTGAAGTGCAGCCGGCGGAAACCGCCTTGTTATAAACGTTGTCTACGTCGTCGGTGTAAATGAACAAGTAGCTCGACGGCGTCTTGGCATTAGCGTCCGGTGCCTGCGCCATCCCCGGAAATTCATCGCTGACGAAAATTTTGGAATCGCCAATTTGCAGTTCGGCGTGCCCGATCATTCCCCCCGGGATTTCCATCCGGCTTATTTCCTTGGCGCCAAAAGCTTGCTTGTAGAAATCAATAGCCTTCGCAGCGCCTTTGCAGGTCAGTGCCGGAGTAATGGAATGATAGCCCTTCGGAATTGCGCTAACGTTTTCTGCCATAAATCCTCCTCAATCTAACGGTTCGCGTGCGCCGTTAAGCACCCCGCGTCAGGACGTAATATCGAACCGTTTCGTTCAAGTCAACCTCGAAAATTGCCGCGAACAGCTCGCCGGCGAATCCCGGGTATTCATGCCGCTGTGAACCTCTATTTAAGAATTCGTTAATTGACACCTTCTGATTTTTTCTATAAAAAGGCTGCAACCGTTTTTGCTGAGGAGTCCAACCATGTCCGCCACAGAAAACACCGCCCTGATGAAGCGTTGGTTTGAAGAGATCTGGAACCATGGACGCATGGAAACAGTGCGTGAGCTGCTGGACGAAACGGCCACGGGCTTCGGCCAGGCCGGCCACGAAACGGAAGTTCACGGGCCCGCCGGCTTCATCACATTCGCGCAACGTATCCGCGGAGCTTTCCCGGACATTAAAACTACAGTCGAAGACGTGTTCGGGAGCGATGACAAAGTGGCGGTGCGCTGGTCGGCAAACATGACGCACACCGGCGGCGATTTAGGCATTCCCCCGTCGCATCGCAAGGTGCACATCACTGGAATGACTATGGTGCGATTTGCGAATGGGAAAATCGTCGAAGGCTGGGATAATTGGGATCAGCTTGCGCTGATGCGACAGATCGGCGCTGTTCCAGAAGCGCACGAATCACACCCTACCTTGATCGACCCTCAAAATGTCCAAAAAGGCGCAGCCGGAAATTAGTCGGTCAACTGCTGCGGGTGTTGTGTGTCTGATCGCGTGCGATTTTCTCAGTATGCTTTACGTGATAACTGCTCTGCCAGCCGAGTCACAAATTCAAACTCCGCAACATGCATCTTCTCTTGAGCCCCTTCCAGTGTGAAAAAATCCGCTCGATCAATTTCCGGGAATCGCGCCATTTTGCCGGACTTCGGCGGCCACTCCATTTCAAAAGTGTTGCTCTTGATCGCCGCGGGATCGCAATCTCCCTCGAAAGCCCAGGCCGCAACTTTCTTGCCACTCTTATGCTTCACCGTGCCGAGAGACAAAAATTCTCCCGTAGCGACCAGCCCTGTTTCCTCCTGGAATTCTCTTTGCGCGGCCGCTAGTTCTTGCTCGCCAGGATTGATTTCGCCTTTCGGCACAAACCATGCGCCACCATCCTTGTTCTTCCACAAAGGTCCGCCGGGGTGCACCAGCAGCACCTGTACCTGGCCCTCTCGCTTTCGATACATCAGCAGCCCGGCACTGCTTTTTGCCAATTCTGGTTCTCCTGAATCCATTATTGCAAACTACCTGCTGTCAATGAGTTGGGCGCTGCCTCAAGCTAGGTAGTTTCGGGTATGGTCGCAATACGAAGGGGGTGAAAGAATCCGCAGTGTAATCGAGCGGCCTCGCCCATCCGCTCTTGACTGAAAATCTAGGAGGCAATTCGATGAAGACCAAGTTAGCACTAAGTTTCCTCGCGCTATCCAGCCTGGCCATGATCCCGAGCGCGGGCTTCGCGGGGCAAGATGATTCCATGCAAAAAAAGAACGACAGCGTACGCACGCTGACGGGCTGCTTGTCGAGCGGCGATAAATCGGGTGAGTACGACCTGATGGCCGAAGACGGCAGCACGTGGGAGTTGCATTCCAAGAGCACCAAGCTGTCCAGCCATGTAGGACACACTGTTACGGTAACCGGCAAGGTGTGGCACGCGGACATGCACGGCGCGAAAGAGAAGGTGAAGGATGAAACCAACCCCAATGCGAATGAGCACGGTCATTTGAACGTGACAAACGTGAGCATGGTCAGCAACAGTTGCAAAAAGTAAATCGCGGTAAGGACTTTGTCCGCAGAGGGAGAGCTTTTGCTCTCCCTCTTTTTTTGCAAGCCCGCTCCGCGCCACTCTTGCGAAACTATTCGGGCTTGGTGATGATGCCGCAAGCGATACGCGCAGGCGCGCCCGCCGCCGAGGGATCGGTCGCGGCGTGAATCACGATGGACGTTCCACCATTGCTGAAAACGGAATTGCCGCCGGAGCCCATGCTGACGTTGGGAGCGACAACGCTGACGTGAGCAGTGCCATCGGCGGCTACGATCAATGAAAAATTCGGGATATCGCCGGCGGGAGCACCATGTTCATGCTCCGCGTGCGCGCCGCCGAAGTGCGGCCCAGCGGATTTAAAGTCGGGCGGATCACACTTGGCGACCTGGTGAATGTGAATGGAATGCTGGCCGGGTGGCAGATCCTTGATGTCGAGTTTGATCTTTACGCCCCTGGAGGCATTGGAAAGTGTGGCGGCGCCGACGCTGCGGCCCTCGGCATTCTTGATGTCGGCGGTCACGAGTTTCGATTGGCTACGGGCTTGTGGCGTGATGGCGATGGCGGTGACAAAAAGGAATACTGCGGTTCCCAGAAAAGTTTTCATGGTTAGCCTCCGCCAGATTCTATAACAAAGAGGAACTCAAAAACCTGGCACGGGTGCCATCTTCCAAGTCCAACCGCCGCACGAGCCGGATTACTCGGAGCGATAGAGTGCGGGAAATTCCTTGCGCAGGCGGTCCAGTTTGGGAAGATCGTTGGCGACGATGTAAGGATTCCGGGGATTTTTCTTCAGATAATCCTGGTGATACTCCTCGGCCGGATAGAAAGCATCGAAGGCCGCAACCTGCGTGACGATCGGGCGCGAATAAACCGCAGCGGAATTGAGTTGGGAAATGTACGCATCGGTGATGCGCTTTTGTTCGTCGTTGGAATAGAAAATCGCGGAACGATACTGCGAGCCGGTGTCGGGGCCCTGGCGATTCAGTTGCGTGGGATCGTGGGCCACGGAAAAGTACACCATGAGCAGTTGCCCGAAAGTAATTTGCGACGGGTCATAAGTTACCTGCACGGATTCGGCGTGCCCAGTAACGCCCATGCTGACGACTTCGTAGGCGGGTGATTTCGTGTGTCCACCGGAGTAGCCGGATGTCGCGGATTTCACGCCTTTGACATGTTCAAACACGGCCTGCACGCCCCAGAAACATCCGCCGGCGAAAACCACACTGTCCGATTTCGCAGCGCGGGCCAACGGCGCGTCTATCGCGGGCTTGGGAAACAATGCTGCGTTGGGCGTCTCAGCGGGACGCGCTCCCAGGCTGCGGACTGCCGTCCACGTAAAAAACGCCAGAACCACAGCGATAGCGACCGATTTTCCGATATAGGGGCTTGCCATGTTGGCTGATCCTTCCGACCTATATATTACGTTGAGCGGTATTTATTGGATGAAAAGTTAATTACCCTGGATACTGCTGGCCGTTGGGACAGAAATGGTATTGGCGGCGCGACTTGACCGGGCCTGGCGGCTGCGACGAGGCTTGATCCTGATTAGAATGGTGTCTTAAATGTTCAAGCCTTGCTTTGGCGATAGATTGAAGAGGGCTGATGGTTGACGAGCTTTTGCGGCGGTTAAGTGCTTGCGGCGATTTTCAATAATGGACCTTACCGTTGGATGCGGGCATCATACGGGGCAGGCGTTGGGCGCCGCTGATAGACATTTCAGGAGACGATGGCATGAGACGGAGATTTGCAGGGAGGCGTTTCGTTTTATTCAAGCTTCTGGGTGCGAGCGTGGTGATGGGCTTGGTGCCGGCGCCCGTGGTGTACGCACAAGTTACGAGCGGTAAGACGCCGGAGTTGCCGGCGCCGTTCGCATCCAAGTCTGTCAACAATTCCGCGGAAGAAGCGAAACCTCCGAAGGGATTCATGCCTACGGTGCCCGCGGGATTTAAAATTAACGTGTACGCGGCGGATTTCAAACAGCCGCGATGGATGATGGTGGCGCCGAATGGCGATGTGTTCCTGGCGGATATGGCGGGGGGCAAGGTGGTGGTGCTGCGCGATCCTGAGCACACCGGCAGCGCGCAGCAGAACGAGGTGTTTGTCAGCGGATTGAAAGAACCGTACGGCATCGCGTTTCACGATGACTATGTGTATGTCGGAGACACCGATGCGTTGCTGCGCTTCAAGTATGACGCCAAGACTTCCAAGCGGCAGGGCGAGGCGGAGCACTTGATGGATCTGCCGACGGGCGGACACTCCACGCGATCGCTGGCGATGCTGCCGGATGGAAAACATTTGCTGGTGGGAGTGGGGTCGGAGTCGAATATAAGTATCGAAAGGGACTCGCGGCGCGCGGCCATCACCGTTTGCGATCTGGACGGGAAAAACGTGCGGCTGTACGCCACGGGGATTCGCAATCCAACGGGTCTGGCTATCGAACCGAGCAGCGGAGTTTTGTGGACCAGCGTGAATGAACGCGACGGTCTGGGCAACGATTTGCCGCCTGATTATTTTACGTCGGTGAAGGATGGCGGATTTTACGGCTGGCCGTACAGCTACATCGGCAACAACGTGGACCCACGAGTGAAGCCGCAGAAGCCGGACCTGACGGCGAAAGCGATCGTGCCGGACGTGCTGCTGGGCGCGCATCGCGCACCCTTGCAATTTGCTTTTTATAACGGGCAACAATTCCCGGAGAGCTATCGCGGCGGGGCGTTTCTGGCGGAACACGGATCGTGGAATCGCACTCCCCGCGCGGGGTACCAGGTGGTGTTTGTGCCGTTCAAGAATGGAAAGCCGAGCGGCGACCCGGTGCCATTTCTGACGGGACTGGTGCCGGATCCAGCCAAAAGCGAAGTATATGGCCGGCCCGTGGGGGTGGCGGTGACGCCGGACGGTTCGCTGCTGGTGTCGGACGATACTGCTGGAACGGTGTACCGAATTTCGACTTCGAAATAAATTCAAAAGATGAACATTCTGCTATTTGGCGCGACGGGAATGGTCGGGCAGGGCGTGCTGCGCGAATGCCTGCTTGCCCCGGATGTGCAGATGGTGCAGACGGTGGGTCGCAGCGCCACCGGCGCACAAAATCCGAAGCTGCGTGAAGTGGTGCACCAGGACCTGTGGCACTACGAGGCCATCGCGGAAAAGCTTTCCGGATTTGATGCGTGCTTTTTCTGCCTGGGCGTGACTTCCAGCGGAATGGCGGAGGCGGATTACGAGCATATGACGTATGGAATTACCTTGGCGGCGGCGGAGATGCTCTGCCGGCTGAATCCGCGGATGACGTTTATCTATGTGTCTGGCACGGGCACGGATAGTTCGGAGCGCGGGCGAAGCATGTGGGCGCGGGTTAAGGGCAAAACGGAAAATGCGTTGCTACGATTGCCGTTCACCGCGTATATGTTTCGGCCGGGGATCATTCAGCCGCTTTTCGGAGAGAAATCGAAAACCAAGCTTTACAACGTGTTTTATACGATCGGGAAGCCGCTGCTGCCGGTGCTGAAGATGATTTTTCCGGATCACATTTTGACTACTCAGCAGGTGGGGTTGGCGATGCTTGCGGTGGGCAGGCGGGGATATCCGCGGCGGATTTTGGAGATTAAAGATATGCGGGTCGCGGCGGGTGTGCCGGAAAACGGTTGAAGTGAATTTGTGAAGGAATTAAAGGTGTGCAGAACCGATGAGTGTAGGCCAACGGGATCGGCAGCGGTGCGTTTGAGGCCTTTGTCGAACAAAATCTCCACACGCAACTGCGGCGCGTGGGGCACTCGAAGGCAAGAAAATAGGAACGAAGAAAGAAACAGAAGGACCCACACTCACGAAACGAGTGTGGGGCACGCGTTATAGAAGGGCGCCCGCTGCACGGCGGGACAGATCTCTGCGCGGCGTGGCTGACTTCGCGTGGCAGATGGTTTTTTTTGTTGCGAATCGGGTTGTTAATTGACGATTAGGGTTAGCTGGATGGGGGAGAGCTGCAGGGCTTTGCCGGAATTGCTGTTGGCTGAGGGGGTGAGGACCAGGATGGATATGCCGCTGGGCGTAACCACCTGGTTTCCCTGCGGCAGGGGTGCGCTGCTGGCGCCGCCGCATCCTTGTATCGCAGAAATGATCGGGACGAAGAGTAGCAGCGCCGCAAGCGCGCAGGCGGCTTGATGATTTGCAAGATTCAAACTGCTGGGGCGCAGCCGCTGGCCGGCTGCGTGCTCACTCAGCAGCAAAATTGAAAAACAAAACATACCCACAAACACGAGCGCTAAAATTTCTTCTGCCAGTGCGAGAGGAAGATTCGGCGCGCGAGGCGATTTGCGTGTGTTGAAGTTTACGACGGCAGCGGATTTGCCACTGGTTGGGACTGTTACCGAGTAGGTGGCCGGGGCGGCGATGTTCAGGATGACAGTGGGCGGCGCTTTGCAGCTTGCTCCCAAGGGTGCGCCGGTGCAGGTGAAGGAAACGACGCCGTTGTAGTCGACTCCGGGCGTGAGTTGCAGGGTATAGGTGGCGGTTTGGCCGGCGGTGACGGTGGCGGTTAGAGAGCCGGCTGTGATGGTGAAGGCGGGATCGGCGTTGCCAACGATGTTGAGAACCTGCGGAGAGCCGGGGGCGTCGTCCGAGACGACGATCGATTCGCTGCGCGGGCCGGAAAAAACAGGGGCAAACACGAAGGTTACGGTGCAACTGGCGCTGGGGGCGATAGTTGCTGTGTTGCAATTGCCGAGCGAATTGACGAAATCGACCGGGCTGTTGCCGCCGGCAGAAATATTGGTGATGTGCATGGGGGCGGTGCCGCTGTTGTTGATGGTGACGCCGATGGGGACGCTGGCTAAACCTTGCGTGGTGGGCGGCACGACGATGGGGCTGGGCGAAAAGCGAAGGACCGGACCGGCAGGAGGGGCGGCGGTTGCCGTGCCGGTTACATTTATGGAATGCGGACTACCAGCGGCGTTGTCCGTGAAGGTGAGAGTGGCCTGGCGCAGGCCGGTGGCGGACGGCGTGAAGGATTCCGTGGCGGTGCAGCTCGCGGAGGGAGCGATGGCGGCGCCAATGCAGTTGCCAGAAGGAGCGGAGAAATCCGTGGGATTGCTGCCGCCGAGCGCGATCGAAGAAATATTCAGAGGCGCGTTGCCGAGATTGGTTACAGTGACGCTGAGCGGGGAGCTGGTGGAGCCTTGCACGGTGGAGGGGAAATTCATGGTGCCGGGAACAAAGGTGATGGTGGGAGCGGGCGGCGGAGCGCCTACTCCCGTGCCGGTGAGGGGAACAGATTGAGGGCTGCCGGGGGCGTTATCGGCCACGTCGAGTTGTGCCAAACGCCCGCCAGATGCTGACGGCGTAAACAGAATCGAGATGAAGCAGGAATTGGTGGGCTGGAGAACGGTGGGTACGCCGCAGTTGTCGGCTTCGGTGAAGTCCCCGGCATTTGGCCCCGTGACTTTAATGAAATCCACGCTGAGGGCCTGATTGCCGGTACTTGAGAGGGTGACGATCTGCGCGAAGTCGGGCGTGCCCACCAGAGTGCTAGCGAACGTCAGGCCTGTGGATGGAGTGAGCGTTGCGACGGGACCGACTTCGGGCTGAATGGCGCCGGAGACGCTGAAAGCTATGGGAAGTCCCAAGCCGGGAGCGGTGAAGGGCGAGCCGACGATCTCGGTGAGATAGCCAGTGGCCAGGTCGACGGAATAAACGCGTACTTGATCAGGCGCGGTACTTTGGTAAACGAACTGGCCGGTGGGGTCAGCGACAAAATTGGCGACGGAAGTGAATCCAGGCAGCGGGGAACTGGGTGATTCTGTGAGAGTCCAGGTGGTGGTGTCGACGATGTAAATGTGTACGACGCGGTTGGGCGCGGAAAAAAGCGTGGCGTAGACAAAACGCTGGCCGGGAGCCACCAAAATATCCTGAGGAAAAACCGCGCCACCAACATTCAACTGACCCACGTCCCCGGCGGCGGAAGTGACTTGCAAGATGCCGCTGAGCTGGCCCTGCCCCGTGACGACGAAGCGGCCCAGCGGATCGGCGCCGAAAGAACGACCGAGATTGGTGGAACCCTCCGCCCCGGTCTGGTTGCCGAGCAACCCGGTGACGGGATCGATGGTGTAGGTGAGAAGTTCACCATCCAGTTGATAGAAGCGATTCGTGGAGAAAGAATTCGGTCCGAGGTAGACGAAAAATTTCCCGAGGGTGGGATTCGCGGCCGCGCCGACTGGAGTGGACACCAGTTCCAGGAAAGAACCGAGGACAGGAGTCAGAGTTTCGGCGGTAGCGTTGATTTGAAAAGATTCAACACTACTTTCGCCGGGGTTGAGCCCGGTGGCATTGACGACGGCGAGGTAAGTGCCAGTGGGCTCAGTGGCGAGCAGTACGGGGCCGTTGCTATTGCCGGAGAAGAACGGCGAACCGGTCACCTCGGTGTAGCTGCCGGTGGTGGCGTCGACTTGATACATGTGGATGCTGTCGTTGCCGGCGGCGAAGAGGAAGCGGCCTTTGGCGTCAATGACGGCGGGGAAGCCGAGGACGGAGAGCGGGGAAGCGGAAGTGGGTATAAGAGTGCCGGTCGAATCGTTGCGGATGGCGATGGCTCCGCCGGTGGTGTAGACGAAAGGCTGCTGGAGCTGGGCGCGGACGGTAGCAGCGGCGATAGCGGATGCGGCCAGGAAAGCAAGAGCGATGAGAAGGCAACGTGGCGGGGGTGTGTTCGAACGCGGAAAGAAGGTTACCGGCCCGCGGTGATTATAGGGCGAGGGGCTGGTCCGAATGGCCAATTGGAGGGCTTTCCGGCCGCAAACCGCGGGCCTGATACGTTCCTTCGCATGCAAGATAGGCGGGTTTTATGGTTACGTCAACAGTAATATTACTAAAAAGTATAGACCAGACTGTTGATTTATTGTGGTGTGCCTGCGGGCTTAAGCGGTGTGGAACTCGGAAAAAACTTCGCAGGTGAAGCCTTCGAGGCGCGTCGAGGGCCACTGCCAGGCGTCCCGGGGCAAGCGCGCTTTGCGGCAAGTTTCCGCCAAAAATTCCTCGCGGCTGAAGTTATGCTCCACTGCCACCTGAGGGAGCAACAGTCCACGATGGCCCTCGTCGGAAATGACCAGGCCATGGCGGCCGATCTCGATTTCGTCGGGACGCATGGTTGTCAGGGGCGAGAGAAGCGAAATTTCGATGTGCAGGTCGGGCAAGTCGGCGGCTCCCAGTGGGACGAACCGCGGATCCTGCAACGCCGCGCTGGCCCCACATCGCACTATGGCATCGCCCAAGGGCTCGCCGGCCTCTGTAGTGCCGATGCAGCCGCGCAGGTCGCCACGGACATGCACGGTGACGAATACACCGCGATGTTCACCGAAAACGCCGTCGCGTGGAATAGCCGGGGGCAATTTTCGGCGGGTTACAGCTTCAGTTATGGCCTGGCGTGCCAGCAGCAGCAGCTTTTGGCGATCGGATTCAGAGGGGGACGGCATCCTGAGACTTCTTGCGGCTTTCCAGCATACTTAAGCGGCGGCGCTGCTTGATGCGATCATCCACGTGTCCCCAGAAGCGCAGAAAATATTGGGCCGCCGACGTCAAGGCGCTGGCCACCACCAGCCACAACAGCAACAGCGCCAGGGGCTTCAGCGAAGCGTGGCGCGCGCCGGCGATCAGCACCGCCACCGCGCACACCTGCAGCACCATCTTGGTCTTTCCCAGCACGGATGCCTCGATTGTGAAACCCTCGGCCAGCGCAATATTCCGTAAGCCCAAAACGGTAAACTCCCGCCCGATGATGATCACTACCATCCAGGCGGGCACCAACTGCATGTCCACGAGTGAAACGAAAGCAGCCGAGATGAGCAGTTTATCCGCGATCGGGTCGAGCAAAATTCCCAGAGTGGTCACTTGCAAACGCTTGCGGGCCACATATCCATCGGCCCAGTCGGTGGCTGCGGCCAGCAACAGAATCAAAACTCCCCAGAATTCAAAGTGCATGGGGAATCCCCACAACTCTATGTTAGGACTGCGCGTTAACAGGATGACAATCAGGACGGGTACGAAAAAAATCCGCAACAGCGTCAGTGAGTTGGGAAGATTCATGCGCGCATACGGGCTGACGGCGGCGTCAAGTGCTTCCGGGCCACCGGCCGTTTCACTATAGACTTGAGCCCCGCAGGCGTCAACGGCTCCCATTGCCAACTTAGGTACCTATAACTTCAACTGTTTGCGGAACTCTGAATTTTTCGCAGCTATACTCTTTCGTAACTCTGTTCCGCCAAATCTGTGCAAATGTGTGATTTACGAGCATGGTGGCCTGGAAAGGAGGCCATGAGGCATAACATCACTGGTAGCATCGCAACTAACACATAACACTACGCTTAAATGGTGTCATGTACATTCGGCGCGGGAAATATGGGACTTCAGGAAGAACGGCCGGAAAAGGGGAATTAAGTTTCCCACAAAATTATCCACAACCATGAAATCATCAATTCTAAGGGGAAATTCGGCGACTACGAAAACGTGAGCGGCCCTGGCCCGGACGCCTTGCGGCGGTTACCCGATAGTTACCTCCAGACGCCCATTATACTGCTCTCACCGCGCCTGGTCCGCGCAGCAATCGGACAGGAAGCAAGACAATTGCCGACAGCAGCGCGAATACTCCGTGCAAAGTAATGCCCACAATGCGGAACGGGAGGGAGATCAGCCACACGAACGGGTAAGCGATCAGCGCCAGGAGCGCCAGCGGCCAGCACAGAATAAAAAGAATGCACCACAGTAAGAAAGCAGCCATGTCGACCTCTCAGCTGTAATTACGTCAAAGCCAGTTTAGAAGTTCCCTCAACTACAAAGTCGTTCAACCGCAAGCTTCGCGCGATGGAGACGGGCACCTCCGCATCCAGAAGCATATCTCCGTCTCCGACTTCCGATCGCAGCACCCGGCCAAGCGCGTGAATTAACGCCAGCGTTCGTCCCTGAGACAAGGGCAAACGCAGCGAAAGCGAAACCAACGGGTCGGTCGGTAGCGCTACATCAATGCGCCGCAGTAATTCGTCGATACCTTCGCCAGTCATCGCCGAGACCAGGACCGGGCCTTCGTCTCGATTTTGCTTTCCACTGCCATTCCGGTTCAGGGCCTCGCGCTCGTGGGGCGCCAGGCGATCCAGTTTATTCAGAACTCGCAAAATCGGCCGGTCGCCAACCCCGAGCTCCCCTAAAATTTTCTGCACTTCTTCGTCCAGTTCGTGGTGATGCGGATTGGAAATATCGCTGACGTGCAGAATCAGCGCGGCCTCCTGCACTTCTTCGAGCGTAGCGCGAAAAGCGGTCAGCAAACTTTTTGGCAGGTCGCGTATGAATCCTACGGTGTCCGAAACGAGCACGCGGCGGTTTGATGGCAGGCGCACGGCGCGAATGGTGGGATCCAGCGTGGCGAACATGCGCGCGGAAACCAAAACCTCAGCGCGGCTTAAGGCGTTAAACAGGGTTGATTTTCCCGCGTTGGTATAGCCGACCAACGCGATGGTGCCCAGTGGAACCGCGTTGCGGGCTTCGCGGCGCAACGCGCGCTGCTTGCGCACATCATCGATGCCGCTTTTTATTTTGCCCACGCGGTCGCGAATGCGCCGGCGGTCGGTCTCCAGTTTCTTTTCACCAGGGCCGCGAACACCGATGCGGCCGGCGCCACCGCCTGATCCTCCCGCGCCACCGCCGCCGCTTTTGCCGCCCAAACGGGACATGGCGGCGCCTTTACCGGTCAACCGGGGAAGCATGTAATTCAACTGCGCCAGTTCCACCTGCAGTTGTCCTTCGCGGCTGCGCGCATGCCGGGCGAAAATATCCAGGATCAGTTGGGTGCGGTCAATTACGCGCCGTTCGGTCAATTCTTCAATGTTGCGCTGCTGGACAGGGGAAAGATTGCTGTCAAAAATAATCAACGGGGCCTGGTGCGCGTTGGCTTCGGCACGAATTTCGTCAAGCTTTCCGCGGCCAACGAGCGTCGCGGAGTCCGCTGAGTCGCGTACCTGAAAAACGGTGCCGGCTATTTCCGCGCCCGCGCTCTTCGCCAACTCCACCAGTTCCGCAAGGGAAACGCGCCCCTGTTCGCCGGCAGGCATTCCCGGGAATCGTGGCGCGCGCTTCCAACCAACGCCTACGAGCAGGGCCCGCTCCGCATTCGAAACTTTATGTTGTGGAGTTTTCGTCAAAAAGTCAGACCGGCGGCATGGCGTGAATGATTTCGGCGGGGATCTTCCGCATCATGGTAATTATACGCCTGTACATTTTCAGGCGCGACCGCCAACGCCCAGGCGGTCACGAATCCAGGCGGCGATTTCTAGCTGGATAGAAACTTCATCGCCGGCACCCGAGAACCATGTGATGGAAGTATCCTTGCGAAACCAGGTCATCTGCCGTTTCGCATAATTTCGCGTGGCCTGTTGGATGGTCGCGCGCGCCTGATCGATAGTGAGTTCTTCGCGCAGAACCGCGAGCATTTCCCGGTAGCCGAGGAAGTCAAAAGCCTTTGCGTCTGGCGCGATACCCGCGGCAAGCAATCCCTTAACTTCGTCAAGCCACCCACCGGCCACCATCGCGTCGGTACGCTGCGCGATCCGCCGGTAAAGCTCTTCCCGCTCAGGTATCAGTCCAACTTTAAGAACCCGCCATCCTTGCAGAGGATGCCGACCGGCACGATGAACCTCGGAAATCGGCTTGCGCGTCAGGACGCAAACCTCGATGGCGCGAATCAGTTTCTGCTCATCGGTGGGAGCGATTTTTGCGGCCGCTTCACGATCCATGCGACGTAACACGCCGTGCAAATGCGCAGCGCCACGCTTTCTGGCGCTTTCCCGCAATCGCGCCCGCACTTCCTCGGAGCGCAAGGGCAAATCCGCGAGGCCTTCCAGGAGTGCGCGCATGTACAGCCCGGTGCCCACGGTCAGAATCGGCAGCCGCTGGCGCTTGCGCAGATCCGTCAACGCCGCCAGCGCCAGGTCGCGATAGCCTCCGGCAGTGGCTACCTCCGAAGGGTCGAGCACGTCAATCAAATGATGAGGAATCTCCCGGAGCTCGTCAGCTGTTGGCTTGGCTGTTCCGACGTCCACGCCGCGATAAAGCTGCGTGGAATCGCAGGCGATAATTTCCGCGCACAAATCTTTCGCAAGCGCCATCCCCAGCGCGGATTTTCCCGATGCCGTTGGCCCCACGATTACCACCAGCGGCAGCATTGGCAACTCTAGATTGTTCATGGAAAGAAAATGTGGCGCGCACGGAACAGCAACAGCAGCAGCACCACGAAAGCGAGCAGCAGGCTGCCGAGGATCTGTTGACGCAACGGTTTCACGATTTCACTGATACGCGGCTTCGAGCGGCAAATTGTACAGGAAATAAAAGCGCAGTTCGATATAGGGCCCGCTGAACGCCGGTGGCAGCGGCTCAAACGGATTCGATGAGCGTATCGCGGAGACCGCGGCGCGATCCAGCGGTTCTTTGCCCGAACCCAACAAGCGCGTAGGCTCACCGGTGGGTACGCTGCCATCGCGCATAATCCGAAATTGCAGCGCCACACGTCCGCGATCACCCAGTTGCGCGGATTCCGGCATCACCGCGTACCAGTTGCGGCGCACGCTGGCCACTACCCGGGCCATGTAGTCGCTGAAATCCACGCCTTCGGTGGGGGTGAGAATTTCGTAACCGTTTCCGTACGAGCCCGCGCCTTGACCGGGGCCGCCGCCGGCTCCTCCCTGCGCGGGCGACGACTTCGGCATCGGACCAATTACGCCACCGGAGCGTCCGCCACCCGCTGGATTTTTCGATGCTTCTCTCAACGAATCTTGAATCGACCGGCTAGCCGACCTTTGCGGCAACTGCAATTGCGCTTGAGGTTGCGGAGTCTCCGGGGTTTCGAGTTTTAATCCGGGCCGGGGCGTGTCAATTTTCGGCGTTGGGGCACTTTGCTGCGGCTCCGGCGGTAGGGCATGCGGTTGCGGCACTGGCGCGCTGGGTAATTCGCGCGCAGGTTTTTCGGGGATAGGGGCGGGCGCGGGAGTCGGAACCGGGGCCGGCTGAATCGGCGGGGCAACTCTACGCAGCACGCGGGGATCGACATGTACGGCCGGCTGGCGCGGTGTGGGCCGCGCTGATGGCTTGGAAGATTCGAACGCACCCGGCGGCAGCAACAGCGTGAGTTGTTTGCGGGCGATGTCAACTTCCTCGGGAGTCGGCTCGCGCTTGGGAAACAATCTGGCCTGCAACAAGATGGCCGCAATCAACAGAACGTGCAGCGCCACCGAGGTAATTCGCGTTAATAAATCCGCGCGCGCTTTTTCCGGCGATGGCGGCGAAGCCAGCAGCCGCGCCTCGCCGGTCATGAAAATGTCGGGATCAACCAGTTCCGTGTCTACTACTACCGGCGTGCCCGTGCCGGGTTGCGGTGGCTCCGCGCCCTGCGGGACCGCGATGCGCTGATCCATTTCCGTGATTTGCAGCGGAACGGAAACATCCTCAACGACGGAATACGCTGCACGCTGAATATCCCGCGGCACCACCACGCGCGCCGCGATCGATTCAAGTGGCAGATTGGAAGGAATACTCGAGTGCCCGTTCAGCGTAACGATGGGCAGCATGGCGGGCACCAGCGTGCGCTCGTCCATCGTGGTCGGACGCCGCCGCGTGCTCGCCGGAACATCGGCTGCGGCGGGCAATCGAGCGTCCTCGGGTACAAGAGTGCGAGAGATCATAGTCAGGCTGGCTTGTTTGCTGTATGTGTAGCCAGTTGGACGCGCTCGGTGTGTTCCTGGATGCTTGCCATTACGCGTCCCGCCAACTCCAGCGCCGCGCGCCCGGCCGCGCCATTCACGCGCGGCTCCTTGCGCGAGCGCACCGAT
>JALYLI010000053.1 GCA_030774335.1 Acidobacteriota bacterium | reverse complement strand
TCCCCAGACCGCCGATGAGGACACTCGGCTGCTTCATGTTTCGGGCTCGCTGGCAGGCGAACGTGGCCAGGGCTTCCTCTGAGCTGTGCATGCGGCTGGACATGAGAGTGGCGCCGGCGGCGAGGATCAGGTATTCGTCGCCGCGACGAGCCAGTTTCATGACGGTGCCGTCTGGCAGGAGTGTTTGCCCGAGCAAGTCGAAAGGCTTCACATGTGGATGTTACAGGAAATGAAAATTTCAGCGGATACGGATGGACTAAACGCAGACGTTTTTTGGGCCGTTGCAGAGCAAGAGCTCAACTCGTGAATGCGACGAGTGGTGCGCCCGCCAAGACCTTAACCCGAGATTCACGCACCGAACGCCCGGCGGGCGCTTACGAAAACGAATGTAGAGCAGCCGCATCATGTCGGTTTGCGCTTAACGACGGCAATTTGGTGATGGCGTTCCAAGGGGCGTTGAAAATTGACTTGAGTTGGAGTGGCAACTAAGATTGGTGCCCCATGGGCGATGCGCAGGCGTTGTTAGGGCAGACGGTTTCACACTATCGCATACTTGAAAAACTTGGCGGCGGGGGCATGGGCGTGGTGTACAAGGCCGAGGATACCCGGCTGGACCGCTTCGTGGCGCTGAAGTTTCTGCCGGAAAATGTCGCGCAGGACCGCCAGTCGCTGGAACGATTTCGCCGCGAGGCCAAAGCGGCTTCCGCGTTGAACCATCCGAACATCTGCACCATATATGACGTTGGTGAAGACGCCGGCCAGGCGTTCATCGCCATGGAATACCTGGAAGGCGCGACGCTAAAACACAAAATTGCCGGGCGCCCGCTGGATTTCGCCACGCACCTCTCGCTGGCTATTGATATTGCGGATGCGCTGGACGCCGCGCACGCGAAAGGGATTGTGCACCGGGACATAAAGCCCGCTAACATTTTTGTTACCGGGCGCGGACGCGCGAAAATTCTGGATTTTGGGTTGGCGAAAGTGGAAGTGCCGGCGCGCTCCGGGGATGCCGCGACGCACGGCGCAAATATGAATTCGCAGACGGAGGGCGGCGTCTCGATTGGAGATCTGACCAGTCCGGGCAGCACGCTGGGGACAGTAGCATATATGTCACCGGAACAGGCGCGCGGGGAGGAATTGGACGCACGCACGGATTTGTTTTCGTTTGGCGTGACGTTGTACGAGATGGCTACCGGGGCGTTGCCATTTCAGGGCAACACCACGGCGATGATTTTTGATCACATCCTGAATGACGCTCCCGAAGCGATCGCGAAAAAGAATCCCAAGGCGCCGGCGGAACTGGATCGCATCGTGACGAAAGCGCTGGAAAAGGACCGCGATTACCGGTGCCAGACGGCGGCGGAACTGCGGTCGGACCTGAAGAGGTTGAAGCGCGACCTGGATTCTTCGGCGCGCGTCGAGCCTTCGGGAAAAAATTCGGGGGTGACGCGCGGCAGCAGCGAGCGAGTCACGGCGGCGCCAGCCAAGGTTGAAAAGAAAACGGTGGCGGTGCTGTATTTTGAAAATTTGAGCGGCGGGAAAGAAGATGAGTATTTTCGCGATGGCATGACGGAAGACATCGTGACGGAGCTGTCAAAGATCGGGCGGCTGGAAATATATCCGCGCTCAGAGATGCTGCCTTTTCGGGACAAGCCGGTGACGGCCCCGCAAGTGGGCGAAAAGCTTGGAGCGATGTACGTATTGGAAGGCTCGATTCGCCGCGCCGGCACGCGATTAAGGATTACCACGCAACTGGTGGAAGTGCGAACCCGGCATTCGGTGTGGGCGGAGCGCTACGATCGGCAGATGGAGGACGTGTTTGCGATTCAGGAAGAAATTTCACTGAGTATCGCCAAGGCGCTGGAGATTACGCTTTCACCGCAGGAAGAAAAGGTGATTGCGAAGAAGCCGACGGCGAATCCACAGGCGTACGATTTTTATCTGCGCGGGAGAAATTACCTGCGGCAACGGCAGTTTGAATACGCGCTGGCGATGTATCAGGAAGCGACCAAGCTGGATCCGGATTTCGCGCTGGCGTACGCGGGGATCGCGCACGTGTGGGGCGGGATGCACGAATTCCGGAGCCAGAGTCCGGAATATATCGAGAAAGGCCTGGAAGCATGCGCCAAAGGTGAAGCGCTGGCGCCGGAATCGGCGGAGGTTCTTTCGGCGCGGGCACGCATGCTATATGCGGAGCAAAAATATGAGGCGTCGATTGAAGCGGCGCTGTTGGCGATCGCGAAGCAGGCGGAATGCGAGGGCGCGCACGAAGTCCTGGGCAGGTCATATTTCTCGTGCGGGCGGTATGAAGATGCGGCGAGGCTGGCGGAAACGGCGATGGAAATTGTCAGCAATGACTACAACGCGCTGGTGCCGCTGATCAATTCGCTGGAGCGGTTGGGGCGCATGGCGGACGCCGAGAAATTGCGGCGCCGCGAGATGGAAGTATTACAGGATCAGCTGCAGCATTTTCCGGACGATGTGCGCGCGCGAATTTTGCTGGCGGCGGACCTGGCGATTTTTGGGGATGCCGCGGGAGCGGCGATGCAAGTGCGGATTGCGGTGGCGATGCGTCCGGCGGATGCCCTGATTCTGTACAATGCCGCGTGCACGTACGGGCTGCTGGGGATGAAGGCGGAAGCGCTGGATGCCTTCCGAAGATGCGTGGACGCGGGATATTCGAATATCGACTGGTGTTTGAGGGATCCGGATTTGAAGATTTTGTATGACGACCCGGAATTCAAGAAGCTGGTGGGAGCGTCGTCGTAAGGCCAAGGGAGAAAGAAGAAATTCGCCTGCAGCCAAGCTTCCCGCGGCCAGCCGCGCGATTGATCCATCGCAGAAAATTCAATTTTCATCCGGAAGCAATCTGAAGTCACATGCCGGCGGCTTAACAGCCTGGTTACGTGGAAAGGCATCGAGAGCCCCGTGCTTAGCACTACAATGAGCCAGGGATCACAAAGAATTACTGGAGTTAGTGATCACTATCCGGAGGTCGATTAGTCGCCGTTGAAGGTGTTTACCACAAGAAAAAACTGGGGCGCGGCCACTCGTCGAGGGTGGCCCTTTTTTTTGTGGTTCGGTGAATCAGACGGGATTGCCGGAGTTGCCAGCACCGGTGTTGGGAAGGTGTGGCGCGGGTGAAAATCCCTGAGCGGCTTGATCTACCGTGGCAAACGTTTCGATGAGCCGGTCTACTTTGGTGAGTTTGAGGCTGTAGCTAATCATGGGCTGAGCGGCGGCGATGCGCAGAGCGCCGCCGGCGCGTTTTACTTTGGACAGGCACCTTACCATGGCGCCGATGGCGGCGCTGTCGGCATGAGTGACGCCGGCCATGTCCAAAATTATACGCGTCTCGTGGGCGGCGATCAGGCTGTCTACTTCGTTTTCGAGGCGGACGCATTCGGGGCCGCAGTGGATGTTGCCCTGGATGGCGAGCGCAGTCAGGCCGGGCTGCAACGATCGTTTGGTGAAGATCAGAATCATGGGGCATCGTCCTCGTAGGGAAACTGGCGGATCAGGCGGACGCAATCGCCTAGTGCGGAGAAAACGGAAGTACCCCAGCCGC
Source organism: Acidobacteriota bacterium (assembly GCA_030774335.1). GTDB lineage: Bacteria > Acidobacteriota > Terriglobia > Acidiferrales > UBA7541 > Acidiferrum. The sequence goes on along the minus strand of JALYLI010000053.1, from coordinate 9,659 downwards.
AGGGAACGAAGGAAGCGGTCTTCTGATTGACGGGCTTGTCGGTTTCGGCGTAAAAGCGCATGCGCTGGCCGGGGGGCGGGACGGCGAACTCTTTGACGGTGATGGCGAAAGTTACATTGCCGCTGGGTTGCTGCTTGACGATGGAGAAGTGGTGAAGCTGCATCAGTTGTTCAGCGGGTTGTGACTGTATGTGGATCCAATCGCCCATCCGGCGGTCCTCGCAGTGACTTTGGGGTTCGCCGCGGATACTAGGATAGCGGCGGCGGCAAGTCAACGGGCGAGGGGAGGTACGAGTAGCGGATTAAACAGAAAGAAGGCGACGGGTGCGAAGCGCCAATTCGGGAGATGGGCGTTCCCAGGTAATTGGCCTGCGTGGCGGCGCGGTGAATATTTTGTCTTGACATATGCCCATATGGGAATATAATGTACGGGCATGGCAAGAGCAGCTACCACGTCGGATGCGTTCAATGCAGTGGCGGAGCCGCGACGGCGGGAGATTTTGAGTTTTCTTGCCGCGCGAGAACAGGCGGTGGGGGACATCGTCCTGAGACTTGGGTTTGAGCAACCCTCGGTGTCGAAGCATTTGCGGGTGCTCCTGGAGGTTGGATTGGTGGAGGTGCGAAGGGACGGGCGGAGGATGTTGTATCGGGCGAATGCGGAAGGGATTCGTCCGCTGCACGAATGGACCAGCACGTTTGAGCGATTGTGGAAGCACCAGTTGCTGCGAGTGAAGGAGCGAGCGGAGGGGAAGCGTCCGGTTTGATGGAATGTGGCAGAAGTACGGCGGCGTACAAAAACATTTTTCGAGGAGAAAACGATGAGTACAGCAGCGCCTAAGAAGGAAATGACTATCGAAGATATGACGTTGAATATCGCACAGGAGATTCACGTGAAGGCCGGCCTGGAGACGACCTTTGCGGCGCTCCTGGAACAGATGGGGGCGGGAAACACCCTGCCGGACGGCACGGCGATGCCCATGAAGATTGAAGCGTGGCCGGGAGGGCGGTGGTTCCGCGACCTGGGCGCAGACAACGGACATTTCTGGGGAAGCGTGCAAGCCATCAAGCGGCCCACGCTGCTGGAGATTTATGGGCCGCTGTTCATGTCGTATCCGGTGTCTTCGAATCTGCAGTACCGGTTGAGCGAGGTGGATGGCGGGACGTTGATCAAATTTCATCATACCGCGCTCGGGCTGATTCCGGACGAGCATCGCGCGGGAACGTCGAAGGGCTGGACGTTTATTAACGAACAAGTGCGTAAACGGGCGGAGTCGAAGGGCAAGAATTGAACGAGTGAGTTGGAGAAATTTATGTGTCCTGGATGTCTGGCCAGCGCGGCGGTGATGGTCGCGGGAGTGGTTTGGAGCGGCGGACTGGCGGCGCTGGTGGCGAAAGCTTTAGGAGTGAAGGGAAAGCAGAAGTTGGAACGAACGAATATAGAAAAGGAGAAATGAAGATGGCTACTGCAATGACCAGCAGGGAAAATCCGAAAGTGGCGGCGCCTGCGGAATGGCTGGCGGCGCGGAAAGCGCTGTTAAGTAAGGAAAAGGAATTCACACGATTGCGCGATGAGGTTAGCCGGCAACGGCGGGAATTGCCGTGGGAGAGAGTGGAGAAGAAGTACGAATTTCATACTGCAGAGGGCGAGCAAACCCTTAACGATTTATTTAAGGGCAGGAGCCAGTTGATCGTGTATCACTTCATGTTTGGGCCAGACTGGAAGGAAGGATGCCCGAGCTGTTCGCTGCTGGCGGACCATTTTGACGGAAGCATTCCGCACTTGAATGCGCGCGACGTGACGCTGGTGGTGGTTTCGCGGGCGCCGCTAGCGCAGATTGAGGCGTTTAAGAAACGGATGGGCTGGAAGTTCAATTGGGTGTCGTCGCACGGAACAGATTTCAACTACGACTATCACGTTTCCTTCACGAAAGAAGAGAAGTCTGGCGGCGCGGTGAACTATAACTACGGGAAGCAGGATTTTCCGAGCGATGAAGGCCCGGGCGCCAGCGTGTTTTTTAAAAACGCGGCGAGCGATATTTTTCACACCTACTCGACATACGGGCGAGGACTGGACATTTTGATCGGCGCGTACAACTTCCTGGATATGGCGCCGAAGGGGCGCGATGAAGAGGGGTTGGCGTTCTCGATGGCGTGGGTGAAGCATCACGACAAGTACGAGAATGCGCCGGCGGTCGATCCTAAGCAGACGTATTCGCAACCGAAGAGTATTGGTGAGTCGTGCTGCTCGGGAGAGAGTCACTGAGCGACAGCCAGATTCGCGGAAAGCTTCGGGAAAGGGAAGGCGCACAGAGTCTTCCTTTTTTTTCTAGAGCGCCCGTTGGCCATTGCGGCTGGAATGCGCATAATACTGCGTGCAGGAGGACGGAATGAAACGACGAATATTATTGCAATCAATTTCGGCGGCGGCGTTTGTGCCCCTGGGATCGTGGGCGGCGGCAGGATCAGAGTTGAAGGGCGGCAAAGTTGGGGATTCGAGCGTGGTGTACGAGTTGAGGGTTTATCATGCGGCGGCGGGAAGGTTGGCCGATTTGCTGGCACGGTTTCGCGATCACACCGTGAAGCTTTTTGACCGGCACGGGATGAAGAGCGTGGCTTACTGGGCTCCGATGGATGAACCGGCAAAAGGCGATATGCTGATTTACATTTTGCAGCACGCCAGCCGGGAAGCGGCTGCGGCGAACTGGAAGGCGTTTCAGGACGATCCGGAATGGAAGAGCGTGAAGGCGAAATCGGAAGAGAATGGGTCGCTGGTGGATAAGGTGGATTCGACCTATATGGTGATGACGGATTTTTCGCCGCGATTGCAATAGGTCGCTGATGTCGCGTAGGAAAAATGACCGTGCCTGCGCGATAGATCGAAGAGGGATGCCTCCGCTGCGTGAACCGACCGCTTCGCCCTTCGACAGGATCAGGGCAGGCAGGAGCGAAGCAGAGGAAAAGGCGTCGGTGCACTTCGGTCGGAATGACGGGCTGGGTGGGCGCTTAAAGCTTCTGCATCCACAGAATTTGTTGCTATTTGAGCAGGCCCTGGTCGCGCAGGATGCGGCGGACTTTTTTAGGCGAGATGGAAAGTCGCGCGGCGACGCGGGCGACTTTGCGATTCTCGCGGCGCCACACTTTGGGAATGACGATGGCGGCGAATTCTTCGCTGACCTGTTGGAAGGATTTGCTGCCGATGATGCCCTGGGACCACTCGCGCAGAGTGGAGTTGACATTGCCTGCGCCGCGGAGTTTGCGTTTTAAATCCTGAAGTTCCCTCCAGACGTAATCCTGATGAGCAGGTTTGAGCAGCGCGGCAGCACCGTCGATGCAGTGCTGGATGGCTTCGAGGTCGTCGGGAAAATCGAGACAGAGAGCCAGTCCCAGAGCGATGTGCGCTTTGGCGATGAGGCGTCGATTTTGCGTGTGCTGGGCGGAGTCAAGCGCCTCGCGCGCAAACTCGCAAGCGAGCTGCGAAGACGGCACGCGGCTGGAGGCGTCATCAATTTGTTCGTCAAATTTGGCGCCCTGTACCGCGGACTGAAGCATTCGCGCGCGGGCTTTGAGGACACTGTCTTTTTTTTCGGCGCCCAGGCGATAGGCGGTGGCGGCTTCGGCAGCGGCGCGATCGAGCTCGCCATTGTCGAGATTCAGATAGCCAAAGGTGACGTGAACGTTGCCGTTGCCGCGATGATCATCGTAGCGCGCATAAATTTCCTGAGCTTTGGTGAGGTGTTCGGCCGCCTCTTCGCGCAGACGGGCACGTTGCTCGCGGGCCGGCAGTTTGTTGGCAGGCCGGGGAGGGTCTTTTTTTCTGGATTGCTTTTTGAATTGCTTTCTTAATTTCGCGGCTTCCGAATCGATTTTGTTTCCAAGTTGCAGGGCCAGCAGGCGCTTCACGAAAGCGATATTTACGAAAGAGCGCGCGAGATTGCGATTGAAGGGATCGCGTTTATTGTAAAAGTCGATGGCCTTTTCGAATCTGGAGAGGGCATGTTCGGAATTGCCCTGGCGGCGGGCAATGCGGCCGTAAGCGGAGCTGATATTTCCCAGCGTGACGTAATCGTCGGTGCCGGCGAGAACCTCTTCGGCTTCGCCGAGGATGCGCGCGGCCTCTTCCGGCTGACCTTCCTGAAAAGCGATCCAGCCTTCCAAGACGCGCATGACCGCAGCCATTTGGGGATATTTGAGGCGCAGGGCCAGTTCGCGGGCTTTGGCAACGTAGCCGAGGGCGTCATCGTAGCGGCCCTGCCGGCGCAGGCAGCGGCCCATCCAGAAATTAGCGATAGAGATCATTTGCCGGTCGCTGATTTCATGCTCGAGCGTGAGTACGCCGTTGAAACAGTGGATGGCTTTGGAGAATTCCTCGTCGGACATGGCGACGAGGCCTTCGGCCATACGTAAATGGGCGTATTCGAGTAGAGAAAGCGATTCGACGGATAGAGAAGAGAAAGTTTCGAGGAGTCGTTTCAGAAGAGCTCGCTCGGGGAATCCGACGTCGACCCATTGCGCGAAATAGCCTAGGAGCACGGCGGAGTCTTTTTGGCGTAGGTCGATGGATGCGAGGAACTGTTTGTTGGCGGAGAGACATTGAATGCCACTGTCGATGCGACGAGCGGCGAGATCTTGCCTAATTTGAGTGAGGAACGCATCGGGGATTTCGCCCGGGGGCAATTTGCTGGTAGAAGGAGCCATATTTCGTTTAGAACCGTACGCCTCTTAAAAATGCGGCGAGGACTCGCAATTTAAGCTACCGCCATTCCACCCTAAAACCGCCGTCCCCGGTATCCAAGCGTGATTAGCCGCCGAGTGGGCCGCCGTGGTCACTAGTCCGAATCGGACTAGCGGCTTTGACGGGGCTCTCATTTTGGAGTCTACTCCATCTCGGGCGGCGTGGCGGCGGGATTGCTCATACTGTTCCGATGAGCCACCAGCGAAAAGATGAATTTCAAAACGGCATAGAGAAAAACGCCTTGATGAAAGCGCAGACAAAACGGAGCGAGAGTGCGGAGGGCGCGAATGTAGAGAATCGCGTCGTGCCGGTGAATAGAGCGCCGGCGGGATTTGATGCGCTCAGAGATCTGCCTCCTGGATTTCTTGAGTTTATCGCGCCGTTACATGAGGCGCTGACTCCGCGGCAGCGCGTGCTCCTGGAACGACGCGTGGACGCTTTGACGGGCGCGCAGGCTGGGAGATTGCCTGAATACCTGCCGGCGTCGGAAGCGAGTACGGGTGCGTGGCGAGTGGAATTGCCAGCATGGTGCGCGGACCAGCGAAATCAAATGACGGGTCCCGCGGATGAGGCGGACCTGGCGGTGAAGATGCTGAATTCGGGCGCGCCGGGAGTGATGCTGGATCTCGAAGACTCCACCGCGAATACCTGGGAGCACAACCAGCGCGGGATTGCGAATGTGCTGGAGGCGCTGGCGGGGCGGCTAAGTTATTTCGATCGCAAACGCGACAAAACTGTAGAGATTCGGCCGAGCGCGACGGTGATTTTTACCCGGCCGCGTGGTTTACACATTCATCAGGCAGGTGTTCTGCGGGGCGAACTGCTGCCGGCGTCTTTATTTGACGTAGCCATGGTGGCTTACCAGGTTGATTTTGAGGCGCTGCAGCATCCGCTGTGTTTTTACATTCCGAAATCCGAATCGGCCGATGAAGCGCTATGGTGGCGGGATTTATTCCAGATGATCGCCAGACAGAAAAGTTTGCCGGCGAATGCCATCAAGTGCATGGCGCTGGTGGAGTCGCACCCGCTGGCGTTCCAGATGGAAGAGTTCGCGTGGAATCTGCGTGAGCACATTCTGGGATTGAATCTGGGGCGCTGGGACTACATGGCGAGCCTGATTCATTTCAATCTGGAGAATCCGGAATGGGTGTTGCCGGATCGCAACACGATTCCGCATAACGTGCCGTTTTTTCAGAACCTGCGCGAGTTAATTCCGGAGATTTGCCACAAACACGGGATGCTGGCCATTGGGGGGATGACGGCGCTGTATCCGAGCCGGGAAGACGCGGAGCTGAATTCGCGAGCGCTGAAAGTTTTGGCGGAGGACAAGAAAAACGAGGGGCTTTCGTTGATGGATGGGGCGTGGACAGGTCATCCGGATCAGAACGAGATCGCCGTGGCGCAATTTCCGACGCCGAACCAACTGAAAACACGGCCGGAGAACGCGGAAAAGCATCCCGATTTGCGGCCCGTGCCGACGAACGTGGGGAAACGCACGGTGGCGGGCACGCGCGCGGCGGTGCGGACGGTGATTCGGTATCGCAATGGCGTGTTGAACGGAAAAGGCGCAAGTTTGCTGGACGGATATATGGAGGATTTGGCGACGGATCGCATTTACCGGCTGATGATTGCACAGCGCGTGAAGCATGCGGATGCCGTCGAAATCGTGGATGTGGACGGCAGAGTTGTGCGACACACCGCTGCATTCATTACCGGGCTTTTTGATGAAGAATTGGAGCGCTTGCTACGTGAAATGAAGGATGCCGGGGCTCCGATGGAAGCTAGGCTTCGCGAGGCACGCAGGATGAGTGAAGAAATGATTGAACGCGGGGAGTTTGATCCGGGGTGATGCGCTGGCATGGAAGTTGCGAACAGATTTTGTAATTTTCGTTCAGCAGCAAAAGACTTCAGGAGATGACGATGAAAGCGAACGGTAACGGAGCAAACGGACACAACGGCAATGGTCACTACAATGGCCAGTGGGGCAGCGATCCTCGCTGGGAGGGAATCACGCGCACGTATTCGTACGCGGATGTACTGCGTCTGCGCGGCTCGATAAAGATTGAGTACACGCTGGCGAGATTGGGAGCGGAGCGGTTGTGGTATTTGATGCAAGGTGAAAATTACGTGCCGGCGCTGGGAGCGATCACGGGAAACCAGGCGATAGAGATGGTGCAGGCGGGATTGAAAGCGATTTATGGAAGCGGCTGGCAAGTCGCTGCAGACGGGAACACGGCGGGCGACGTGTATCCGGATCAGAGTCTTTATCCGTGCGACAGCGCACCTAACCTGGTGAAGCGCCTGAATCGCGCTTTGATGCGGGCGGATCAGATCGAGTCGGCGGAAGGAAAAGCGTCGGGGACGTACTGGTTCGCGCCGATCGTCGCGGACGCGGAAGCTGGATTCGGCGGGTCATTGAATGCGTACGAATTGATGAAGGCGATGATTGAGGCGGGCGCCGCCGGCGTGCATTTTGAGGATCAACTCTCCTCGGCAAAGAAGTGCGGTCACCTGGGTGGCAAAGTGGTGGTGCCGGTCCGCGAATTCATCGAAAAGCTGGTAGCCGCGCGATTGGCCGCGGATGTATGCGGTGTGCCGACCATTCTGATCGCGCGCACGGACGCGAACTCCGCGGGGCTGCTGCTTTCGGATGCGGATCCGCGCGACCGTGAATTTATTTATGGCGAGCGCACGCCGGAAGGTTTCTACCAGTTCCGCGGAGGAATTGACGCGGCGATTGCGCGAGGACTGGCGTATGCGCCTTACGCGGACATGCTGTGGTGTGAGACGTCGACGCCTGATTTGGCGGAGGCGCAGAAATTTGCAGACGCAATTCACGCAAAGTTTCCGGGCAAGCTGCTGGCCTACAACTGTTCACCGTCGTTTAACTGGAAGAAGAAGCTGGATGAAGCGACCATTGCCAACTTTCAACGCCGGCTTGGCGCGATGGGCTATAAGTTTCAGTTTGTGACGCTGGCGGGATTCCACGCGTTGAACATGTCCATGTTCAACCTGGCGCGCGGGTATGCACAGGCGGGCATGACGGCGTATTCGAAGCTACAGCAGGAAGAATTTGCGGCGCAGGAATTGGGCTACAAAGCGGTTACGCACCAGCGATTCGTGGGCACCGGATATTTTGACGAGATCGCGCAAGTGGTGTCGGGAGGAAATTCCTCGACGACGGCACTGGCGGGCTCGACCGAAGCGGACCAGTTTCACGGCGCGGTAAAAGCCGAAGTTACGATGGTGGCCGGAGCGCAAACGACTGTCTAGATCAGTAATACGAGATCGTGCGACAGGTGACAGTGGAACCCACGAAGTGTTCGCTAGGCCCTGACTGTACGCTCAACGTTTGTTCGGTCCAGTTGCCGAATGTGTCGTACTTGTAGGAGTAGCGGACCAACGAATCTTGTGAAGGCGTCCCTGACGCTACTGCAGTTGGCGCATCTAATCCGCCATTTTGGAGAATGTGGTCGCCGAAAATGGTGGTGCGCTCCTCGCTCTTGTCGGAGTGATGGTTGTAAGCCGTCTCTGTAATCGTTTCCCTGAATGTTGCGCCGACGTACAAGCGTTTTTCCACGAGGCGCCCTTCCGCATCATATCGATAGGTCACACGGGTGAATTCCCGCTTAAGACCCAGCAATTTGGTGATTCCCTTTGCCAACTCTTCTGCGGCGCCAGGTTCGGCCATGAGTTGCTGTTGCAAGTCGGGGGGCAGGTTCAGCGCAAGATTCTCAACGGTGTAGCTGGTTTCCGAAATGCGCCCTTGGTCGTCGTATGAGCGAATAAGCCGGTTTGTAACATTACCGTTCGCATCGGAAACTTGCCATTCCACGGGCCGATCGATTTCATTGAACAGCGTTTTAATTTCCCCTCCGGAAGGCATCGACAGAAACGGCTCTTCTTCTTCCGGCAAGGGCAACATGTACGAAGTGCCGGAGGAGACGAGTGCCGCGTTGCCGTTGGATTTTGTTATACGAGTTCGAATTCCGCGGTTGTCATGGGAAAAAACGGACCTTTCTCCCGGATCACTGGTGCTGCTAAGTAATCGACCTATTTTGTCGTAGGTGTAGATCGTTTCAATATCGGGACTACTTCCTCCCGTGAATACGGTTTTGAGGAGGCGGCCCGCAGAATCGTACGTGTACCTGGTTGAAAACTCGTGACTATCTTGTCCGAATGAATTAACCGTGATGGTCTGCAAGAGCTTCCCGTCCGAGGCATATGTGGCTTTGGAGGAGTAACTCGTGGGAGGAAAGTTCTCCACGGGCGGCGTCGTGCGCTCCTCGGTGCACTCATGGACTGGGCCGCGAAGTCCGGCTTTCTGGCGGTCCGACATGGGGCGATGGCCTCCGTTGGAAGGCGCGACGGCGCCTTCGGATTGTTTTTTGGGATACGGGCCGGCTTCGGTGTATGCGCTGCAAAACGCAGAGAACAAGGCGAGAGGTAGGGGGGCGATTTTGTGGGACACGCTGAATGAGGTAGTGCGGGGCTCCAGGCAACAGGGAGTGAGTTTACTACAAATGGCCGATATTCTTATGGATTATGGCGCCGCCCCAGGAAAGGGAAAACAATTCTTTACCAAGGAGATTTAGAGAATTAACATCGCTATGTTTGGCGGGCCTGGTGAAGACGCTGGTTTGAGCGAGGTGCGTCGGTGATGAAAATGAGCGGCACGGTTGGCGCGATTTTGAAACGCAAGAGCGGCGGAGTGTGGTCGATGACGCCGGAGCAGACGGTTTACGAAGCTATCGAAATGATGGCCGACAAAGGCGTAGGCGCATTGCTGGTGATTTCGGACGGCGCGCTGGCGGGAATTATTTCGGAGCGCGATTATGCGCGGAAGGTAATTCTCGAAGGGCGGTCTTCGAAGACGACGGTCATCCAGGAGATCATGACCAGTCCGGTGATTTCGGTGAGTCCGGGGC
>JALYLI010000052.1 GCA_030774335.1 Acidobacteriota bacterium | reverse complement strand
TTTCTTTGTTTTCAGCAAATTACAGCCTCTTTTTTCAAAAACAGGGGGGTAGGGGGTACGGGGCCAGTATGAATCCCAGCGAAGGCGACTAGAAACCGCTCTGGCGCTTAATCCCTTGCGATTCGGTGCAGTCGTACACGTGGCCGGCGGCGAGGGATTTGAATTCCTCGGATTTGCCGCTGGGCCAGTCTATGACCACGCGCTCGATTTTGTCCTGTTTGCCGAGGCCAAAAGTAACGGGCAATTCGGATTGAGAAAGATAGCTGGAGCCGCCGTGCACCATGCGAGATTGAGTTTGCCCGTTGTAGAAGATGCGCACGTTCGCTCCGATGGCGTCGCGATTCGATTTTGTGCCGACGAGACGGAAGCGGATGCTGTCGTTGCCTGACGACTGATCGTTGCGAAAAAGATAGGCAGGACCGTTGTTGCTGGTCATGAGAATGTCGAGGTCGCCGTCGCGGTCGAAGTCCCCGAAAGCCAGGCCGCGCCCCACTTTTGATTTTTCGAAGCCGCCGCCTGCTTCGGCGGCCACGTCGCCAAATTTCCCGCCGCCCGCGTTGAGGAAAAGATGCGGAGGCTGCGCGTAGCCGACGTTGCCGCGAATGTTGCGCACCGTTTCGTCAATGTGGCCGTTGGCTACGGCGAGATCGAGGAAGCCGTCGAGATTTATATCGAGAAACGCGCAGCCGAATCCGAGAGTGCTTTTTGACGGGCCGCCAATTCCCGCCGGCTGAGAAATGTCGTCGTACGCGCTCGCGGAGGCGGGCCGGTATAGCCCCATCATTTCGTTGTCAAAATTTGTGATGGCGATGCCCGGACGGCCGGAGTTGTCAAAATCGCCAGTGTCCACGCCCATTCCCGCGCGCGCCTTGCCTTCACTGCTGAAAGCGAGGCCAGCTTCGACCGCTACATCCTTGAATTTTCCGTTGCGCAGGTTGCGATACAACTTGTTGGGCTGCGTGTCGTTGGCCACCACCAGATCGGGCCAGCCGTCCTGATCGTAATCAAACATGGACACGCCGAGAGATTTGGAGCTGCTGTCGAATACGCCGCTGGTGGCGGTGACGTCTTCCAAGGTGCCGTCGCCACGATTGTGTAACAGCCAGCAGGTGTCGCCGCGATACGCTTCCGGCGTGCAATACGATTTGTGCGTGCCGTCCAGGCTGCAGAAAACGTCGTGCTCCGGCGACCAGCGCACGTAGTTGCAAACAAAAAGGTCGAGCAATCCGTCGCGATCGTAGTCAAACCACAGCGCGGAGGTGCTGAATCCCTGATGTTTCTGCAGGCCGCACGCGGCCGTAACGTCCGTGAATTTGCCGTTGCCGTTGTTGCGGAAGAGGCGGCTTTGGCCGACGCAGCTGATAAAAATGTCAGGGAAGCCGTCGTTGTTGTAGTCGCCGACGGCTACGCCCATTCCGTACATTTCCACATCTAGGCCGGCGGAGTGCGTAACATCGGAGAACGTACCGTTGCGATTGTTGTGAAATAAACGCAGCGTGGATTTCTGGCGCTTGTGGCCTGGCCAGTCCATTCCGTTGACGAGCAGGATGTCTTGCCAGCTGTCGTTATCGTAATCGAGGAAGGCGCAGCCGGAGCCCAGTGTTTCGGGTAGGAATTTGCCGCCGAAGGCGCCGCTGTTGTGCTGGAACCGCAGCCCGGCGGCGGAGGTTACATCGGTGAGACTGAAACCAAGAGGCGCAGGCGCGTCAAACAAATTGTGCGGCGCGACGGCGGAGCTGAGAGCGAAGCCGCTTGCGGCTGCAACAAATTCGCGGCGCTTCATGCTCGCCTCATGGCAAATTGACCAAGCCGTTGCGGATGGCGTAGACCACCAGTTCGGCGGTTTTGTGGATGCCCAGAGCGTCCATGATATTGGCGCGGTGCACGGCGACGGTGTTGGAGCTGAGATTCAGATCGACGGCGATTTCCTTGTTGGATTTACCGCCCACGATGTACTGAAGAATTTCCAGCTCGCGTGCGGTGAGTCCGGAGCCGCGTTCGCCCTTGAGGGATGCGGGCCTGGAAACCTGCGGGTCGAGAACCGGTTTGCCCAGCGCGACGGTTTTTACCGCGTTCACGAGATCGAGGTCCATGGCGTTTTTGAGGACGTAGCCACGGGCGCCGGCGTCGAGAGCCTGGCGCACCAGCGTTTCTTCCGAGTGCATGCTCAACATCAGAATTTCCACGGCGGGAAATTCCTTGCGAATGCGCCGCGTGGCTTCAATGCCGTTGAATTCGGGCAGCGCGCAATCCATGACGATGACCTGAGGACGAAGTTCGAGCGCCAGGCGGACAGCTTCGGGACCGTCGCTAGCTTCCGCGACCACGGAAATGGCGGTGTCGTCTTCCAACATGCGGCGAAAGCCTCGGCGCACCAGCGCGTGATCGTCGACGAGGAGAACGGTGATTTTAGGCGGCATGAGTTTGCAATTTGTCCTTGGGAATATCCAGGCGCACCAGAGTGCCGCCCTGCGCAGGGCGAGAAATATTGAGGCGTCCGCCGATTAATTCCGCGCGCTCGCGCATGGCCACTAGCCCGATTCCGCGAGGGAGGCCTTCTGCCGCGGCAGTTTCCACGACGAAGCCCTTGCCATGATCTTCCACTTCAAGCTCCAGCGCGTGCGGCAAAAACTTCAAGCGAATCCACGCTTCCGAAGCAGCTGCATGACGGCTGACATTGTTCAAAGCTTCCTGCACGATGCGATACAGATGCACGCCGGCGCTGGTGTCCACGGGAAAAGACTGGCCGGATTTTTCGTAGTGCAGGCGAATGCCAGTCTGGCGTTCCACGGTAGGAATATACCAGTCGAGGGTGCTTTCGAGACCGGCTTCTTCGAGGAGAACGGGATGCAACGCCTGCGACAAGCCGCGAATGTTGTTCAAGGTGGACTGCGCGATTTCTCGAACTTCCTGAAGATCCTCGCGCAACGGCGACCCTTCGGAAGTCTGATTTCCGGCGCGCGAAAGCATCGCGCCGATGGCGGTGAGGACCTGGCCAAATTCATCGTGTAGCTCGCGAGAGATGTGGCGAAGGGTGGACTCCTGGGTGGAAATTAGTTTTTGCGCCAGTTCGCTGCGCTGCTCGGAAAGCTCCGCTAGGCGCGCAAAAATCTGGCGATTGGCGCGGATCAGGTAAAGGCTGGTGAACACGATGGCGATTAATGTGGCGGCGAGGAAGAGATAAAGCTGGCGCTGCACGCTATCGTAAATATGAGTGATGCGAGCAGCGGCTTGCTCTTCTCCTTCGTTGTTTTCCACGAGCAAGCGCGATACCGCGGTGCTCAAGGCCTGCTGGCGCGATTGGAGTGTGAGCCGGATTTGTTCGCGGGCTTCCGTTTCTTTGGCGGCGCCGGCAAGCGCGAACATGCGATTCATGGCGTCCCAGAATTGCGCCAGGGATTGATTGAGATAGAGGCGTTGTTCTGGAGTGCGATTCGCGCCGGCGAATTGTTCTTCGAGCTTGAGGCCGGCATCGAGATCATCGTGAATGCGATCGAACTGCGCGGACCAGGCGGTGAGGGGATAAGGTTCGGCGGGATCCAGCATGTCGCGCATGGCCAGCGCGATGGAGTTCAAATCGTTCTGAATGCGCAGGAGTTGAAGAGAATCCTTGCGATTGCGGTCCACCATCTCGCTCTGCAAGCGGCGCAGGCCGGAAAGTTGCACAGTGATGTACGAGGCATAGGCCAGCACCGCGACTAGAGTGATGATTAATCCGAAAAGCAGGCCGGTCGTCGGGGAGCGCTGGGAGGAAAGTTTTTGCTTTTGCGCGGGCGGCACGGGGAAAGAATACCTCAGGCGGCGATGCGGCGGCGCAACGCGACGACCAGAATGATCATGGCCAAGCATCCGGCCAGCGGGACGAGTAAACCGGTGCGCAGGCTGTGGGAGCGTTGCGATACGAAACCCACAACCCAGGGAACGGTGGCGCCGCCCAGCGCGGCAAGAGAGAACATGAAGCCTCCCAGACGGCGGGCGCGCTCGCCATACAGCTTGGAGAGCCAGGAAATAAATATTGGATAAATGCTGGCGAGTCCCAGGCCGGCGAGGAGGACGCCGCAAATAATCTGAAAACGCGTGGAAGCGAGCAAGAGTAACGTGGTGCCGAGACCGGAAAGCGCCAGGCCATGCAGCACCAGATAATTTTCTTTCACGCGCGAAACGACCAAAGCGGAAATTCCGCGGCCAGACAGCAGGCCGGCCCAGAAAAACATGGGAACAATCGTCGCGGAGGAACCGGAACCTATGCGGCGAGCCTGTTCGGCTGCCCAGCCGGAGATGCCATTCTCAGTGCCAACGTAAACATAAAACAGAATGGCGAGAATAAACGGAACATGGGGAGGATGCGCCTGCGCATGATGCGAATCTGGACTTTTGCTTGATGCGCTTTTACTTCCAAACTTCATGCTCCAAAACAGAATGCTGAGAAGTAAGGCAGCCAGCGCAACGCTGAACAGCGCTAAGGTAAAGATCCCGGCTTTTAGTCCGGCAAGAATCAAAAGCGGACAAATGATTGCTCCCGAGCCCCAGGCCATGTTCAGAATATTAAGCGCGGCAGAACGGCGGAGCCCGGCGATTTCGGCGATGCAGAGATTGGTGGCGGGAATGGCGAGGCCGAAGCCGAAGCCGGTGACGCCGGTCGCGATCAACGCGGTGTGTGAGCTGGAGGCGTCGAGACGGGCAATTCCGGCGGCCATCAGAAAAAAACCGAGCATCAGAGTTTCCCGATAACCGCGCGTGGAAAGCAGGAGGCTGGAGAGAAGCACTCCCAGGAAAGAGCCCGCGAATTGCGCAGTGAAGAAAAATCCGGCTTGCATGTCGCTAAGATTCCATCGCGCGATGAAGACAGGGAGAATGGGGCCGAGGATGGTGCAAGCCATGCCGGTGATGATGAAGCCGGCAAATAGCGCGACGTGAATGAGTTTTTGCTGGCTGGGGCCGCCCGGCGAAGGGTCAGACATGCGAAAGTCATTGTGAGTCACGTGGCGGCGGTAAGCAATGCGGGATTTTTTTTGGAAGTCTGGGAATAATTGAGTGACGACAATAAAGTCGCCGACACGGTCAGGTGGCCGATTAAGTAAACCAAAATCCCCACACGCAAAGGCCGCGTGTAGGGCACCCTTAGGGTTCGCATTGCTGCTGTTAGCAAACAAGGATAAGCAGAGATGATTGATGTGGGCTTGATTGGATTTGGGCTGGCGGGGAGGGCGTTTCATGCGCAGGTGATTCACGCTGTGCCGGGATTGCGGCTGGCGGCGATTTTGCAGCGCAGTGGAAATGAAGCCGCGGAGAAATATCCGGACGTGCTGGTGGTGCGCAGCGTTGAGGAACTGCTGGCGATTCGGGAGATTCGACTGGTGTTGATCGCCACCCCGAACGACACGCATGCTGCGCTGGCGCGCGCGTGCCTGGAAGCGGGACGCGATGTGGTTGTAGACAAGCCGTTCACTACGACGCTGGAGGAAGCGAAAGAGCTCGTTGCGCTGGCGAAAAAACTAAGGCGATTGATCACCGTATATCAGAACCGGCGATATGACGGTGATTTTCAGGCGATTCGGCAGATCGTTGCTGACGGGACGTTGGGGCGCATCGTTCGGTTTGAAACCAACTACGATCGTTTTCGGCCGCGCCTGAAAGTTGGCGCCTGGCGCGAACGGCCCGTGCCGGGAGCGGGGATTTTGTTCGACCTTGCGCCGCACATGATCGATCATGCGCTGGTGCTTTTCGGCCTGCCGGAAGCGGTAACTGCGGACGCACGCGCGGAAAGAGCGGCCGCCGTGGTGGATGATGCGTTCGACGTAATGCTGCATTATCCGTCAGGCATGAGAGCGGTATTGCGATCCACCATGCTGGCGGCAGCGCAGCGGCCACGATTTGTACTGCAAGGCACGCGCGGAGCGTTTTTCAAGCAAAGTTTCGACCCCACGGAAATTAATTTGCGCAACGGAATTGTTCCGGAAAGCGGGCCGTGGGGATCTGAACCTGAAGAAGATTGGGGCGTACTTACCACGGCGGAAAATGATGTCGTGGTGCAGCGCCGTGTGCCGTCGGCAAAGTGCGATTACCGGGATTATTACGCCAATGTGCGGGATGCGATGCTGGGGAAGACGGAGTTGGCGGTGAGCCCGGAACACGCGCTGAACGTAATGCGGATTTTGGAAATAGCGCGAGAGAGCAGCACGAAGCGTTGCACGATTCCCTGGTAGAGATGCGTATAATCTTCCTGAAGAGCGATACGGGAGCGACACGTTGCCCAAGATAGAGCTGGCGCCTTCAATATTGGCTGCGAACTTTGCGCAACTTGGCGTGGACGCCAAAGCCGCGCTGGATGCCGGAGGCACGGTGCTGCACGTGGACGTGATGGATGGGCATTTCGTGCCCAATATCACGATCGGACCGCCGGTGGTTAAATCGCTACGAAAAACAATTCCGGACGCGATTTTTGATTGCCACTTGATGATCGAGAGGCCGGATGAACTGATTCCGGCATTCGCGGAAGCCGGCGCGACCTGGATTTCGGTACACCAGGAAGCTTGCGTGCACCTGGATCGCACGCTGCATCTGATCGAGTTGCACGGGTGCAAGCCGGGAGTAGTCATCAATCCCGGTACACCGGTGGAGATGCTTGATGAAGTGCTCGACATTGTTCACCACGTGCTGGTGATGTCGGTGAATCCGGGTTTTGGCGGGCAGGAATTTATTCATGGGTCGCTGGGCAAGATGGAAGCGCTGGCGAAGACGCGCGCGGTGCGCGGGTTGAATTTCAGGATTGAAGTGGATGGCGGAGTGGCGCTGGATACCATTGCGGATGTGGTGCGGGCGGGTGCTGAATTGCTGGTGGCGGGGAATGCTGTGTTTGGCGGCGGGAATATTGCGGAGAATGTGGAAAAACTTTTACAGGCGGCGAAGGGCGCGAAGGCTACGCACGTTTGATCGACTCGCGGCGATCGGGTACAAAATCAAAAAAAATTAATTGTTTGCGCTGGTTGATTGCAGGACAAATTTGTCCATGGCTTCAGCGAAGCCTTCCTGTTCATTAGAGGCGGAGATGTAGGTGGCGGATTTTTGAACTTCGGAGCTGGCGTTGCCCATGGCGATGCTGATGCCACTTTTGCGAAACATCAAAACGTCGTTGGGCATGTCGCCGATGGTGGCGATCTGGTCGACGGGTGTGTTCAACAGTTCGGACATGGCGAGGACCACTTCCCCCTTGTTGGCTTTGGGGTGGGTGACGTCGAGGTAGTAGGGTTGGGAGCGAGCGGCGGAGGCCTGGTCGCCGCAGGCGTCCTGAGTGTCTTTTTCGCAGCGCTGCACGGCGGCCAGATCGTCGCTCACACCCACTACCTTTGCTATGTTTTTGAGTACGCCATCGAAATTCGGCACGACTAGTGGAGCGAATTTTACCGTCCATTGCTCGCGGGCTACGTGCGGGGCGTTGATGTCGCGGACGTACCAGTCGCGTCCGGTGTAGACCCAGACATCGAGTTTGTGGTCGAGAATAATTTTGATTACTTTTTCGACCATGGCGCGCGGGAGAAAATTCTGGCGCACGATGGTGGTGAGGTCGGGCTTGGTGATGACTCCGCCGTTGAAGGCTGCGACAGGCTGATCGATTTTCAGCGGATCGATGAGCATGGCCATGCCTTGGGGCGGGCGGCCGCTGGTGACCGCGAATTTTATTCCGGCGGCGCGCAAGCGGAAAACGGATTGAATGGCGCGCTCGGTGAGGATTTTTTCCTGGGTGACGAGGGTGCCGTCAACGTCGGCGATGACTAGGCGAATCGGTTTTGATGTGGTTGGCGCGGGCATATGTTTTTATCGCGTTTTTACTGTTCCTGATAATTCCAAAGCAAGCCGCCGTCGACGAAGATTGTGGTGCCGGTGATATAGCTGGATTCATCGGAGGCTAGAAAGACGGCCACGGAGGCGACGTCGCCGGGCTCGCCGAGACGTTTGAGAGGAATATTTTCGAGGAGGGCGTTTAATTTCGCAGGGTCGTTGAGCAGAGCTTTATTGATGGGCGTTTCGATGGCGCCGGGCGCGATGGAATTGATGGTGATGCCCAGCGGAGCGAGCTCGATGGAGAGATCGCGGGTCACCATTTTCACCGCGCCTTTGCTGGCACAATAGGTGGAGAAATGCGGGAAGGGCAGCTCTTCGTGAACGGAGCTGATGTTGATGATTTTGCCGCCGGCTTTGGCTTTCATCTGATGCTTGACGAAGGCCTGGGTGATAAAGAAGAGGCCTTTCAGATTTACGTTCAAGACGAAATCGTAGTCTTTTTCGGTGACTTCCCAGAAATTGGCGCGGCGCTCGACGCCGGCATTGTTGATGAGGATGTCGATTTCGCCGAGTTGCACGGCGGTTTCTTCCACGAAGCGCTGGCCGTCGGCGAGGTTGGAAACGTCGCACTGGATGGCGGCGGCTTTGGCGCCTTTATCGCGAAAACCCTGGACGATGGCTTCTGTTCCCGGTTTGTCGGAGAGGTAGCAGATGGAGACGGCGGCGCCTTCCTGGACGAAGCGTTGCGCGATGCCGAGGCCGATGCCTTGATTGCCTCCGGTGATGGCCACAACTTTGCCTTGCAGGCGGTTGGACATTTTTTCTCCTGAAATTTTTACAACTTTACAACAAATGGGTCTCGCGAATGCTTTACACCTAGCTGATGGGCGCTTCAGGACCTTCAACGGGAGAATCGGGCTTAACGAATCGAGCCGCGAGTGCTGCACCCAAAAATGCCGCCAAGAGAATGGCGATCGCTGAATGCGCAAGGACATTCATGAATATCGCACCTACTGCCGCACACACTACGCCACCGATTACAACACGTCCTTTAGGCCCTAAAAATCTGATGTTCGAAGGAACCACCATGGAAGCAAACACGAGTCCGGCCAGTGCGCCAAACGCGGCACTTGGAACACCGATCATTATTGGTACAAATTTGGGGTCGATGTGTCCCGTGTCGGGCTCAACTATGGTTGCCACCACGCCGGCGGTAGCACCTACCAATCCCCAAAGTACAGCCCACTGCAAAGCGGTGAGCAGGATTTTGCCCACAGTCTTTAATTTAAGCATCGTCGTCTGCAGCGAGTACACGACTCATGAAGGATTTCGCCACCTAGCTGGCTCTCGTGATTGACCTATCAGGCCACGGTGACTTCCGCGCTGAGATACACATCCTGAATAGCGTTCAGTAATTGCACGCCCTCTTTCATGGGGCGCTGGAAGGCTTTGCGGCCGGAGATGAGGCCGGTGCCGCCGGCGCGCTTGTTGATGACCGCGGTGGTGACGGCTTCTTCGAAGTCGTTGGCGCCCGAGGCGCCTCCGCTGTTGATGAGACCCGCGCGGCCCATAAAGCAATTGGCCACCTGGTAGCGGCAAAGATCGATGGGATGATCGCTGGCGAGATCGGTGTAGATACGCTTGTCGAATTTACCGTAGCTGGAATCGCCCATGTTGAGCGCGGCGTAACCGCCATTATTTTCGGGCAGCTTTTGTTTGATGATGTCGGCCTGAATGGTCACGCCAAGATGATTGGCCTGCCCGGTGAGGTCGGCGGACAGGTGAAAGTCTTTGTCCTTCTTGAACGCGTTGTTGCGCAGGTAGCACCACAGCACGGTGGCCATGCCGAGTTCGTGAGCCTTGGCGAAAGCCTGGCTGACTTCCACGATCTGGCGGCCGCTCTGTTCCGAGCCGAAATAAATGGTGGCGCCGACGGCGGCTGCGCCCATGTCGTAGGCTTCTTCAACGGTGCCGAAGAAAATCTGGTCGGCTTTATTGGGATAGGTGAGCAGCTCGTTGTGATTGAGCTTCACGATGAAGGGAATTTTGTGGGCGTATTTGCGGGCGACGGCTCCGAGAACGCCGAAGGTGGAGGCGACGGCGTTGCAGTCGCCTTCCATGGCGAGCTTGACGATATTTTCGGCGTCAAAATATTCGGGATTTTTCGCGAAGCTGGCGCCGGCGGAATGCTCAATGCCCTGATCGACGGGGAGAATAGAAAGGTAGCCGGTGTTGGCGAGGCGCCCGCGGCCGAACATACGCTGCAGATTGGTGATGACGCGAATATTGCGATTCGAAACGGCCCAGATGCGATCGATAAAATCCGGTCCGGGCAGGTGCAGTTGGTTTTTTGAAATTTTGGGGGCGTTGAAGCCAAGGAGGGATTCGGCTTTTGCTCCCAGGTAGGTTTCGATTTTGCCGGTGCTTGCGCTAGTGGCCATGTATGTCTCCTGTTTATTCTCGAATTCCGATAGAAAGCATGTCGCCTGCGGCTTCGTCCACGAGCCACAGTAAATTTCCATTAGTTGGTTGAAGTAATTGCGACGGCAGTTGTTCCGGCTCGTAAGGGCCTTCAAGCACGGCTTTCAGCGCCGGCGCTTTTTCTTTTCCGGTGACGGTAAAGAGAATGTTGGCGGCATGGTTGGCTACCGGCGCAGTGATGGTGATGCGGTCGGTAAAGAATTTACCGACCCAGTTACGAACCACAGAGCGACCGTCGGCATGCAAGGCTTTGGTGCCTGGAAAAAGCGACAGGCAATGGCCCTCATCGCCCATTCCAACTAGCACCAGATCGAAGCGCGGCAATTCCGCGTCTTTCAGGCGAAAATGTGCGCCCAACTCCTGTTCATATTCGCGCGCGGCCTTTTCGGCGTCCGGATATTCACCCTTCATGCGATGAACTTGTTCGGGTTTCAGCGGAGCCTTGCTGATCATGGTGTCGGAGGCCATCTTGAAATTACTTTGCGCGTCTTCCGGGGCTACGTGACGTTCGTCGCCAAAGAACAACTGCATTTTATCCCAGGGAAGCTTGGCGCGCAGGCCGGGGTCGGTGGCGAGTAAAGCGTAAAGCAGTTTCGGGGTGGAACCACCGGCTAGGGCTACGGAAAAAGTGTCATGGTCTTTCACGGCGGCTTGCGCGAGTTCCACAAATTTATCTGCGGCGAGCCGCGCGATACCCGCTCCATCTTTCAGAATGCGAATCTCGCGTGGTGGCGATACCAGCATCAGGAAATCCCGACCCCGTCAGCGACTGGAGGATGGCTGCGCTTAAGAAGACCATCCTCGTCGGGATTCCGCCACTCGCGGCCGTCCCGTCCCAGTAATTCCGCGGCTTCCGGGGGTCCCCAGGATCCGGCGGCGTAGTTGGGAAAATCGCGTGCCGGCAACGCGTGCCAGACGTCCAGGATGGGTTGAATAACGCTCCAACCGGCTTCCACCATGTCGGCGCGCTGGAACAGCGTAGCGTCGCCAACCATGCAATCACGCAAAAGGCGCTCGTAACCGGTGCTATGTTCCAAGCCGAAGTAAGTGGCGTAATCGAAATCCATATTCACGAGCCCGAGCTTCATGACGGAGCCGGGCACTTTCGCGCCAAAGCTCAGCGAAATGCCTTCATCAGGTTGAATGTGAATGACCAGGCGGTTGGTCTCCAGATTGCGGACGGTGGTATTGCGGAAAAGTACGAAAGGAGTGCGGCGAAATTGGATGACGATTTCGGTTTCGCGCACAGCGAGGCGTTTTCCGGTGCGCAAGTAAAAAGGAACTCCGGCCCAGCGCCAATTATCAATCTGCAGCTTTAAGGCTACGAAAGTTTCGGTATTCGAACCGCGAGCGACGTCGGGTTCACTGCGATATCCGTCCACGCGCTGGCCGCCCGCGGTGCCTTCACCGTACTGGCCGCGAACCATGCAGGTAAGAACTTCTTCCGGACCGAAAGGCTGGATGGCGTGCAGGACTTCAGCTTGTTTATTGCGCACTTCGTCGGCGTCGAAGGAAATGGGCGGCTCCATGGCGGTCATGGTGAGCAGTTGAAAAAGATGATTGGGCACCATGTCGCGAAGCGCGCCGGCGGTTTCGTAGAATCCGCCGCGATGCTCGACGCCGACGGTTTCGGCGGCGGTAATCTGCACGTGATCTACGTAATTGCGATTCCAGAGCGGTTCGATGATGTTGTTTGAAAAACGGAAAACCATCACGTTCTGGACGGTCTCTTTTCCCAGGTAATGATCGATGCGGTAGATCTGATTTTCAGTGAGAACCTGCTTGAGGTCCTGGTTGAGCTGCTTGGCGGATTCGAGATCGTGGCCGAAAGGCTTTTCGACAATGACGCGCGCCCAGTGACCGCTATCTTCCCTGGTGAGGCCGGCGTCTCCCAATTGCTTGACGATCGGCGAGAAAAAACGGGGAGCTACGGCCAGGTAGAAAAACTTATTGCCTTGGGTATTGTGTTGCGTGTCGGCTTGCTCGATTTGTTCCTTCAGGCGCTGATAGGCCTGGGCATCGGCAAAATCTGCCTTGATGTAATAGATGCGCTCGGTGAACCAGTTCCAGAGTTTCTGATCTATGGGTGAACCGGAATATTTCGGAATTTCCTCCGTCAACATTTTGCGAAATGTTTCGGTGGTGTAGTCGTTGGTGGCAAAGCCGACGATGGCGAATTGCTTGGAGAGCAGGCCATCGCTGGCGAGATTGCAAAGGGCGGGAATCAACTTGCGCTTGGTGAGGTCCCCGGTAGCGCCAAAAATAACCATAACGCATGGTCCGCCTACAGGATTGGGATCCAAATGATTCAAACTCATGAACGAGGCCTGCCTTTAGTGGCGATGACACGTAATCGCTGCAGATTAATGTCCGGATTTTTTCTCTACGTGCCCACCGAATTGAAAACGCATGGCGGACAGAATTTTTCCGGCGAAATCGTCTTCGCCCTGCGACGAGAAGCGTTGATAGAGAGCGGCGCTGAGCACGGGAGCAGGAGTGGTGGACTCTATGGCGGCAACGATGGTCCAGCGGCCTTCGCCGGAGTCGGAGACGCGGCCGGAGAATCCGTCCAGGTCAGGTTTATCGAGCAGCGAAATGGCGGTGAGATCGAGCAGCCAGGAGGCGACCACGCTGCCGCGGCGCCACACTTCGGTGACGTCCGCGAGATTGAAATCGTATTGATAGTGCTCGGCGTTTCGTAACGGCGCGGTCTCGGCGTCGGTTTCGCGATGCGCTTTGCCGGCGTTAGCGTGCTTCAAAATGTTTAGGCCTTCGGCGTACGCGGCCATCAGTCCGTATTCGATGCCGTTATGAACCATTTTCACGAAATGGCCGGCGCCGGATGGGCCGCAGTGAAGATAGCCTTCCTCCGCGGTGCCAGCGGCTTTTTCGCGGCCAGGAGTGCGATCGATATTTCCGCGCCCGGGCGCCAGAGTTTTGAAAATGGGATCGAGGCGCTTGACGATGTCATTCTCGCCGCCAATCATCTGGCAATAGCCGCGTTCGAGTCCCCAGACGCCACCGCTAGTGCCGACATCTACGTAGTGCAGACCTTTGGCGGAAAGTTCTTTGGCGCGGCGGATGTCGTCAATGTAGTAGGAGTTGCCGCCGTCAATGAGGATGTCGCCGCTTTCGAGTTTGGGGACGAGATCGTGAAGCGTGGCGTCGACTACTCCAGCGGGGACCATGAGCCAGATGGCGCGTGGTCGTTCAAGTTTCTTTACAAACTCGTCGAGAGAATTGCTGCCGGTCGCGCCTTCGACGGTAAGTTGCTTTACCGAATCGGCGCTGCGGTCATATACCACGCATTGGTGGCCGTTTTTTTGTAAACGGCGCACCATGTTGGCGCCCATCCTGCCCAGCCCGATCATGCCAAGCTGCATCTCACGTCCTCCGCGATGATTTCCTGAAATTTTTGCAACGCTTTACTGCCTCTTACGCGATGGCCTGCTTGACGGCTTTCGCCAAAGTGTCCAGACCCGCCGCCACATCCTTACCGAGATGCACGCGCAAGGCGCGCCGACCGCGTTCGGCCAGCACGGCAAAATCGCCGCGCGCCTGAGCGGCCTTTACCGTGCCGAAAGAATATTTTTGCCCCGGAACGGGGAGATCCACGGCGTCATCGCAGGTGATTTGCAGAAACACGCCGCTGTTGGGACCGCCCTTGTAGGCCTGCCCGGTGGAGTGCAGGAAGCGCGGGCCGAAGCCCAGCACGGTGGCAACTTTTTTCTTGTCGCGCACGGCAAGGCGAATGGCTTGCAGAGCTTTCTCGTTGGCGTCGTTCATGGTGATGTAGCCCAGCACAGCGAAATAATCTCCGGGGTGCAGGCGCCCGAGGTGAGCTTTCAAGATTTCTGCGAGCCTCGGTTTTCCTCGGAGGGTGGCGGTGTTTTTTTCATCGGCATACAGCTTGATGCCGTCACCATCGAAGAAAGGTGTTTCATCCGGCAGTTTGCCGGACTTTTCGTATCCGCTGGTCAATTTTTTGGTTTCAATTTTGCTGGCTTCGACGTCGGGCTGGTTGAAAGCGTTGATGCCGATGATGGAACCCGCGACGGCGGTCGCGATTTCCCAGCGGAAGAATTCCTGACCGAGAGTGTAGATATTATCCAGTGTGATGCGAACGACGGGGTGCCCAGCGGCTTCGAGAGCATCTACGGCGGCGTCCTGACTTTTATTCGCGGTGCTTTGAAGGCGTAGGTAGGCGAAGACGCGATCGTTGCCATACGTGTCGGGCCTGGCGAGAGGCTCGCGATCAACTGGAATGATGCCCTTGCCGAGTTTGCCGGTGGACTCGGCGATTAATTGTTCGAGCCATGCGCCCAGATCGGAAATCTCCGGCGATGCGGCGATGGTCAGCTTATCGCGTCCGAGATTGGCGGCCACTCCCAGAATCATGCCCAGCAATGCCCCAGGATTGCTGTCGGCCGCGACGCCAGCCCCGCAAGCCCTAGCCATCTCCGCGGTGTTATTCAGGAATGTGGAGACGTCCATGCCCATGACTGCGGCAGGAACCATACCGAAATTCGAAAGCGCCGAATAGCGCCCGCCAATGCTGGGCACGCCCATAAATATTTTGCGAAATTTATCGCGCTCGGCCACTTCCTGCATCTTGGAGCCGGGATCGGTGATGGCAATAAAGCGATTGCCGGCTTCCGCTTCGCCAACTTTCTCTTTCACGCGCTCGAAAAAATATTGCTTGTAGATATTGGGCTCCAGCGTACTCCCGGATTTGCTGGAGACGATGCAGATGGTGCTGGAAAGATCGACTTTAGCTTCGATGGTTTTGATTTGCGCAGGATCGGTGGAGTCGAGAACATGAAGTTCAGGGGATCCCTCGATTTTGCCAAAGGTCATGCGCAAAACTTCCGGGCAAAGGCTGGAACCGCCCATGCCAAGAAGCAAAGCGTGCTTGAAGCCAGCTTGCTTTACGTCAGCGGCAATTTCATTTAAAGCGGAAATGTGGGCGAGCTGCTCTCCGGTAATGCCCAGCCAGCCCAGCCATTTGTCCTCGTCGGTGCCCGTCCAGAGGGATGCGTCACGCTGCCACAGCCGCCGGACCTTGTCGTTATTTTTCCAATCATCGCGCGCCGCCGCGAAAGGCCCGGAGAAAGAGTCCGGCAGCTTGTAAGTCTGCCGATTTATGCTCACGCGCCAACCCCAGCGGACTTGCCGGTGGCCTCCAGAAGTTCGGTAAAAGCATCGGCAAAAAGCTTTATTCCGTCTACAAGAAGCTTGCCGGTGATTTCCTTCATGGAGATTCCAGCTTTTTCCAGGTCCGCCATGGTCTTGGCGGCTTCATCCACGTTTTCGGTGAGGCTCGGCCGCAGCTTGCCGTGGTCACGAAACGCATCAAAGGTAGCCGGCGGGATGGTGTCAACGGTATCCGCGCCGATCAGCTCTTCTACATAAATTACATCGCGATACGCTTTGTTTTTTGTGCTGGTGCTGGCCCACAGCAGCCGCTGCGTCTGCGCACCCTTGGCGGAGAGAGCTTTCCATCGCGGGCCGCTGAAAAGTTCCTGGTACTTCTTGTAAGTGACTTTGGCATTAGCGATGGCCACTTTGCCCTTGAGCGAATCGAGAAGTTCTTTTTGTTGAGGGTCGGAGGCGGACTTCAGTTTTTCGTCTATGAGGCTATCGGCCAGAGTATCGATGCGGCTGACAAAGAAACTGGCGACGCTGGCGATGTGGGCGATGTCCTGGCCCTTGGCGGCGCGAGCCTCGAGAGCGGCGATGTACGCCTCAGCCACCTGCTCGTAAGCAGATTGCGCGAAAAGCAGGGTGATGTTGATGTTAATGCCCTCTTCGAGAAGTTGGCGAATCGCTGGAATGCATTCTTTGGTGCCAGGTACTTTGATCATCACGTTGGGGCGGCTCACCATTTTCCAGAGACGCCGCGCTTCGTCGAGGGTCTTTTGCATTTCAAGAGCCAGCGTGGGAGAAACTTCCAAGCTGACATATCCGTCACGATTACGGCTTTCGTTGTACACCGGCCGGAAAATGTCGGCGGCATCCTGCACGTCGCGCACGGCAATTTTCTCGTAGAGTTGCGTGGCGTTCAGTCTTTTGGCATCTGGCGAATCCAAAATGTCGGAATAATCTTTGCTGGTGGAAATAGCTTTCGCGAAGATGGAGGGGTTGGAAGTCATACCGCGCAGTCCGTCGTCATGAATTAACTTCTTTAGTTCGCCTCCGGTGAGCAGGTCTCTGCGGATGTAGTCCATCCACGGCGACTGGCCGAAATCGAGCAGCCCTTTCAGTGGGTTCTTGCCGCTTTCGCTGAGTTCCGGGTCGGTGATTCTCGCTGATGTAGTCATTGCAATTCTCCTTCTGCTTTCAATTCTCATTGTACGCCCGCGGCGGATGGCCCGCAGCAGCGGCGGATTATCTTGCTGCAGTGCTCGCGGCGAATTTCGCTTCGAGCGCCTTAATTTTGTTGAGACGCCGCACGTGACGATCTTCATGAGTGAATTTGGCGGCGAGAAA
>JALYLI010000051.1 GCA_030774335.1 Acidobacteriota bacterium | reverse complement strand
GCGGCCGCGAGGTGCTCGTAGTTTTCATTCGCGAGGTCGGATGGCTGGGGCGAGCGCCTTGAATCCGATGTGCTACTGGCCTCTCGGGGATTCTGCTGAACTGGTGAGCTCTGCGCAGGGCTTGAGGAGGAAATGAAGAGGAACGTAGCGAGGGCAATAGTTGCCTGCGATCCCGGCGAACGTAGAATCCACTTTATTGTCGACAAGAAATTAATCATCATGAACGTTCCCTCGTGGATGCGATGTCGAAAGTCAGGCATAACGCTGCTGGTTGAATAAAATCCCTCGTTCAGATAAACGCAGCGCGCTGCTGAGAAGCCCAACGAGGCACCAAATCAACATTTTACCGGCTGCTTGGAGGTGTGACCACTCGGGTATTCTGGCCAACCGATACGCAATACATTTCGGACCAGGACAGGGTTCATGGAGGGCGCGCGTATGAGACCTGCCGATTCACAGTATATGCCGCTATTTAGAATGTTACTTAACTAAAGGAGTTGCCCATCCATGGCATGAATTTTTCTCAACGTACTCGGGGAATATAATGGCCTCCACCAGCCGCATAAATCTACCGTATCATTTCTTTAAGTAGTGGAGTTTCAAAGGCAATTTCCTCGATAAGAGCGGCGACCGATAATCTCAATAGCACGTCTGAATTCGCTTTTGAAGCGTATGGCAACGAACCAACCACCTCATTGAATCCGGTGTACGGGAAATCAATTCTTGCGTACAATCACTAACACACAGCGGGCGTCGTACAATGGCAGTATAGAAGCTTCCCAAGCTTCGGACGTGGGTTCGATTCCCATCGCCCGCTCCAGTTCTAAAGTTTGCCGCCCGTTCGTTTGATCTCTTTCTAATTACAGGGTGCCCGGCAATGGCGTTTTTGACGGTTGCCCAGCGTCTTTCTTCGCAGGACCGCGGCGGGATTAGCGTGATGGCCGGCCGTAAGGAAGGCTCAACGGTTATCGCTGTTCGACGCCGTAAGCAAGTCGAAGGGTTACGCAACAAACGTTGCGCAACAAACGAACCGTTTATTGGAACTCATAAGTGGCTTGACACCCGGCCTTTAACTTCCTAGAGTGACGCCGACCAAAAAGGTTAGTGTTGAAGTGCATCGGGCGTTGCATTTAACCATGTGCGCCTCGATAAACGTTTTGTGCCGGGCGACGAACAATTGTATTTGATTGCGCTCGTCGCCGATGCGAATATTCCGTCCCGCACCGCGCGCGGGGAATCGTCCTTCGTTCTGGAGATACCATCATGAAAAGAAAATCAGTTGCCTACGCTTTCGCCGTGATATGCGCGGCCATCACGGTGCCCGCTTTTCTTCCTGCCGTTGCGTTTGGACAGGCCGATTCAACCCTGGGCCAGCGCATTCGAAAAATCATGGAGCGGCCCGAATTCGCGCACTCTCGCTTTGGAATCCAGTTCTATTCGACGGACAGTGGCAAGATTGTCTACGAACTAAACGCTCAGCAACTCTTCGTGCCCGGTTCGACCACCAAGTTATTTACAGAGGGCACGGCGCTCGAATTGCTCGGCGCGGACTATCGCTTCCACACGCGCATTTACCGCACCGGCCCCATTGAAAAAGACGGCACTTTGAATGGCGATCTGATCCTGGTGGCCGCTGGCGACCCGAATCTATCCAATCGCATCCAGAGCGACGGCACGCTTGCATATGAAGACGAAGACCATTCTTACGGCGGGCCTGACAGCAAGGGTTTGGCAGGGGATCCGCTAGCAGTGATTCGCGAGCTGGCGCTAAAAGTCGCCGACAAAAACATCAAAAAGATTGACGGCCGCGTGCTGGTGGATGCTTCTTTGTTTCCGGAAGGCGAGCGCGAACTGGGCACCGGCGTGGTACTTTCACCGATCGTGGTGAACGACAATGTGATCGATGTGATCGCCACACCTGGCGCCAGCGAAGGCGCTCCCGTAACTCTCAAAAGTTCTCCGCAAACTAGTTACGTAACTTTTGTGAACCAGGCCACGACGGCAAAGGCTGGTTCGCAGCCGACTTATGATTACTCCGCCGATAAAGCAAATCCCGATGGTACACGGGTGGTTACCATTACGGGCACTCTGCCCCTGGGCGCTGCTGCTACCATGTCTGCCTACCGCGTCCTGGAACCGAAGCGTTTTGCGGCGGTGACTTTATTGGAAGCGCTGAAAGAAAAAGGAGTGGCCTGCGCGAATCCGGCCCCGACGGACACCCCCGACTTCAAAGCGCTGGCTGCAAATTACAAACTAGAAAATCTTTTGGCCGAGCATGTTTCTCCTCCCCTGAAAGAAGAAGCGAAGGTGACGCTGAAGGTTAGCCAGAATCTCCACGCCAGCATGACTCCTTCCATACTCGGCGCGGTGCTCTCCCATGCCGAGAAAGATATCGATCAAGCCGGCTTCGATCTTGAAAACGGTTTTCTGAGAAAGCTGGGGCTGGACCTGACCGGCGCGGTGCAAAGCGATGGAGCAGGTGGAAACGCATTTTATACGCCGGACTTTGTGGTGCGCTACCTGCTTGCCATGTCCAAACAAAAAGACTTTCAGGATTTTTACCGCGCGCTCCCAGTGCTGGGAAAAGACGGCACGCTGGTAAAAATTCAGGTGCAATCCCCGGCCGCTGGGCACGTGCACGCGAAGACCGGGACGTACAACGTTTACGACGCGCTCAACAAGAAATTGATGGTTACCGGCAAGGGGTTGGCCGGTTACATGGACACGGCCCATGGCGAACATTTGATTCTGGCGCTGTACGCCAACATGGTGGCGGTGCCGCTGGATGATCCTGAAGCCACTCAGAAAATTGTCGGGCAGGCGCTGGGAGAAATTGCCGCGGCCGCCTATGACTTGCCGCGAGGCGCGCGCGAAAGCGTTGCCGCCGGCGCCGCCAGTTCAGCCAGCGAATACGACGTGATTATCCGCAACGGCAAAATCATCGACGGCTCCGGCGGCCCCTGGGCGTGGGGAGACATCGGGATTCGCGGCGATCGCATCGCGGTCATCGGAAAACTGGAGGGCGCTCATGCCAGCCGCGAGATCGATGCGAAAAACCTGGTTGTCGCGCCAGGGTTCATCGACATGCTGGGCCAGTCGGAGCAAGCGCTGCTCATTGACAATCGTTCGCTGAGCAAGCTTTCGCAGGGCATCACTTCCGAAATTACCGGCGAAGGCGGTTCCATCGCGCCGCAAAATGAAAAAACGTTGGTCGAGCTCAAGCCGGCTCTGGAGCACTACAAGATTTCGGTCGACTGGACTACGCTCGCCGAATATTACCAGCGGCTGCAGCGGCAAGGAACACCGCTGAATATCGGCACGTACGTGGGCGCCGCGCAGGTGCGCGAAGCCGTTCTAGGCGATGTGGACCGCCAACCAAATCGCGAAGAACTGGAGCAAATGAAAGCGCTCGTGGCGCAGGCCATGAAGGATGGTGCGCTCGGACTTTCTACGGCGCTGATCTATCCGCCTGGCCATTACGCCAAGACGGATGAATTGATCGAGCTGGCGAAAGTTGCAGCGAAGTATGGCGGGCTCTATGCGACGCACATGCGCAGCGAGGGCGCATCCGAAATGCAGGCCATTGACGAAGCTATAAAGATTGGCCGCGACGCCGGCCTGCCGGTGGAAATTTTTCATCTGAAAATCAGCGGCAAGCCGCGATGGGGCACCATGCCGCAGGTGGTGGCAAAAATTCAGGCCGCGCGTGATGCGGGACTGGATATTCGCGTGGATCAATATCCTTATATCGCTGGGGGCACGGCACTGGCTTCCTCGCTGCCTCCGTGGGTTGCCGACGGCGGGACAAAAAAGTTATTGGAGCGTCTGCACGATCCGACGGTACGTGAGCGCATCAAAAAGGAACTGGCTACCGATCACGCCGAATGGGAAAACCTGATCTTTGATTGCGGCGGTGGCGCGGGAGTGATGATTGCCGGCGTTGAAAATCCGGAACTGAAAAAATACGACGGCAAAACGGTTGCGGAAATGGCCAAGGGCGAAGGCAAACCCGAACTGGATGCGCTATTCGATTTCATCATCGCCGACCAGGCGCGCACCGGGGCTTTGTATTTCATGGCTAACGAAGAGGACCTGGTGCTCGGCCTGAAACAACCATGGAGTTCGATAGGACTCGATGCCAACGAGCAAGCACTCGACGGGCCGCTATTCGAAGCGCACAATCACCCGCGCGCGTTCGGTTCCATGCCGCGGTTTCTCGGCCACTATGTGCGAGACCAGAAGTTAATGCCCCTGGAAGAAGCCATTCGCAAAATTACTTCCATGCCCGCGCAGCGCGAACACCTGAAAGACCGCGGCTTGCTGCGCACCGGCATGTACGCGGACATAACTATTTTTGATCCGGCGACTATCGTGGATCACGCGACCTACGAAGAGCCCACTAAAATGTCCGAGGGCGTTCACTATGTTTTCGTAAACGGTCAACTTGAATACGAGCATGGCGCGCTCACCGGCGCAAAAGCCGGGCGGCCACTGCGCGGTCAGGGATGGAAGGGAACTGAGGCTGCGTACTGAGTTCGGCAAAAAACGAAGAGCACGCTGTAGGATGAATCGTTCTGGAGACTATCGGTGAACCACGCAGCCACTAGTCGCGATACCACCGGAAACCGTGGCGTTGTTCGTCTGCGGCTTTTTTCAACAGTTCGAGAGTTTTCTTGCGATTGAAATAGCCGCACGCGGTAATCAAGCCGTTCAGCAGGCACATGGGCGCAGCGTAAGACGCGCCGTACGACGGAGTTTCCACCGAAGCGATGAGGCACTCGTGTGAGAAGCGCGCGATGGGTGAGACCAGCGTGTCCGCAATTCCGATGCAGTAGGCACCGTTGGCACGCGCCTGGCGCAGGCCCTCCACGGTTTGCCGCAAGCCGCGCCGGAAACTCAGCGCAATCACCACATCTTTTTTGCCGGCGCCACGCGTCAGGTGCGCCGCTTCACCAGAGGATGTAGCGGTCACCGCCGACAGGCCCAACAGGATCAGGTGATAGTGCAAATATCCCGCCAGGTTCGCCGCGAGATCGCCGCCCAGCAAAATAATTCGCGAAGCCTGGTGCAATCTTTTCGCTACTGAGGCGATGCGCTCACTGTCGAGCACATTGCGAAATCTCTGCAAGTTCTGCACGTCACTATCTACCGCTTCCTGTATGTGCGCCGAAAGACTGGAGCCTTTGGTCTTGCTGGTCTGCATCATGTCCAGCGAGGTAGCCTGCGACACGGACAGCTCATGCAGGTAATGCTGGAACTCCCGGTAACTTCCAAAGCCCATCTTTAGAATAATTCGCAACGCCGTGGCCGCATCCACTTTCAGTTTGCGAGCCAGCTCTCGCACGCTGAGCAACACGTATCCTTTGGGATTTTCTAAAACCGGACGGAACAGTTCCTGCCGCTTGCGTGTCAACAGTGCAAAAGTTTCCCCGAGGTCCGGATTGCGATGCGCCGCGCGTTGCCCATTGGCTCGTCTCTTCATGGAGGTCACCACTATCTCACGGCGCCGCCAGCTGTCAATATGGTTAAAGCTGGTACAGTCGTATAGTAACAAATGTCATTCGCAACATTTGTTGTTTGGATGGGCGACGGCGTACAGCACAGTACAAAAGGCTTGACAGCTGCTTTCGCCAGACCTACAGTACCCCGCAACAACACCATTTGCCCGTTGTGCAGCAAATGTTGCAATACATGCGATGTGGTTGCGGTGGGAGGCTACATGTTCACGTCTATTTGGCGTAAAGCAGAGCGATCGGCGCGCAGAGATGTAAGAGCCGGGTGGCGATTGGCTGCAATCGTCGGATTTAGCCTATTGGCTGCGGCAACAGGCACGCGGGCGCAAACCACTTCCACAATTCTTGGCACCGTGACCGACCGGCAGGGTTTGGCGGTCAGCGGAGCGGAACTGCGACTTTCCAGCAGCACCCTCGGGACGAACCGTACGGTCACCTCGGACGACGAGGGCACTTATCAATTCTCCGCCGTGACCGCCGGAGTGTACTCGCTGACCGTTTCCCACGCCGGGTTTACGAAGCGTTTATTTGATCCGCTGGAAGTCACTCTGAATCGCACCTTAACCTTCAACATCACTCTGGAGTTGGGCAAGGTTGAAGAGACCATTAACGTGTCGGCGGAGATTCCTCTTCTTGAACCCTCTTCATCCACCGAAGGCGCGACCATTCTTCCGCAGGAAATTGAGGACATGCCCATCAACGGCCGGAATTACCTTGACCTGCTACAACTCGTCCCGGGCGTGACTATCAACCGCCAGGCCGACGCCAACAGCGACACCGCCACGCCGGTACTCGGCGAGCGCGCCAATAACACCGGGTTTCTGATTGACGGTCTTCCCAACCAGAACGAGTTGAGCGGCGGAGCAGCAGCGCAATTCAATCAGGACACCATTGCGGAATTCCAGGTGGTAACCACGGGGTACAAAGCGGAGTTTGGCCACGCCTCAGGCGGCGTCGTGAACGTTATCACCAAATCGGGAGGGAATCAGATTCACGGCCTGGCCTCCGCATATCACCGCAACAACGCCTTCGATTCCTCCGATCTCATCGGGCAGGATGCGCCGTACCTGTTGCGATGGGATTACGACGTGGCTCTGGGCGGCCCGGTGATTGCGGACAAATTTTTCTGGTTCGCCTCCGCCGAAGGAATCCACGAAAACCGCCAGCTGAATTTCACCGATCCTCCCGGGACGCCGCAATTCATTCTCGACCGCGAAGAAAGTTTTAACCGGCCCACCACCGATCGCGAGGTGCGTCTGTTCGGCAAGCTCGATCAGGTGCTGCACAATCATCACCTCACCGAGGAAGTGAACTACACCAACCGGCACATCAACAGCACCAATCCGCTTTCTCTTTCCACCAGCCTGCCATCCACACGTACTAATCTTGGCGATCGCAATCTGCTGCTGGGCTTCAGCGACACCTCCACATTTGGAAATCCATCCAGTCCATTTATTCTGAGCCTGCGCGGCCAGTATCGCCGCGAGCCGTCGCGAACGGGCCCCGCGCATCCGGACGCCGGGCCGAATACGATCTTCAACATTTTCAGCGGTTACGACACCGGCCTTATTTTTGGTGACGTGGGCACGCCGCAATATGGCGCCACCTTCACCGACTCCACCCTCGATCAGCAATACGGTACCTTCGGCGTCAGCATTGCCAAGACCCTGGGTCGCCACACTTTTAAGCTTGGATGGGATTTCGAACGCACCCACGTGGACGGTGTGGAAGGGAATGCTCAGCAAGATCAACTGTTCGCCACGCAAGCAGATTACGAGCAGTTCGGACCGATCGACGCCGGATTTTTCCTGCTTCTGACAGCAGGCGGCTTGACCCCAGAAGCCAACAACATCAGGTTGCGCAACAATTACAACGGTCTTTTCGCCCAGGACGATTGGAAAGTTACCCGCACCCTTACACTAAATCTAGGAGTTCGCTGGGATTACGATTCCGCTTTCAAGAGAAAAGACAATGTTTCCCCGCGGCTCGGCTTTGCGTGGGCCGCCACGCCTAAAACTGTCGTGCGTGGAAGTTGGGGTCTCTTCTACGATCATTTCCGGCTGGGCATCGCCCGCGATATTCCCGACTTTGGCGGCGCCGACCTCCGCGAGATTCAACCGCTTTCCTACCCGCGCTTGTTTTTCGGAGTGCCCACCATCGCTCCCGCCCTTTTTGGATTGTGCTTATCGCCAACCCAGACGGATGCACAGCTGGCCGCGTCCGGTGCGGCATGTCCTTACGATGGAGTTTTCGTCCCGCCCAACACGCCGATCTATGGCGTGGATCACCTGAACAATGTGGTTGCCCCCGGCCACGCGCCCATTCCTTCAAACGTGCCCGTCAATCTCGGC
The DNA here is from genome assembly GCA_030774335.1 of Acidobacteriota bacterium. Classification (GTDB taxonomy): domain Bacteria; phylum Acidobacteriota; class Terriglobia; order Acidiferrales; family UBA7541; genus Acidiferrum. The sequence goes on along the minus strand of JALYLI010000051.1, from coordinate 1,671 downwards.
AACATCGAGCAACTGTCTGGCCTCACGCCGGATGCTTATCTCAGCGCGGCGGACGCTTCCATCGGCGCCGCGCCTGATTTCTTCATCTGGGGACCGTTTGGAGCGCTTTCCTATTTCGTCATCCAGCCCAGCAATTTTCCCGTTACCGTGGATAAGAAATTTGCCACTCCTTATTCGCGGAGTCTGACATTCGGCGTGCAGCGCCAGCTTACCAGCGAACTCGTGGTGTCCGCGGATTTCTATCACAAGGGCATCGAAAATATTCTCGGAGTTCGCCAGACCAATCTGGCATTCGAATCGCGCATAGGCAACGATTCCACCGTAAATTTCGAGAACGGCTTTGGACCGTGGTATTCCGGCACTTACAACGCGGGGATTTTAGCTTTCGAGAAGCGCATGAGCCAAGGCTTCGCGCTCGGTGGAAGCTATACCTACGCCTCGGAAGTCGACAATGCTCTCTGCGCGGATTTACCGACCAGCTCGGTCTCCGCCGGGAGTTGCTACGCCACCGACAGTTTTCGCGGCGTGCCGCCGGTAGTAACCGATCCCGGAGGAGCAGGTTGCCCCGGCGGAACAAACGCCAACTCCTCCTTCTTCGCCTGTAACGGAAACTTTGTACCGGTGGCCGGCGTTTATTACAACGGCGCAAATATAGACAAAGGTCCCTCCGACTTCGCGTTGCGCCACACCTTTGAGCTGCATGGCATTGCGCAATTGCCCTGGAAAATTCAGCTCAGCAGTTTATTCCGGGCGCAGAGCGGATTCCGGTATACCAATGCGGCCGCACAGCCCCTAGATCAGGACGGCAATGGCAACTTCAATATTCGCGACTTGAAAACCGGCCGCAACGCGCAAAGCGCTCCACCGTTTTTGAACATGGACTTGCGCGTAGCCAAAAGTTTTGTGGTTCGCGAACGATTCCGCGTGCAGGCCATGTTTGAGCTATTCAATATTTTCAATAATGGAAATCCCGCGGCTATCCAGACTCAGGAAAGCCAGGGATACAGCTTGGGGACCGTTTCGCAACGATTGCCCGGCCGGGAAGGTCAGGTCGGTCTACGGATCGAATTTTAGTCTCATAAACCGGACGTAGAAATCGGACCTTCATGAATATTGAAAGCATCGTATTGCGTCAGATTCGTGTGAAACTCAAAGCGCCTTTTGAGACCAGTTTCGGCAAAACCTGGGAACGCCGCGTTGTACTTGTCGAAATAATTTCCGACGGCCTTTGCGGGTGGGGAGAAGTTACCGCCGGCGAAGGACCCTTTTACAATTCCGAAACGAGCGATACTTCCTGGCTGATCCTTGAGAAATTTATTATTCCGCTGGTGTCCGCCGCCAGGATTGACGGCCCCAGCGACATTCCTGATATTTTGCAGGTAATTCGCGGGCACGGCATGGCCAAGGCCGCTTTGGAGAACGCGTTGTGGGATATTGAGGCGCAGCGACGGCAAATTCCGCTGGCCAAGTTGCTGGGTGGAACGCGTGAAGAAATCAATTGCGGCGTTTCCATCGGCATTCAGAATGCGCCCTCCGCCCTGGTGGCCGCGGTGGAGCGCGAAGTTGCCGCGGGATACCAGCGCATCAAGATTAAAATCAAGCCGCAAAAAGATCTGGACTACATTGCGGCGGTGCGCCAGCGGTTTCCCGACGTGCTGCTCAGCGTGGACG
>JALYLI010000050.1 GCA_030774335.1 Acidobacteriota bacterium | reverse complement strand
GCGTTATCCCGCAAAATTTATTGGCGCCGATCAGCGTAACGATGTGGCCCTGCTGAAAATTGAACCCAACGGAAAAAATCTCGCCACGCTGCCGCTCGGCGATTCCAACAATTTGCAGGTGGGCCAGAAGGTTCTGGCCATCGGCAATCCCTTTGGTTTTCAAAGCACCCTAACCACCGGAGTAGTCAGCGCCCTCGGCCGCACCGTGCAAACCAGCGAGACCACGTTCATCGATGAAGCCATCCAGACCGATGCGGCCATCAATCGCGGCAACTCCGGCGGCCCGCTCATCAATTCCCACGGTGAAGTCATCGGCATCAACTCCGCCATCTACACGCCGTCCGGCACCACCGCGGGCATCGGATTCGCCATTCCCGTCAACACCGCCAAAGGCATCGCCAACGATCTGATTACGGATGGCCGCGTCCATCGCGCCTTCCTGGGAGTGGAGACACTTCCCGTCGGGGGCTATTTATCGCAAGCTTTAGACTTGCCAGTACAGGAAGGCTTGCTGGTACAAACCGTAACGCGCGGGGGACCCGCCGCAGCCGCCGGTATCAAAGGTGGCGATCAAGTCGCGCAAGCGGGCATGCGCCGCATCACCATCGGCGGTGACGTCATCACCTCCATCGACGGCCAGCCCGTCTCCAACCAGTTCGACGTAAACAAAATCCTCAACCGCAAACGCCCCGGAGATACCGTCCCCGTTACTCTCTATCGCGGCGGCAAAAAAATGGACCTGCAGGTCAAGCTCGCCGAGCGCACCACAAAATAGGTTTTCTAGCGAAGAAATTCGGCGCGATAATTTTCGCGTTCCTGTTCGCTTAACTGAAACCACCCTTCCGCCACATCGCGCACGCGCTCCAGTTCGCGCTGCATCTCGGCGTGCTTCGCTTCCATCAAGTCGGCGTTCGCGTCCGTCGGCACAAGAATCGGTGGCGCGCCGATGATCACCGTGCGCGCGAAGGGCGCGGGCAGTAAAAAATGATCCCAGGTATTCGTAAATGTTTTTCCGCGGTCCACGCCGATGTGAAATACCAGGATGGGGCAGCCAGTCTTGCGCGCCAACATCACCGGACCGGGCTTGGCGACATAGCGCGGCCCGCGCGGACCGTCTATCGTAAATCCGCAATCTTTCCCCTCTTCCAGCCGCCTGGCCATCACAACCAACCCCCGTAAGCCGCCGCGCGTCGAACTTCCTTGTGCGGTGCCGAATCCCAGCCACTCGATTACTTTGCGTGTCCACTGTCCGTCGAACGCGGTGGTGTTGAGCACCACCACGCCGCGATTCCTGGCCCACCACACCACCGGAATAATCACGCGATGCCAGAACGCAAAAATGCATCGCCGTCCGGAGGCGTGAACGCGTTCCATGTGCTGGATCCCCAGCAATTCGTAACGCAGCGTCGGTCCCAACGCGCAAATGACGCTGTAGACCGCGGCAGCGATGATGGGAATTTGAATTCGGCGGGACCACCGCAGGCCGGGGAGCCGCGTGTCGTAATGTAAATTCAATGATTCGTTTGACTGAAGCGTTGTAGGAGAAGTTGCCGGAGAGGGCTCTCTACTTGGTCCATCCTGCGCACCTCGGTCTGCTTCGGGGGTAGCCATCGTCGTATAGTATAGGCCGAGAGCGTTTCACGAGCGCTCATGACCGTTTCAAGATCGTTGCGCCAAAAATTCCGGGAGTATCGCTGGTGCCTTTGCACTTTGAAAATCGAAATTCGCGATGCCGCATGGCGTTTCTGTTCGCGGCTGCTTGTACTTTATCTGTCGCGGCCTTCCAAACCGCCGCCGCGCGCCCCGACAATCCGCCTCCCGGCGACGCCGTCGGCGTCATCGAAGGCGAAGCCATTGCCGTCACCGGCCCAATGTCCGTGGACACCGTGAACGGCCAGATCGTCACCATGCTGCGCAGCGGCAGCGACTTGCGCGTCAAATCCGGTAGCGCGCTCATCAAGCTCGTCGAAGGCGGCCAGATTTCCATCTGCGGACCGGCCCATCTTTCCGTCCTAAAGTCTGGCACGGCCCTGACCATCGCGCTGGACACCGGAACGATTCACGCGCACATCGAACGCCTGCCCATCCTGACCATGTACACGCCCCAAATTCAGGCTCAGCCCGTCGCCATCGGCGACGGCGCACAGGATACCGTGGTGGGTTTCGATTCGGCCGGGGCCATGTGCATCCGCACTAACCGGGGGGCGCTTCGTCTGGAGCAGCAACTCACCGGTCAAAGTGTCCTGGTCCCCCAAGGCGGGGACGTTTTTCTTTCCAGCGGACAAATCGATTCTCTACGCACCAGCTCCGCCGCTGGGCACTGCGCCTGTGAATTACAAATCGTAGTGGCTCCGGCGCCGCAGCCTGAGATCAGTCATCTCGCCACCGCTGAAGACCTTCGTCGCAAGGTCAAAGTAGAAGATGTGAAACCGAACGTACCCGTCGTAGAGGCGCAAAAGCCTTTGGCGCCAAAAGAAGAACCCATCTATCAGGTTTTTGTGCCGCCGCTGATTTTTGACGCGAAAGCCGCTGTCCAACCCGAAGTCGACACGAAAATGATCGTGTTGATCCGGCGGGTGCGTGTAAGGCCTACACTCATCTTTCAGGGGCGCGTGGAAGGCGACCTCGTCGCTGTGAAAGAGCCTGTTCCCGCAATCCCGGGCCAGACGCCTACTTCATCCACTCACACAGCCATCACCGCACCTCCCGCGCCCACCGCCACCCGTCCAGCCCCCACGTCGCCCAGGAAAGATGAATCTCTCACCGAGCGTGTCCGCAGCTTGGTACGTAGGCTCTGGCCCTGAACGCGCTAGGGCCTGCTAAACACTTCTACGTATTTACTTTCACTACCGTTCCGTTTATCCTTGTATAAGTACCTGTCCCCGTTGGACCTACCAGGTCTGTGTTTCCAGCCGCAGAACACGCATTTGTTTGCTCCCCGTGTGAGGAAACTCATTAGCTTTCTTAGAGGAACTGAACATTATGTCTTGGCGCAATCTTGTGACTTTGCGGCATATTTCGTATTTCGTGGCATTTTTGACCATCGCTTCTCTGGCTTGGGGATGTGGGAATACAGGTTCAGCGGACCCGCCTGCAGTTACGGTGTCCATGAGCCCAAGCAGCGCTTCCGTGCAAACTTCAGCAACTCAGAAATTTACAGCCACCGTCAGCGGCACGCTAAATACGGCGGTCACATGGCAGGTAAATGGAGTGGCGGGCGGCGACTCGACCCATGGCACGATTGATGTCACGGGATTGTATACCGCCCCGGCCTCCGTTCCCACCCCGGCCACCGTCACCGTAACGGCCACTTCCGTTACAGACACTACCAAGAGTGCCACCGCCACCATCACCATCACCTCTACCGTGACTGGCACAGTCGCGGTGAGCATCACTCCCAAGCGGGCCGGACTTACCACCGGTCAGCTGCAAACTTTTGCAGCAACCGTGACGGGCACCAGCACCACCACGGTCACCTGGGAAGTGGATACCATTCCCGGCGGCAACGCCAGCGTGGGGACCATCACCGCCGCGGGAGTCTACACCCCGCCGTCTTCCCCTGGCACACACACCGTTGGCGCTCGCGCCGTGGCCGACTCCACCGTCTCCGCAACTGCTAGCGTGGCCATCACCGATCTCGCAGGAATGTTTACCTATCACAACAATCTCAACCGGGACGGGGTAAACAGCAAAGAATATGCCTTGAACACTTCCAATGTGAAATCGGCCACCTTCGGCAAGCGTTTCGCTTGTTCCATCGACGCCGCAGCGTACGCGCAACCTCTGTGGGTTGCCAATGTGTCCATTGGAGGCGCCAAGCACAATGTAGTCATTGCCGCCACGCAGCACAACACGGTCTACGCTTTCGACGCAGACGCTTCACCTTGCCAGACACTGTGGTCCAAGAGCCTCATGGCCAGCGGCGAAACTTGGGTTTCACCCGCCGACGTAGGCGGTTCGGACGATATCACCCCAGATATCGGAATCGTTGGTACTCCGGTGATAGACCCGGCTACCAAAACTATTTACGTGGTTTCCAAATCGAAGACCACCGCCAACAGCACCATTCACCAGCGCCTCCACGCTCTGAGCGTAATTGACGGATCGGAAAAATTGAATGGCCCGGTGGAAATCGCGTTTAGCTCGGGAGGATTTAATTTTAATCCCCTAACGCAGAACGAGCGCTGCGGTTTGGCGTTGGTGAATGGCGTCGTGTATATCGCCTATGCCTCCCACGGCGATGATCCCGTTTATTTCGGCTGGATCGTTGGTTACAACGCTTCGACGTTGGCCCTGAGCAGCGTCTACAACGACGACCCTGACTCTAGCAATGGCCGCAATGGGGGGATTTGGATGTCAGGTGGTGCGCCGGCAGCTGATTCCAGCAATCTCTATGCCATCACCGGTAACGGCAGCTTTAACAGTGCTAGCCACTTCTTTGGCGACAGCTTCATCAAAGTGTCGACCGGCGCGACACCTACCACCGTGAGTTTCTTCACCCCCAGCAACCAGGACAGCCTGAATAGCGCTGATCAGGATCTAGGTTCCGGTGGCGCTGCGATTCTCGTCGATTCACCTTCCAGCCCGGTGCAACGTCTTCTGATCGGTGGAGGTAAAGAAGGAAAACTCTACCTGCTGAATCGGGACAGCCTCGGAGGCAACAACAGCACTGACAGCGGAGCGGTGCAAACTTTCTCGGTTGGAAATGCAATTTTCGCTACGCCCGCGTTTTTTCAAAATACCATATACCTCGGCTTAGCTTTTGACCATGTCAAGGCCCTCGCATTCGATGTTCCGTCCGGAAAATTCAATACCGCTCCAACGTCACAATCGCCGAGCTTCTTCGGCTTCCCGGGCGCCACTCCTTCCATCTCTGCGCAGGGAACGTCTAATGGCCTCGTGTGGGTCATTGAACAGGCAAGCTCCGCTGCGGTTCTCCACGCTTACGATGCAACTAATCTGGGCAGCGAAATGTGGAACAGTAGCGCCGCCGCGAATGATAAGGCAGGTGCGGGTGTGAAATTTACCGTTCCTACCGTTGCCAACGGAAAAGTCTATGTGGGAACCGCGACCGAAATCAGCGTCTATGGTTTGTCACCGAACTAATTTAACGTTGCGATTATCAGCTTCGTGAAGCTTAATTCTAAAAACAAGCGCTGCCGGGCATTTCGGCGGCGCCTTTATTTCCCGTGAAAAACGTGGTCGAGATCCCTGTTTACATTCCTTCGTAATTTGGCCCGCCCCCGCCCTCTGGAACCACCCAATCAATGATCTGGTACGGGTCCGCGATGTCGCAGGTTTTGCAGTGCACGCAATTGGCGGCGTTGATTTTTAGCTTCAGGTTCCCGGTGGCGTCTTTAGCCATTTCGTAAACCGCTGCAGGGCAGAAATACTGGCAGGGATTGCCGTATTCGACCACGCACTTCGTTGCGCATACATTCAAATCGCGAACAATCAAATGGCAGGGCTGATCCTCTTCATGACGCGTGCCGGAATGATAGACGTCCGTCAGGCGGTCGAAGGTTAACTTGCCGTCGCCGTTGAATCGTTCCGTCTCGGCGTGCCCCCCATCCGGTCGCGGCCTCTGCAGGTCCTCGAGCTTCTTATACGCTTCGTAGCCGGCGTGATTGCGCATTGGATCGACCAGTCCACGCCCACCGGAAATAAATTGCAAGCCGGTCTGGAATAATCCGGGAATCAATCCATGCTGAAACGACTGGTGAAAGTTGCGAACTTCCCAAAGCTCTTTTTTGATGTAACTTTCTTCCACCTTTTTCGGGAAGGCACTCAGCGTTCCGGCGGAAGTATCTCCGGCTTTCAGCGCTTCAAAAATCGTTTCGGCCGCCAACATCCCACTCTTGATAGCCAGGTGAATCCCTTTGAGCCTCTGCGAATCCAGGAAGCTCCCGGAGTCGCCAATGATCAACCCGCCATCCAAATAATTCTTCGGCATGGCGTACCAACCACCGTACGGCAGTGACTTTGCCCCATAGCGCACCAGCTTGCCGCCCTCGAGAATTTTCTTGAGATACGGGTGCGTCTTCCACTTCTGAAAAGCTGCGTGCGGATCGAATCGCGGGTCGCCGTATTCCAGCGCCACCACCAGCCCGATGGAGACGCGATTGTTCGATAAGCCGTAGATCCATCCGCCGCCGTACATATCCGTGGAAATCGGCCATCCCAGCGTGTGCGCCACGAATCCCGCGGGGATTCGTCCGGGCTCGACGTCCCACAGTTCTTTTATGCCCAGCCCATATGTTTGCGGATTGATGTTGGCTAGATTTTTTTTCTCGACGAGTTGTTTGGTGAGCGAACCACGCGTGCCTTCCGCCAGCACCGTGACTTTGGCGCGCAACTCGTAGCCAGGCGTGTAGTTGTCCTTGGGCTTGCCGTTTTTATCAATTCCCTTATCTTCCGTGATTACGCCGGCGATGCCTTCACCCTCATAAATCAGGGATGCTCCGCCAAATTGCGTGAAAAGATTCACGCCTGCGGCTTCCACTAGACTGCCCATCCATTTCACAATTTTGTTTAGCGAAACAACATAGTTGCCATGATTCTTAAAAGGCGGCGGCGTCAGCGGAAAACGGAACGAGGAGCCTTGGGTGAAAAATAATGCCGCGTCATCGGTAACGGGAGTATCCAGGGGCGCAGAATTTTTAAAGTCCGGCACCAGTTCCGCCAGCGCCTTGGGATTCATGATCGCGCCGGACAGCTGATGCGCTCCTACTTCGCGCCCTTTTTCAAGGACGTAGATATTTTCTGCGGAAAGTGGCGGCCCGCTTGTTGCGCCGCCAACCTCGTTGTGTTTCTTGATGAGATTGGCGAGGTGTAACGCGCAGGAAAGCCCGGCCGGGCCCGCGCCAACAATCAGGACGTCCGCTTCCAGTTGCTCGCGCTGAACGGTCATTACTTCATTCTAGCAAAGGATGGAGATGCACCTGGACGCCAGGACCGCAGCAACGGACTTATTTACGTTTTCGCTTTTTCAAGCGCGGCCGTCAGCGCAGGCATAATCTCGAAAATGTCACCGACAATGCCATAGTCGGCGATTTCGAAGATGGGGGCATTCTGATCCTTGTTGATGGCCACGATGGTGCGAGCGCCTTTCATCCCCACTACGTGCTGAATTGCGCCGCTGATTCCGAGTGCCAGATAAAGTTTGGGCGCGACCGTCTGACCGGAGCTCCCGATCTGGCGCTCCATCGGTAGCCAGCCTTCGTCACAGATCGGGCGCGAAGCGGCCATTTCCCCACCTATGGCTTTGGCCAGCGCTTCCGCCTGCGGGATATTCTCGGGCGCTTTGATACCGCGGCCGACTGAAACAATTATCGGCGCTTGCGTCAAATCCACCGCGGACTTGGCTTCCTTGAAAAGTTCCAGAGGTTTGCTGCGAATCTGCTCGGGCTTGAGCTCAACGGAAATCTTGTTCACCGGCGCTTTGCCGCCCGGATGTGCAGCCAGCAGATCCGCGCGGAAAGCTCCGGATTGAAATGAGGCGAACCACGGACCGTCACCTTGAAAGGTTACATCCGCGACGGTTTTGCCCTGGAACATTTGGCGAACAAAAACAAGTTTGTCGCCATCTTTGTGGAAACTTACACAATCCGCGATCATGCCTTTGCCCAGCGTGGCTGCGAGCTTGGGGGCATAGTCGCGTACCTGGTAAGTGTGCGGGAACAAAACCACATCCGGCTTCGCGGATTGCATGACCTGCGAAAGCGCCAGGCAATAGCCGTCGGGTGTGTAAGCCTCCAGCAGGTCGTGCTCCACGAGCAGGACTTCAGCGATATTTTTGCCCGTCAGTTCTTCGGCAAAATTGGCAACGCCTTTTCCAAGCACGGCAGCGCTGATGGTGCTGCCGGTGTCCGCGGCGATTTGTTGCGCCGCCACCAGCGTTTCAAAGCTGGTGTTGTTCCACTTGCCCTGCCGCTGCTCGGTGATGACCAGAATTTTCATTTTATCGCTCAGTTTTCAAAAAGCTTTTCACGGAAATATCAAATCACGCGCGCGTCGAATTTCAGTTTCTCCACCAGCTTGGTGGCCACTTCGTTGGGCGTGCCGGTCAAAAATTCCGTCTTCTTTGTTTTGGTGGGCACGTAAATCTTCTCGATTTTCTGAGTAGCCTCTGATTTCACACCGAGGGCTTCGCGCTTAATCGAGGCGATCTCTTTCTTCTTCGCGGCCATTATGCCCTTGAGCGTGGCGTAGCGCACTTTGTTGATCCCTGATTGAATCGAAAGCACCGCGGGCAAGGGGCATTCAATATGCTGAAACCATCCGGCTTCCAGTTCCCTCTTGAGCCGCATCTTTTTGTCCTGCACTTCAATCTGCATGATGATCGTCGCGTGCGGCAGATCGAGGAGCGCCGCGACCAGCACGCCGGTCTGGCCAAAACCGTGGTCGTCACTTTGCAGCCCGGTCAAAATCAAATCCGCATTTTCCTTGCGCAGCGCTTCCGCCAGCATTTTGGCGGCGCCCAAGGGATCCAGTTGCGCAAACTGATCGTCCGCAATGTGAATTCCGCGGTCCGCGCCCTTAGCCAGTGCCTCTTTGATGGTTTGTTTTACGCGTTCCGGGCCCATCGAAAGCGCCACCACTTCCCCGCCGTGCTTTTCCTTCAGTCGCAGCGCTTCTTCGAGCGCGTAGCTATCCGGCTCGTTCATCTCGAAACCTATATCCGCTTCCTTGATCCAGTTGCCGGCGATAGAGAGGGGCGCGTCTTTGGCGGGAACCTGCTTGATGCAGACAATTATTTTCACGATATTCTTCCTGAACTGCTCAGCGGGACCGCAATACTTACTTTCCGCTCCAGCGCTTGAAAATCAAAGCAGCATTGGTGCCGCCAAATCCAAATGAATTCGAAAGCGCATATTCCAGGCTGGCTTTGCGCGCCACGTTCGGCACGTAATCCAGATCGCACTCCGGGTCCGGCGTCTCCAGATTAATGGTCGGCGGAATCACCTGGTCGCGCAACGAAAGCACGCTGATGCCCGCCTCTAACCCGCCGGCGCCGCCCAATAGATGTCCGGTCATGGACTTCGTCGAACTGATCGGCACATTCTTCGCGCGCTCGCCAAACACGCGCTTCAACGCCCGCGTCTCAATCACGTCGCCCAGAGGAGTGGACGTCCCGTGGGCATTCACGTAGCCAATGTCTTCCGGCGTCAGATGCGCATCCTTAATGGCCGCGCGCATCACGCGAAAAGCGCCATCGCCGTTTTCCGCCGGCTGCGTAATGTGATACGCGTCGCCGGACATGCCATATCCGACAATCTCCGCCAAAATCGGCGCATCTCTTTTCTGCGCGTGCTCCAAGGATTCCAGAATCAAAATCCCCGCGCCTTCGCCCACCACGAAGCCATCGCGTTCCGCGTCAAACGGCCTGCTGGCATGCGCAGGATCATCGTTCCGCGTAGACAGCGCCTTCATGGAAGCAAATCCGCCCACGCCCATCGGTGTAATTGTCGCTTCGGTGCCCCCGCAAATCATCATCTCCGCCGCGCCGCGTTCAATAATTTTGAACGAATCTCCAATCGCATGCGCCGACGCCGAGCAAGCCGTGGCCGTAGCCGAATTCGGCCCGCGCGCGCCATAGCGAATCGAAATATGACCGGAAGCCAGATTCACAATCGCCGACGGAATGAAAAATGGTGAGATGCGGCCCGGCCCGCCCTGCATCAGCTTGATGTGCTCGCGTTCGATGATATCGAACCCACCGATGCCCGACGAAACATACACACCCACTTCATCGAGGTCCGAATTCTCCGGCTTCCACTCCGACATCTTGATCGCAAAATCCGCGCCCGCCAGAGCCACCTGAATGAAGCGGCCCATCTTCTTCAATTCTTTTTTCTCGATCCACCGGAAAGGATCGAAATTCTTTATCTCGCCGCCAATCTTGCAATCGAACCCGGTGGTATCAAAAAGCGTAATGGGGCCAATGCCGTTTTGTCCGGCCACGAGGTTTGTCCAGCTTTCCTCCGTGCCGATACCCAGCGCGCAGACTAATCCAACGCCCGTCACAACTACACGGCGAGTCAACTTTTTGGCGCTCCCTGTTGAGGTGATGAGACCGTGACTTACTTTCCCTTGGAGTGCTTATCTATATATTCGACCGCGTCTTTTACCGTGGTCATTTTTTCGGCGTCTTCGTCGGGCACTTCAATGCCGAAGCTTTCTTCAAACGCCATCACCAGTTCGACCTGGTCCAGCGAATCCGCTCCCAGATCATCCACGAAGGACGCCGTGGGCGTCACTTCCGCTTCATCGACGCCGAGCTGTTCCACAATAATTTGCTTTACGCGTTCTTCCACACTGGCCATTCCTATATCCTCCGCGATCTGCTATCGCTTGCTTTGCCCCTCTCACCGTCAGGCTCAAGGTCGTGCTGTCAAATTATTCTTCGTTCGGTCGGGCGTTCGTGCCAGCGTACAGCTCACCTTCGATGGCGCCAGTAACCCGTTCATTCTAGTCACCGCATCCTGCAAGGTCAACTTTAACGCCCCTCCGCGCCCCTGCCAGCCAACATCACGCCAGGTACATCCCCCCATTAACGTCCAGCACGTGCCCGGTGATATAAGCAGCCTCATCGCTGGCCAAAAACACGATCGCCGCGGCCACGTCCCGCGCCACTCCCAGTCGTCCCAGCGGAATACGCGTCTTCAAGTCTTCCTTAACCTTGTCTGGCAAAACATTGGTCATCGGCGTTTCAATAAAACCCGGAGCCACCGCATTCACGGTGATATTTCGCGACGCAATTTCCATGGCGATAGCCTTGGTCAGCCCGATTAGCCCCGCCTTCGCCGCCACATAATTCGCCTGCCCGGCATTGCCCATCTGTGCCACCACAGAGGCCACGTTAATAATCCGTCCGGCGCGTGCCCGCATCATGGTGCTCAGCGCCTGCTGAATGCACAAATGCGCGCCCGTTAAATTGGTTCGAATGACCGCGTCCCAATCGTCAGGCTTCATGCGCACCGCCAGCCCGTCGCGCGTAATCGCGGCATTGTTGACCAGAATATCCAGCCGCCCGAATTTTTCGATGACCTGCTTGAATCCGGCCTTCACCTGCTCGGCATCCGCCACATCCATCTTCACGGCCACCGCTTCGCCGCCCGCTGCGGTAATTTCCCCAACCAGCAGCGCGAGCTTTTCTTCCGTGCGCGCCGCCACCGCCACTTTCGCGCCCGCAACCACCAGCGCCTGCGCCGTATCCCAGCCAATTCCCTGCGACGCTCCAGTAACCAGCGCGACTTTATCTTTCAAGCTGAACATCTGGGAACTGCCCCCTGAATTCCTGCCAGCAATAATTGCGCTGTACGTCTATGCCGCGTCCGAACGCGCCCCGGCAATTTTCTCCACGGTCTTTGCCAGGCTGGCCTCATCCTCGACATTCAACGTCGCCACCGAGCGCTCGATCTGCCGCAGTAACCCGGTCAGCACTTTGCCCGGACCAACTTCCACAAAAGTGTTCACGCCTTCCTCAATCAGCAAACGCACCGACTCTTCCCAGCGCACTGCGGTAGACACCTGCCGCACCAAAGCTTCGCGCGCCTGTTCGCCCGTCTCGATGGTGTCCGCGTCCACGTTGGTCACCAGCGGCACACGCAAAGTTCCAAAGTGCGTTTTCTCCAGGTCTTTCGCCAGTTTTTCCTGCGCGGGCATCATCAACGCCGAATGAAACGGCGCGGACACCGGAAGAATGGTCGCGCGCTTCGCTCCCGCCTGCGAAGCCAGCTCCACGGCGCGCTTTATCGCGTCGGCGTGCCCGGAAATGACCGTCTGATCCGGCGAATTCAAATTTGCCGGAGCGCAAATCTCCCCATCAGCGGCGCGCTTGCAAACATCCGCCACCACTGCCGGCGAAAGTCCCATAATCGCAGCCATCGCGCCCTTCCCCGCGGGCACCGCGTCCTGCATATATTTCCCGCGCTTATGCACCAGCTTCACCGCGTCGGCAAATTTCAACGCTCCAATGGCGACCAGCGCCGAATATTCTCCCAAACTGTGCCCCGCCACAAAATCGGGAGCCAGCCCTTTCTCTTCCAGCACGCGATAAGTAGCCACCGAACACGTCAAAATCGCCGGCTGGGTATTGGCGGTAAGCTTCAGCTCTTCTTCCGAGCCTTCGAAACACATTTTCGAAATCGAAAATCCCAGCGCCTTATCCGCTTCATCAAAAACAGCCTTAGCCGACGCATAACTCTCCGCCAGTACCTTGCCCATGCCTGGATACTGTGAAGCCTGCCCGGGAAACACGAATGCTACTTTGCCCATTTGGTTTTCCTGTCTGGTGCTGTCTTTCCTGGCGCGACTAAGCGCGTGCGCCGGCGCGATCTGGGTGTACTGCGGCGGCGGAAAGCTCCTGTTCGATTTTGTCGTTCATTTGCGCACGCGCCAGACCGGCGGCGACGCGAATAGCGTTCTTGACGGCTTTGGCGTTGGAGCGCCCGTGGGCAATCACGCAAACACCGCGCACGCCCAGCAACGGCGCGCCGCCATATTCCGTGTAGTCAATCGTCTTCTTCAAGCCCTTCAACGCTCCACGCGAAAATAAAAATCCCACCTGCGAAGCCAGCGAACTTTGAATGCTCTTCTTCAACAATCCGAAAATTTCCAGCGCCAGCCCTTCGCAAATCTTCAGCGCGATGTTTCCGATGAACCCGTCGCACACGATGACATCCACGACTCCGGAAAAAAGATCTCCGCCCTCGACGTTGCCCACAAAATGCACCGGACTTTTCTTCAAGCGCGTGTACACTTCGCGCGTCAGTTCGTTGCCCTTGATTTCTTCCTCGCCCACCGAAAGCAAACCCACGCGCGGCCGGCGATTACCAAACGTCGCGCGGTAATACATCTCACCCATCACCGCGAACTGCACGAGATGTTCGGGCTTCGAATCCACATTCGCGCCCACGTCCAGCAGCACCGAAATGCCGCCCTTGGCATTCGGAAAAGGAGCCGCCAGCGCCACGCGATCCACCGATTCCAGCGTGCCCAGCAAAAATCGCGCTACGGTCATTACCGCGCCGGTATTTCCCGCGCTCACCAGTCCGTCCGCTTTCGCTTCTCGTACCAGCCGCGCCGCCACGTGCACGGAGCTGTCTTTCTTCCTGCGAAACGCCTGCGCCGGATGGTCCTGCATGGTGATCACTTCGCTGGCGCCCACCACTTCGATCGGCAAATCGCTGGCAGAGTGCTTGGACAGCTCGGCGCGCAGCGCGTGCGCGTTGCCCACCAACATGATGCGCACACCATGCTCGCGTGCTGCCAGCACACTGCCTTCCACCTCGGGCCGGGGCGCGTGATCTCCGCCCATGGCGTCAACAGCGATCGTGATCATTGGATTTTCGTCCGCAGGCTACAGAAGACGGAGCTACGCCGATTCTTGCGCTGCTTTTCCCTTGTAGTGACCACAGCTAGGGCAAACCTGGTGCGGCTGCTTCATTTCGTGGCAATTCGGACACTTGCCCAGCGCCGGCTTTTTCAAGAAATCATGAGCACGCCGCGTGCTGGTGCGACGCTTGGAATGGCGGCGTTTAGGGTTAGGCATAGCACTGCTCCTTATTCCGCGCGCTGGCGGAGTTCAAATCGGGCTGCAACGCCCGGAAACTATTGTTTTTTCAGCCAGTCCTGCTTGAGGCGCGCCAGCGGAGCCAGACGTGGGTCCGTCGCGTGTGTCTCACACCGGCACTCTTCATGGTTCAGGTTTGCACCGCAGTTGGGGCACAATCCGCGGCAGTCGCTCTGGCAGATTACTTTCAGCGGCAACGCCAGCAGCACCTGCTCTTTCACCACATCCGCCAGGAAGAGTCCTTCACCCTGGAAAAATCCTACCTCGGTATCGTCGTCCCTCAGCTGGTCTTCTTTGGGCTTGCCGTCTTTGGGCAGCGGCGCATAAAACAGGTCAAAAGCACGGTTGACCTCTTCCACTACCGGCTCCAGGCAGCGCGCGCATTGCAGCTCGATTTTGGTGTCGAGTTGCCCTTCCACGCGAATCTGCCCTTCCAGCAGCTCGGCCGTGGCCGTCACTTCCAGCGGGTCTAGTTGCTTGATCTCTGACGAGTGGAAATCCACGCTTCCGGGCGCATACGTCTTCCGGATCCGCAGCTTGCGAACGGCCAGGTCCTTGACGTCCAGGAACATCGCTTCAGCGCCTCCGCGCGTGGGTTTATGCCTTATCATTATTGATTCGCGGCGCGAGCAAGTCAAGGAATCGAGGAGTTAGGTTAGAAGGCGGGGAAAGGTGACGTAGGCATAATTTGTGCCCCGATACCATTTCACTTGTCGGGTTACGGCGCTAATCAGGAGCTAGGCAAAAGTTGCCTTATACTGCGATGCGCGAGGTTCCATGAAAACTAAGCGAATCAAGGTTAGACCAATCGTCTATGAGAATGCACCCGAACGGCCGTACAAGAAATATGAGTCGCATCCCTACTGGAAGCGGATTGATAAGGGAATCTCTGACCTCGTCGAAAATCAGGATTTGGTGGAACGGGAGGCACGCCCGTACATCGTGGGGTATCTTTGCAAGATGCTCTTGGGAAACAAGAAGGGGCGTAAATAAGCGGACCGCATACTGTTGGGGACTTGTCCGCAGCGTTAATCAGGCCCTAAATCCGCAGACGGCCCCGATTCATACGCCCTGGAGCCCTAGGCCGAGGATGCTGATGGCTCTACAGCTTTTATGAATTTGTCCGAACTTGACACCCAGCCCAGCATTATTTGAATGAGTAACAACGTTGCATCGTGGTTGCTCCTTGGCAAACCGTAGCCGACGGGCTCGGCCGTACAATCCTCCAGCAGCACTGGTGAGTAATCTCGAAACATCGCGTCCCGTATCGTGGACTCCACGCACACACTTGTCGTGCAACCAGTAATGATGAGATATCGGATTCCGAGACCCTTCAGTTTATTATCCAGCTCCGTTTCATAAAAACCGCTGAAACGACTTTTGTAGATTACCGTGTCGGCGGAATCCGGTTTGAGCTCATCGACGATATCGCTGTTCCAAGTGTCCCGCACCAGGATTCGGCTCTCCGCACCGTTGGGGGCACGCACCGTCGTGCCCACGTGCATGATTTGCTCGTGAGCTCGCCGATTCGGTGAGCCTGGAATGCCCATATCCGAAAGGTCAGGCTTATAGGCCATCTTCAAATACACAACCTTAATACCCACTTTTCGCCCGGCGGCAAGCACCCGCGCCGTGGGCGCCACTGCACGTTGAATCAGGGAAATATCGATTCCGGCGCGGTCGAACATTCCTCCCTTAGTACCAAAATCGTTCTGCATGTCCACCACAACAATCGCCGTTTTCGCCGTATCGAACGTGATGAACGCAGGTTTTGCATCGAGCGTCAAAGTGCGGCCTAATCCGGAGGTGCCTTCCGTCGAAGAAGCATCGGAAAAATTTAGCGGTAGGAAGCTCGAGCCCGCAGCGAAAGTTGAGACGCTGTCGGCCACAAATTTTCGATGGTTCAAGAGACCCTCCCTTGTTCGGTCCCGCATTAGCAGCGTCAGTGTATCTCGAACGTTAGTTTAGGATGATGTTGGCGGTTACGCTGAAAAATTCAGCGAAGGCCCAAAAGTGGAACTAGGACACTTCGTGCCCCGTTGCCAAAAGATAAATGCCGTCAACGCCGCGAACTTCTTTGGCGCGAACTATTGAACCGGGAACGAACTCCCAATGTTCGTCCCCTGCGTCATAATTGCTGGTTGGCAGCAATTTAAAAGGGCCGTTCCCTAGCACGACGCCCCGCGTTGGCCGCGAGCAATCCGTTGCCTTCTTCAAGCAACCTGACGTGTATTTCGACGACAGAATTTTGTTTCGTCACTGGCACGCCCCGCTCGAATACCATACCCTAAAATTCGACGTGCCTGATGGCGTTAATCAGGCATTGAGTGGTTCTCTGAGGTCTGTTCGCGAGGGCGGGCGTAAAACAGGCTTTGCGCGAAATTGGCCGACCCGGTTAGGATGTACGCGGTGCGGCCAGATGAACCCGAAGAACCGAAAGACGCTGGAGGATTTTCCTAAGTTCCGCGTATCCCGAGTGACTCGCGGAGAAAGGGATCCACAGGGCTTCACAGCATTCGAACTCGATGGAGAGTTCGACCGTATCGTCGGGCGAGTGGGAGAAATAACCTGGTTCTGGCTGTTGATTGGCGACCGCCTAGCCGTTTGCGCGCAATGGAAATCCCTCGGTGAAGACACCCGCACCCCGACGCTAGTCGCCCACGAGAAGGAATTACCTGAGGTCGTCGGAAAAACGCTCTACTACCTGAGCCCAGCTTGGCGGGCCTTTAACATTTGGATGGTGCTGGATGATCAATGGGGATGGGAGCATGTACGCTTTCACGCTGTCGATGCGGTCGCCGAAGCGTTCCAAGCAAACCATGTTTCAATCGTTGACGGCCGCGAGGTAAAAACGTGGACAAAATTGGAACGAGCCGACAAAAGGGGCTTTACTGAGCGATACGCTCCGGCGGCAGAGGAAACGTCGCTATCCGGAGCAGAACCGCACGTCGTCCCTGGCGGATGGAATCACGAGC
Source organism: Acidobacteriota bacterium (assembly GCA_030774335.1). Classification (GTDB taxonomy): domain Bacteria; phylum Acidobacteriota; class Terriglobia; order Acidiferrales; family UBA7541; genus Acidiferrum. The sequence goes on along the minus strand of JALYLI010000050.1, from coordinate 3,995 downwards.
ACTGCGAACTATGCCGGGGGCACATTGACCATGGTGACTTTGGGTATCGGGACCGAGACGAACGTTGGATGTGCGAGAACTGCTACAACAAGTACGTGAAGCGTCGCGATTTGTCGTTCGTGGACGAGCTATGAATGGATTGTCCTTAGCGCCTGGTTAGTTTGAATGTATAGGTCGAAGGAGGAGGGGCGTTTGGTGTAGAAAAGCTGAACTCAGCGGACGCTGATTCAGAAACACCAAGTAGGCTCCCCCATGCAACCTATGTATTACATCGGGCTAGATGTTCACAAGCGGAAGATCAGCTACTGCGTGAAAGACAGCAGGGGCAAGATTCACACCGAGGGATCGATTGCCGCCACACGTCTGGATCTAGATAACTGGATGAAAAAGCTTCCGCAGCCGTGGAGTGCAGCGAGGGAAGCGACGATGTTCACGGGCTGGATTTACGATCACCTCAAGCCCATGCCGCCGCTCTGAAGGTGGCGCACCCGCTGGCCAGCGCTTCACAGTCCCTTTTTGTCTGTCGCTCTTTTTTGAGGGTTCGAATCTTTTGTTTTCAACGCTTTCCGCCTCTTTTTGGAAAAACAGGGGGGTAGGGGGTACCCCCCACCGTTCAGAACAGGAACTTCAGGGCCAGCTGGACCAGACGCGGATCCAGCGCTCCCTGGATCTTGCCGAAATTAGGTGAGTTGATGTCGTTGTTGGGCAGGCGGTAGTTGGTCTGGTTGAAGATGTTGAAGAACTCCGCGCGGAATTGCAACGACGCGGATTCGCGGATGCGGAAATTCTTGATGGCCGAGAAATCCCATTGCGTTAATCCCGGGCCTTCGACCACGTTGCGCCCTTCGTTGCCAAAGCGCGCCGCTTGGCCTCCCGGCTGCAGTTGCTGGAACGCGCCGGTGTTGAACCACTCCGCGGTGGTGCGCGGACCGTTGTTGGGATCGCCGATCAGGTCCGGCCGGTCGCTCGAGAAGCCGGAAATTTCCGGCGCGCCACCCTGCAAGGAAACGTCGCGCGAGTCGTACACCGTAAACGGCGTGCCGGTCATGAACGTGGTGATGCCGTTCACCTGCCAGTTGCCCAGGATGGATTGATACCAGTTCTCGGGCTGCCGCCAGAACGGCAGGTTCCACTGGTAGCTCACCACCAGCCGGTGACGCGCGTCGAAAATCGAACGCCCGCGTTCGGCTTTCAGGTCGAAGGGATTCTGCGCCAGATCGTTTTCGCCCGCGGTGCTCTGCGCCGCCGAGCCGGTGATGTTGAACGAAGAAACGTCGTCCAGCGTTTTCGACAGCGTATACGACGCCAGGAAAGAGAATTGCTGGCTGAAGCGTTTCTTCAGGCTGACCTGCAGCGCGTTGTAATTGGAATTGGCCACGCCGGCAATCAGGCCCACCGACGAAAAATTGCAGGGCTCCGGCTGCGCAATGGTGCAGCCGGAATAAAGCCAGCGCTGGTCAGAGTTGTTCGGCGTGGCACCATCAAACGTCGTGGGATTGCCTTCCACGAATCGCGGCAGCCTGGTGCCTTTGGTTCCCACGTAACCGGCTTCAAACAGCCAGTTGGCGCCAAACGATCTTTCAACGTTGAGGTTCCAATCCTGCGCGTAGGGCAGGCTCAAATCCTTGTCCAGAGTCAGTAAGGTCATGGGCTGCGAAAAGCTGCCGTTGAACGGATTCGCTCCGTTGTAAGGGTCGGCAAAATTCGGAAGGCTCACTTGCGGCGTCACAAGGTATGGAGGTGCGCTGATAGGAGATTGCAGCGGCCCGCCCTGGCCCGTGTAGTAAGGCTCGTAGAAGAGGCCATATGCGCCGGTGACCAGCCACTTGGCGTTGCCTCGCACATCCCACGCCAGGCCGACGCGCGGCGCAAACGCATCTTTCTTGGTCTGGATCAGCCCGGCAGGAACGCCCGGATCACCCGGATACACGAGTCCAGCGGGAGCCGTCGGAAAAACCTGCGACTGCATGCCCGGCTCAAACAGGCTCTGGCGATTGTGAATTTCGGTGTAGGGAAACGGCAATTCGTAGCGCAGGCCCGCATTCAAGGTCAATCGCGGCGTCAGTTTGACGGTGTCTTGCGCGTACGCGTTGAGATTGTTTCCGCGGAGTCCGCGCGCAAAATCACCGCCGCCCTGCAGGAAAAATACCGGCTGGCCAAATTCAAAGCTGGCGAAGGAATTGTTGACCGGGAAATTGGAGAAAACGAAGAAACCGTTGGAGGCGATACCCTGCAGCACATTGATCTGATCGTGTTCGTACCCGCCGCCGAATTTGAATTCGTGTCGTCCATGGACCCATATTACCGAGCCGGAAATATCGAAGGCGTTCTCATAGGTATTGCGCGGGCCGGTAATCGGATCGCCGACGGATGCAAAACCGGCAATCTGTATGAAGGGCGGCCCAATGGCGGCATCCAGCGAGGGTTGATATTGGAAGCCCAGGCTCGCCGGGGTGATGTGATTCAAGTGTTCGTCGAACAGGAATTTGTTGCGCAGGAATGAAAATCTCGCCAGCGCGACCAATGACGGAGAGAAAGTATGCGTCTCCTGGGCCACAAAATTCTGCGCGCGCTGGTCTTCGCCGATGGGAAAGCCGGGAATATTCGCGCCCGAGGGCGAGAGCGGAAACTGGGAGTTGGTTTGCGTAAAGATGTAGCGGAAATTCAGGACGTCGCGCGCGGTCAAGTAGTGGTCCACGCGCAAGCCAAACTGGTCGGTGGTATCCGCTTCCGTTTGTGAAGCGATGTAGGCATTGGGCCCGACGTCCGGCGCATTGGGAAGCGGGTAAAACGCCAGGTAGGCCTGCGCAATCGGATTTATAAACGGCAGCTTGTCGCCGGGAAATTCGTCACACGGCGGGCAGGTAAACAGGTTCAGCAGCGGGCCGCCGCTCTGCGAGAAATCGCCGGTGCGCTCCAGCGCGGTGGGAACTGCGGTCAACGTGGATTCCCCGCGGCGGTTGCGGATGCCCTCGTAGTACCCGAAGAAAAAAGTTTTCTCTTTTTTGACCGGACCGCCAAAAACTCCGCCGAACTGATTGCGCTTCAGCGGTTCCACGGTGCGCGAAACCGCATTGCTGGCGTCAAATGCGTCGTTACGCAGAAACTCCCACGCCGCGCCATGAAATTCGTTGGTGCCCGAGCGCGTGATGATGTTGGTGGTCGAGCCGGCGCTGTGCCCGAATTCCGCGTTCGCAGTGTTGGTCAGAATGCGAAATTCCGAAATCGCGTCCACCGGCGGTTCGATGACGAAGCCGGCGTCCACACCGTTAAAATTGCTGGCGCCATCGATCAGAAAATTGTTGGACTCCGGACGCTGTCCGTTAACGGCGTAGGCTTGCCCGTTTCGCAAAGAACCGCCGGCATCTTTCAGCCCCTGCGTCAGAGGAACGACGCCCGGTTGCAGCAATCCAAGTTGCGTGAAGTGGCGTTCGTTCAGCGGCAAGCCCAGAATTTCGCGCTCCTGCACAGTTTTGCCCAGGCTGGTCACGGTCGTTTCCACCAGCGGCGCATTCGCCTGTACGTGAACTTCCTGCGTGGCCGCGCCCACCGCGAGATGAATCATCACCGTAGCGTTCTGGTTTACGTCCAGCGAAATGCCTTCCTGGATAAATTTCTGGAAGCCTTTGGCTTGGGCGAAAAGTTCGTAGTGGCCGACAGGCAATTCCACCAAAAGGTAAGCGCCTTGCGAATCGCTCATCACCGTGCGCGTGAAGCCCGTCTCTCGCTGAACTGCCGTCACTTGTGCGTTGCTCACCGCGGCGCCGCTGGGATCGGTGATGGTGCCGCGCACGATCGCAGTGATTTGCTGCGCCGGAGCGCTCACGCCCGCCAGAAGGCTCATCGTAAGAACACACCACAGGCTTAGGAAAGGCCGCATGCGCTTCTCCAATTTTGCTCGACGGTGATTTCGTTTCGATGCGCACTAACAAACGCATCGCCTAAACACGCACTCTCGACGCCCAAGAGGAATTGGGCAGAATTACATTGCGGCG
>JALYLI010000049.1 GCA_030774335.1 Acidobacteriota bacterium | reverse complement strand
GCACTGGACTGGCCAGAAGGCTCCGGTTTTAAAGGCAAAAAACGAAAAGTGGGGGAAGCCCATACCGCTGTTTAATGGAAAAGATTTAACTGGCTGGAGGATGCAGGGCGACGGGACCACAAAGTGGACCGTGGAAAACGGCAACCTTATCAGCCCCGGCAATGGTCCTGAATTAATCAATGATTCCAAATTCGAAGATTTTGAGCTGCACGTCGAATTTAATTGCGGGCCGACTTCTAACAGCGGTGTTTATCTGCGTGGGCGCTACGAGGTGCAGATAGAAACTGATTCTGCCGACGAGCCACCGAGCCATCATACGGGCGGCGTTTACGGTTTTCTCGCGCCTTCACCGGAACCCCCGCGAAAATCGGACGAATGGCAAACCTTGGATATTACCCTGAGTGGGAGATGGATCACCGTGGCGCACAACGGGAAAACCATCATCGACCACAAGGAAATACCGGGCATAACCGGCGGCGCGCTAGACAGCCACGAAGAGTTGCCCGGCCCCATTTATCTGCAAGGAGGCGAAAAAGGACACGTCCTCTTTCACAGTGTTGTGATCACGCCTGCAGCTCAGTAGCGAGTAACCGCTTGGCACAAACTAACGATGACTCACTTCCTGCGCGACATTCTTCGCCAACCGAAAGAGTTACAGCGGACCATCGAATTTCTTTTGGGAAGCGGCGCTGGTGCTCTGGAGGCTGCCAAGAAGGCCATCCTCCGTGCTCGCCATGCTTATTTGACTGGGATCGGCAGTAGCTGGCACGCGGCGCTAACTGCCGGGCCGTTGTTTTACGGCGCCGGTTTCCCGGTCTACATGCTCGATGCGGCGGATTTGTTGGAGTTCGCCGCAATTCCTACAGGATCGACAGTCGTCGTAATTTCGCGGAGCGGACGCAGCATTGAAATTGTCAATTTGCTCGCCAAAGTTCGCGGTCGCGATGTGACGGTCGTGGGCATCACGAACTCCGCAGACGGGCCGTTAGCACGCGAAGCCCAAATTTCCATCGTGGTTCCCGTCGAGTTAGATCATGCGATCTCGGTAAACACCTATTCCACGCTGGCACTCACTGCCGGCATTCTCGCCAGGGCCGTGGCCAGTTCTTTCGATGCGAGCCTCACAAAGTCACTAGTACGTGTTATCGAACGAGTTGAGTCGGCGTTTGCCGCCTGGCAGACACAGATAGAAACCACTTCCTGGCTATCGCCAGGGTCCGTTTATTATTTCCTGGCACGCGGTTCTAGCATGGGCAGTTGCCAGGAAGCGCGGCTGCTTTGGGAGGAAGGAGTGAAATCGCCTGCGGCAGCTATGAACACCGGCAGTTTCAGGCATGGTCCGCAAGAAATGGTAAACAAAGGCAACCGATTGGGGGTGTGGATCGATGGGGATCATAGTCGTGAACAAGATCTCGCGGTAGCCCGCGATCTGCGAAGGCTGGGGGCTACGGTCATGTTGATCGGTCAAGACCTATCCGCCGATGCTGGCGACCTGGTATTGCAACTTCCGCCAGTTCCAGCTGCGTGGCAATTCTTAATAGATATTATTCCGGCGCAACTCGCTGCGGAACGCCTGTCTCGCATGTCAGGAGTTGATTGCGATTCTTTTCGCTACTGCTCTTTCATCGTGGAGGATGAATATGGGCTGCTGCATGACGATGCAAAAAAGCCAGGCGCGTAGCGTCGTGTACGCGGAAGAGAAGTACACAGCGTGCGAGGAATAGTGGTCGGTGCCGTTGATATTGGGGGAACAAAAATTGCGGTCGGCGTAGTCGATGACTGCGGCAAGGTATTGTCCCGCATGGAGTGTCCCACGGATGCGCATCTTGGTTACGCCGCGGGACTCGAGCGCATCGCTCGGATGCTGCGCGAAACTGCGCGTGACGCTGATGTCGATATTTTGGGCGTCGGAATCGGGTCCACCGGCATGGTGTATCCGATAAGTGGCATGTTTGGAGATGTCGATTTTCTCCCGGGATGGAAAGGCTTCAAACCGGTCGAAGATTTGGCGCGAGCATTCAATGTGAAAGTGGCGCTGGAAAACGATGCGGATGCGTCGGCGCTGGGGGAAGCCAGCTGGGGAGCGGGAAAAGGCAAGTCGCGGCTGATCTATGTGACAGTGGGAACCGGAATTGGTGGCGGGATCATACTCGACGGACAAATTTACCGCGGAGCAGATATGTCCCATCCGGAAATTGGTCATCACGTTATCGAGACCACTGGGCCACTGTGTTCCTGTGGTTTTCACGGATGTTGGGAATCTTTGGCGACTGGTCCTGCGCTGGCTGCCTGGTTTGAGGCGCACACTACGAAAGATCTAGGCTATCCCGAGAGGATCACGGCCCAACAAATCTGTGAACTCGCGCAGCAGGGCGACGAATACGCGATGCGGGCCGTCGAACACGAATCCTATTACCTTGGAC
>JALYLI010000048.1 GCA_030774335.1 Acidobacteriota bacterium | reverse complement strand
AGCGCGCGCGCCAGCGCCACCAGCGCAGCTAGCCCGGTACCGTTGTCGGAAATGCCCGGCCCGCTCATGCGCGCGCCTTCACGCCGCACTTTGACTTCTGTGCCGGCCGGAAAAACCGTGTCCAGGTGCGCGGCCAATAGCACTATTTCCTTTTCGTTCGCGCCGCGCAGTTCACCGACGACGTTGCCGATCTTGTCGCGCTGCACCGTCAGCCCGGCGGCCTCCAGCAATGGTTCCACCGCGGCCGCGCGCAGCTCTTCCTCAAAGGACGGCGCAGGAATCTCCGCCAGCTTGGCTTGCAATTCATTAATGGAAGAAATGTTCGGTTCGAACCAGTCCAGCGCAGCCCGCGCCTGCGCGTTGTAGGCAGTCTCCGAAGCACCCGTCTGGCGAGGTAATGGAGCGGCGAGTGACGAGCGCAGCGGCATGCTTAGCAGAATAACCCAAACGCCAAAGTGTTTCATCGTGCGCTTTTCGCTGCGGCCGTCAGTTCCCTGCTGATTTTTCGCAGAGCGATAAGATCTCCGCGTCCGTCAAAACCCGTGAGGACTCTTTCGCCGCTTCCAAAATGCGATTCGCAAGATTCTCGTCATTGCCCATGCCGCGTTTTTCCAGCCAGTAAAGCACGTTGGATTTTCCACTCATCGGCCCGATTTCGATGATCTGTTCCTGCCCGAAAAGATGCGCGGGCACGCCACTGTATACCGCATTGACCAACTCCGTATCGCCTTTGCGAAACGCTTTAATAATCGCGGCGGCGTGCACGCCAGTTGCCGTGCGAAATGCGTCGCGCCCCAGCACCGGATAATTCACTGGAATCGTCGTGTGCGTGGCCTGCGCTACCAGTTCGCAATATTCTTTCAAGCGCGAAAGATCCTGGTGAATCAATCCCATCAATCGTAAATTCACAAGCATCAATTCCATGGCGGTATTGCCAACACGTTCTCCCAGAGAATTTGCTGCCGCATGCACCTGGTGAGCGCCACCCGCGATAGCCGCAAGCGAATTCGCCACCGCCAGGCCGCGATCATTGTGACCGTGCCAGTCAACGCGAATATTTTCACCCGACGGTTTCACCACTTCGTCCACCGCAAATTTCACCAGGTTGTACGCGCCGCTTGGCGTGGCGTGTCCCACGGTGTCGCACAGCACGATCGCGCGCGCCCCATTGCGAATTGCACAACTGTAGAGCCGCTTCACGGTGTCCGCGTCGGTGCGAATCGTATCTTCCGTGACGTACATCGAAGGCAGCCCATGCTGTACTGCGAAGCGCACCGCTTTTTCCGTGGTGCGCTCCAGATGCTCGACGGTCCAGTCTTCCACCAGCCGCCGGATCGGGCTCGAGCCCAAAAACGTAGCTGCTTCCAGCGCTATGCCCACGCGTTGAGAAATTTCCACGATCGGCAAAATGTCCGCTTCCACCGTGCGCGCCGCGCAGTTGGGCTTGATCTTCATGCGGTTGGTGGTAATTTCACGCGCCAGCGCTTCCGTATCCGCTAACGCGCGTGGCCCCGCTCCCGGTAGCCCGATATTCACCGAGTCAATTCCCAGCGATTCCATCAAATGCAGAATTTGGATTTTTTCTTCGATGCTGGGATCAACCACGGAAGGATTCTGCAGCCCGTCGCGCAGCGTCTCGTCGTTCAGCAAAACACGCGTGCCAGCAGCAATCGCCGGCGCCGCCGCTGCATTCCAGTCGTAAATCAACTCATCATTCATAACCGTCTCAACTGTACCCGATTTTCTTTCGGTTTTTTCGCTCGCTCCAACGCCGCTTCTTTGTTCAGCCACATCAGTGAAATGAAACACGGCGTGTGCCCCACGCGCGGAATTTTTGAGGGTGGGTCTTGTAAAGTGGAAAAGAGGAGATTCCACCGGCGTGGCTGGAGAATCGTATTCACGCAGTAATCTTCCAGGACTCCTCATGTACCACTTCCAACATCACCAACCCCTGCGCCGGCGCCGTCGGCCCCGACTTCGAGCGGTCCTTCAATTCAAAAAGCCTCTCAATATCGTCAGCAACCAGTTTACCGCGACCGATGTCGAGCAATGTCCCGGCCATTTTTCGCACCATATACCGTAAAAACGATCGCCCGCTCACCGTAAAAATCAATTCTTCACCATCAGCATTTCTCGCCAGCTCCGACGAAAAAATCTCACGCTCGGTCGTCCGCTCCTGATCATCATCTTCCGATCCCGTTGACGCCGCGAACGACGCGAAATCATGCACGCCAGCAAAGCGCCGTGCCGCATCTTGCATCGCGTCCTCATTCAATGGAAACGGATAATGCAAAACGTACCGCCAGATCGTCGGCGGCACGACTTTGCCGCGATAAATGCGGTAGCGATACGTCTTCCCGCGCGCCGACCACCGCGCGTGAAACGTCGGTCCCACTTCCTCCGCGCCCACAATTCGAATGCTTGGCGGCAGCAACGCGTTTAGTGCGCGCTGGAATTCACCCGCCGCCAGCGGCGACAAAGTCTTAAAACTTGCCACCTGACCCAGCGCGTGCACACCGGCATCCGTTCGCCCAGCGCCATATACCGCGACCCGTTCCTGCGTCAACCGGCTCAACACATTGGAGATTTCGCCCTGAATCGTCGGCTTGTTGGTCTGCACCTGCCAGCCGTGGAAGTCCGTGCCGTCATACGCAATGGTCAGCTTAAAGTAGCGCATGAGGAATCAACCGGAGAGATGGATTTTGGCAGGCCCGCGAAAACTCAACGAACAGCCGTGGTGCCTGCAACCACGCCTGCTCCGGCGCCGCCTCTTTCATTGGCAGTCGTTCGCGCAAACCGGCTACCGGGTTTAACGGCCACGCTCCCCGTTCGGCACAGCGGGCAATCTTTGACCTCATAGCTGGGAATCGAAAGATCGAATAGCGCTTTGGCGCTAACACCCAAATCAATCTTGCCACCGCTGCGGTCAATCAGCGCACCAGCCCCGACCACCCGCGCTCCCGCTTCCTCCACCACGCGAATCGCTTCCCGCGAAGAACCTCCGGTGGTCCACACATCTTCCACCAGCAGCACACGCTGTGCTAATTGCAAAGTAAATCCGCGCCGCATGGTCATCAGCCGGTTTTCATCACGTTCCACAAAAATTGCCGGCACCCCCGCGTTTTCCGGCGACTCGCTGAATACTTTGCGCTCCGGAAGCGCCCGGGCCACTTCCTGTCCAATGATCAACCCGCCCATCGCCGGTGAAACCACCGCTTCAATCTCAGCCCCCGCAAACAACTCTGCCAGAGCCCGCCCCAATTTCTCCGCAAACCGCGGGTATTGCAGCACCAGCGCGCACTGTACATACATCGCGCTGTTCAGCCCGCTCGACAATTCAAAATGTCTGTGCCGGATGGCTCCCGCACTTTCAAACATCGCCAGCAACTCTTCGCGTTTCAGCATCGTTTGGCTAACCGCAATCCATCTTAAACGTCGAATCGTCAGCAGCCTAGCTGCCGCTCTTCGCGTTGTCAAGGATACCAGCCCCTGCTAGACTTCTTTTCGTTCGGGACTGCCCTCAAGGCTTCGCGCGGCTAGCTCCCCTTTTTATGCGATTTGTTTAATCGAAGTGAAACAAATACCGTGCCGCTAACGTTTTACAAGTGAGTCCACTATTTCCAATCGTCCTGACGGGACCATCTTCCGAGGGGTAAGGAACAACATGAGCTTGAAGCGGGCGACCGCGCAGCGGTCTAGCTATAAAATGATCACGAAAGCGGCCGGGGCACTGGCGCGACCCTTCGTCGCCGCCTTCCTGGCAGTGCTCATTGCCGGCGGGAATGTAAACTCGGCGTTTGCGAAAAATCCTGCGCCGCCGCAGGACCAGCAGCCACCCCCGGCGGGTACGCCGGGCAATGTACCTCCGGCATCGCAGGCCGGCCCCGAAGCTGCCGCCGGAACTACTCCCGCGCCCGCGCCGCCGATCCCTGTTTCCCTTGGGTTGTCCAAGCACAGCTTCGTAAATGGACCGAGAGTGTTCCCGACGCTGATCGCGCCTTACGTTCCTATTCATATTGATGAGCCCAATCTCGTAAATTCGCCGCGGATTGACCAGCTCATCCACGACGGCAAGCTGGAAATTACTTTGCAGGACGCCGTGGAACTCGCGCTTGAAAACAGTCTCGACATCGCCATTGCTCGGTACACTCCCTGGATCGCCGACACTGATATTTTGAGGACCAAAGCTGGCGGTCGAGGCCTTGGCACTACCGGTGCCGATTTCGGCTCCTCGCAGGCCAACATCACTCCGACCAATCCGCAGGTCTCTTATGACCCGATTATCACTGCGACTGCTTCCATAGACTCGCGCACCACCGCGGTGAACAACCCATTTTTGTCGGGCACCGGCGTCGGCTCCAATACTTTAAGCGGCTTGCATTCTCACGCTACGGTATTCAATGTCGGCTATAGCCAGAGTTTCAGCCCCGGAACCACCATCAACCTCGGCTGGAACAATGCCCGCTCTTCATCTGGCTCCTCCGCCAACTTTTTTAATCCCAGCGTGCAATCTGCGCTGTTTGCCGGTTTCAGCCAGCAGTTGTTGAACGGCTTCGGCTCTTATGTGGGCCGCCGCAACATCATGATCTCCAAAAATAATCGCAAGATCGCTGACCTCGTTTTCATGAACCAGGCCATCACCACCGTCACCAATACCATCAACGCTTACTGGGAACTCGTATACGCGCGCGAAAACGTCAAAGTCCAGCAGCAAGCCGTGGCTGTGTCCGACAAGCTTTATAACGACAACAAAAAGCAACTCGAAATTGGCACCATGGCGCCTTTGGACGTTACTCGCGCGGAATCCGAAGTCGCTGCCGGCCGTCAGAACTTGATCGTGGCACAGACTACCAAACTCCAGGACGAGCAAATCCTGAAAAACGCCATGTCCAAAAATCCGCTGGCGCCTAATCTCATCAACGTGGAAATTATTCCCAAGGATTTGCCGGCGCCAATCGCGGCGACTGAGAACTCCACCTTTGAAGCCGCCATTCAGGAGGCCTTCAATAAACGGCCCGACTTGCGCGAGCAGGAGTACAACCTGAAAAATGCCGGCATCGAAGTGCGCGCGACGCGAAACGCTTTGCTGCCTGAACTGACTCTCAGCGGACAATACAGCTCTTCTGGTCTTGCGGGAAATTCACCCATTACCGGCACGTCGGTGATCACCGCCGGCGCGCCGATCGTGGATTCAACTGGCGCTCCGGTGACCATCACCGGACCTGGCGGCGTGCAAACCCCCATTTTCCAGCAGGTCATCACTACGCCGTTAGTCGGGACTTCGCAGCAGGGATTTACCACTGCGCAAAACCAGGTATTCACCAACCAGTTCCCCGACTATTTCGCGTCGCTCAATTTGTTTTTGCCGTTGCGCAACCGCTCCGCGCAAGCCGACAACGCTCGCGCGCTCCTGGTCCAGCGCCAGATTGAGACGCAGTTTCAGCAGTTGAAAAATGCCGCACTCCTCGATGTGCGCAACACCTACATCGCGCTGCAACAGGATCGCGCGCGTGTGGACGCCGCCATCAAGGCCCGCGAGTTGCAGAAGCAAACTTTCGAAGCCGAGCAGAAAAAATACACTTTGGGAGCTTCCACGGTGTACCAGGTGATCTTGACGCAACGCGATTACGTCACTGCCCAGGGCGTGGAATTGCGCGCGCTCTCCGATTTGGTCGAAGCCAAAGCCAATTTCGAGCGCGCCGTGGGCCGCACCCTGGACGTCAACCGCGTCACCATCGCCAGCACTGGAACGAAATCCGGCGGCTCCGAACTTGAGCGCGAAACCCTGATCCCCGGCACTCTTCACGGCCAGGTCGTAGGCAGTGACAAAATCTTCACCAACGCAAACAAGGCGAATTTCGTGGCACCGGCTAAGGCCACGGAGTAACACGCGAAGTTCTATCCCTTTTCTGTGGCACCTGAAAACCTCATCGTCGTGGGATGCCAGGAAACCTTGCCTTCATTCCCTTGCCCCGCTTCGCTCTTTCGCATAGCATTAAAGTCTGCCTCGTATCCACGGGCTGTTTGAGCACATCCAGCGGGAGCCTCGGCGGCATGTCGGAAAAATCAAAGGTTCAGAGCCCAGTCGCGTCCAGAGACCAAACCGCTTCCCCGCGCCAGCCGTCCCTGCAAGAACAATCGTGGGTAGAAAAGACTCTTAGGCCTACGCTTGAAAAAAGCCCCGAGCGCCGCGTGGAATTCACCACTATTTCAGGCCACCCCATTCGCCGCCTATATACCGAAGCCGACCTGCCTGATTGGAGTTCCGAGAAAGATTTGGGCCAGCCCGGCGAGCCGCCCTACACGCGCGGCATTCACTCCACCATGCATCGCGGCAAACTTTGGACTATGCGCCAGTTCGCCGGCTTTGGCACCGCCGAAGACACCAACGCACGGTTCCGTTATTTGCTGGCGCAGGGCCAGACGGGACTGTCCACTGCGTTCGATCTGCCCACCCTGATGGGTTACGACTCCGACCACGCTTTATCCGAGGGCGAAGTCGGCAAGTGCGGTGTGGCCATCAGTTCCCTCGCCGACATGGAAGTGCTCTTCGACAAAATTCCCCTCGCCAACGTCACCACCTCCATGACCATCAATTCGCCCGCCGCCATCATCTGGGCAATGTATCTGGCCGTGGCCGAACAGCAGGGCGCCGACTGGAGAAAACTTTCTGGCACTTTGCAGAACGACATCCTCAAGGAATACATCGCGCAGAAGGAATATATCTACCCGCCCGAACCTTCCATGCGGCTGGTCATTGACACTTTTGAATTCGGCGTAAAAAACACTCCGAAATTTAATCCCATTTCCATCAGCGGCTATCACATTCGCGAAGCTGGTTCCACGGCGATTCAGGAACTGGCTTTCACGCTGCGCGACGGCCTTGAGTACGTGGAGTGGGGCATGCGTCGCGGCATGGATGTGGACGCCTTCGTGCCGCAGTTATCGTTTTTCTTCAACGCTCACAACGATTTTTTTGAAGAGATTGCCAAGTATCGCGCCGCGCGCCGCATCTGGCACAAAGCCATGGTGGAGCGCTACCGTTCGAAAAATCCGCGCTCGTGGGCGCTGAGGTTTCATACCCAGACCGCCGGTTGCTCGCTCACCGCGCAGCAGCCTTACAACAACGTGGTACGCACCGCCATCCAGGCGCTCGCCGCGGTTTTGGGCGGCACGCAATCGCTGCACACTAATTCGTTAGATGAAGCCTGGGCGCTGCCTACGGAATTCGCCGCCACCCTCGCGCTGCGCACGCAACAAATCATCGCGCACGAAACTGGAGTAGCAAATACTGTAGATGCTTTGGGCGGTTCTTACTTCGTCGAAACGCTAACCAATGAAGTTGAGCGCGGCGCGTGGGACTACATCCACAAAATTGACGCCATGGGCGGCATGGTTGCGGCCATCGAGCGCAGCTACCCGCAGCGCGAAATCGCCGAAGCCTCCTACCGCTACCAGATGGAAGTAGATCGTAAAGAAAAAATCGTAGTGGGCGTCAACGACTACGTCACCAAGGAAAATCAACTCGAAATTCTGCAGATTGACGAAACTGTCGCGCACCGCCAGGCCGAGAGGCTCAAGAAGTTGCGCGCCGAGCGCTCTCAGGCCGAAGTAGACCGCCGCCTCAATGCCCTGCGCACCGCCGCGCGCGGCCAAGAAAATCTCATGCCCTTTATCTACGACACTGTGAAAGCTTACGCCACGCTGGGCGAAACCTGCGAAGCCATGCGCGATGTCTTTGGCACCTACGAAGAAGTCGCTATCACCTAACCCACACCATGCCCGCCAAGAAAATTCGCGTCTTGATCGCCAAGCCCGGCCTCGACGGCCACGACCGCGGCGCAAAAATTATCGCGCGAGCGTTGCGCGATGCAGGCATGGAAGTCATTTACACCGGCTTGCGCCAAACGCCCGAAATGATCGCCAGCGCCGCCATCCAGGAGGACGTGGACGTCATCGGCCTCTCCATCCTGTCCGGCGCGCACAACACCATCTGCCCGCAACTGATGGCCCTGCTGAAAGCCAAAGGCATGGACGATGTCACCGTCCTCGTGGGTGGCATCATCCCCGAAGCCGACATTCCCGCCATGAAAAAATCCGGCATCGCCGAAATCTTCCTTCCCGGCACCTCCACCCAGGACATCATCGAGTTCATCAACAAACGCCTGGCTGTCGGCACCTGACCTGTCTTCTAAAAACTCGTATACTGTTTCCATCGTTCAGTCTTAATGACGCTTAAAATAGGACGAGGTCCTGCGTGCCCGCTTCCGTTCTGAAAAGCACTGTTGACATAAAATCTCCCGCCGCTCAAAAGAATCACCGCCGCATCGTTGATTTATTAACCAGCCTGAAGAATCAAGAGGAGCAAATCTGCGTCGGCGGCGGCGCGAAAGCCATCGAATCGCAGCACAAAAAAGGACGCCTCACCGGACGAGAGCGCGTCAAAAAGCTGGTAGATCCCGGCTCGCACTTCTTTGAACTTGGCATCTACGCCGCCCACGAAATGTATGAAGAATGGGGCGGCGCTCCCGGCGCCGGAGTCGTCACCGGCCTCGGACGCGTCAGCGGACGTACTTTCATGCTCATCGTCAACGACGCCACCGTAAAAGCCGGCGCGTTTTTCCCCATGACTGCGAAGAAAGTGATTCGCGCGCAAAATATCGCCATCGAAAATCACATCCCCACGATTTATCTGGTGGACTCTGCCGGTATATTTTTGCCACTGCAGGAAGATGTCTTCCCCGATACCGACGATTTCGGCCGCGTCTTCCGCAACAACGCGGTCATGAGCGCCATGGGCATCCCGCAGATCGCCGCCATCATGGGCATGTGCGTAGCCGGCGGAGCCTATCTCCCAGTGATGTGCGATCACATCTTGATGACCGAAGGCTCCGGCCTGTTTCTAGCCGGCCCCGCTCTGGTGCAAGCCGCCATCGGGCAAAAAACTTCCGCCGAAGATCTGGGCGGCGCCAAAATGCATTCGCAGATCAGCGGCACCGTGGATTACCGCGAGCCGGACGACGAGTCCTGCATCGAGCGCATCCGCGCGCTGGCCGATAAAATCGGCGCGCCTAACGCTTCCCCGTTCAGCCACTCCCAACCTCGCGAACCTTTGTATCCCGGTGAAGAAATTTACAGCGTTTTCTCCGGCGACCCGGGCAAGCAATACGACATGCGCGACATCATCGCGCGCATCGTGGATGCCAGCGAGTTCGAAGAATATCGGTCGGAATACGGCGAAACTTTGCTCTGCGGCTACGCGCGCATCAGCGGCTGGGCCGTAGGAATCGTCGCCAATCAAAAAAAGCACGTGCAGACCACCGCGCCGGGCTCCGACCAGAAGCGCATGGAATTTGGCGGCGTGATTTACACCGAGTCCGCTGAAAAAGCCGCCCGCTTTATCCTTGATTGCAACCAGAACCGTATCCCGTTAATTTTTCTGCACGACGTAAACGGGTTCATGGTCGGCAAAGATGCCGAGTGGAGCGGCATCATCCGCGCCGGCGCGAAAATGGTTAACGCCGTGGCCAACAGCGTCGTCCCTAAAATTTCGGTAGTTTGCGGCGGAAGTTTCGGTGCGGGCAACTATGCCATGTGCGGCAAAGCCTACGATCCGCGCTTCATGTTCGCCTGGCCCACCGCGCGTTACGCCGTGATGAGCGGCGACGCTGCCGCCACTACGCTTGCGGAAATCAAGCTCAAGCAACTTGAGCGCGAAGGCAAAAAGGTAGACGAGAAACAAAAAAAGGAGGTGTACGAATCCATTCGCTCCTCCTACGAGAAGCAGACGGACCCGCGCTACGCCGCCGCGCGCCTCTGGGTGGACGCCATCATTGACCCCGCGCACACCCGCGACGCGCTGATCTGGGCGCTCGAAGCCGCTGCGCTCAATCCCGAGGTGCGCGAATTCAAGACTGGAGTCTTGCAAACGTAATGGAACCTGTGAAACTCATCGAATGTCCGCGCGATGCCTGGCAGGGATTGCCCGACTTCATCCCCACCGAATACAAAGTGGAATATCTGAAAGCGCTCCTCGCCGCCGGGTTTAAACATATTGACGCCGTAAGTTTTGTTTCGGCCAAACACGTCAAGCAAATGGCCGACAGCGAAGAAGTCATGCGCCAACTGGGCGCTTCCCTTGCTGCAGACGCAACTCCCGAAATCATCGGCATCGTCGTTAACGAAAAGGGCCTCGAACGCGCCATCGCTACGCCCGGCGTCACCACCATCGGCTATCCCTATTCCATTTCCGCGTATTTTCGCCGCGCCAACGCCAACATGACCCGCGCCGAATCCCGCCTGCTGGTCGAAAAACTGAAAAAAGAAACTGCTGCCGCAAATCGCGCATTGGTCATCTATATTTCCATGGCGTTCGGAAATCCTTACGACGAACCGTGGGGCGTGGAAATCGTGGCGGAAACTCTCGAGTGGTTGAAAGATACTCGCATCTGCACCGTTTCACTCGCTGACACCGTAGGCAACGCTTCACCGGAACTCGTCGGTGATCTGTATCGCAGCGTGAAAGATCACGTCGCCGGTGTAGAACTCGGCGTGCACTTGCACAGCCGCCCCGAAAACGCCGAAGAAAAAATCCTCGCGGCATACGAAGCAGGTTGCCGCCGTTTCGACTCCGCGCTTACCGGCCTTGGCGGCTGCCCTTTTGCCGGCGACACGCTGGTCGGCAATATCGCCACGGAAGATGTTTTAGCAGCAGTACGCAAAGCCGGCGGTGACCCGGGCATCGATTCAGCGGCGCTCACTTCCCTGCTGCAGATGACCAACGAAATCAGATCGAAGTATGCACACGCACCCATGGTCCAATAACCATGTATTCGACGGTCCCAGAGTGCCGCACCCTTTGCGCTTTTCAAAGGGTGCGGGTTTTCCCCACAATAGCGGAGTTGAGCAATACCCGCGAAACAGGAATCGTTTATCTAAAGCAGTGGTTTGAAGTTCGAACACCAAAGAAAGGAGCGATTCATGTTTGAAACCCTACAACTCGAATTTCCCGGCGAACTGGCCATTCTTACGTTGAATCGCCCCGAGAAGCGCAACGCCATCTCTCCGCAAATGCTCGCCGAGCTCCAGTCCGCGCTCGACATCATCGAAAAGAGCCACGCCCGCGTGGGGATTTTTACCGGCACCGGAAAAGCCTTCAGCGCCGGCATGGATCTCGAAATGCTCTCCGCCATCGCCCGCCAATCGCCGCAGGAAAACATGGACGACTCCCGCCGCATGGCCCGCATGTTCCGCCGCATCTGGAGCTTCACCAAACCGCTGATCGCCGCCGTGAACGGACACGCGCTCGCCGGTGGCTGCGGCATCGCCACGCTGTGCGATTTCACCCTCGCCGTGCCGGAAGCCAAGTTCGGCTACACCGAAGTGAAAATCGGCTTTCTGCCCGCCATCGTGTCGGTTTTTCTCACGCGCCAGATCGGTGACAAGCGTGCGCGAGATTTGCTGCTCACCGGCCGCCTGGTCAGCGCCGCCGAAGCCAAAGAACTGGGCCTGGTTTCAGAAATCGTCGAGCCCCATCGTCTTATGGACCGCGCTAAAGAGTTGGCGGCCGTGCTCATCGAAGCCAGTCCCAGCAGCCTCACCCGCGCCAAGCGCCTGCTCACCGCCGCTGCCGCCACCACCATTGATGCCGACCTCGAGCGCGCCGTCCTCGAAAACGCGCGCATCCGCTGCACACCGGATTTCAAGGAAGGCCTCGCGTCGTTCCTAGAAAAACGCAAACCACAATGGCACGGTGACACCGAATGATTGAATATCACGACGCCGCCATCCGCGTGCGCTACGCCGAAACCGATCAGATGGGCGTGGTTTACCACGCCAACTATCTGGTCTGGTTCGAAGTGGGCCGCGTAGAATTGATGCGCGCCCTGGGAATCGAATACAAGCAGATGGAAGCCGCTGACGATTGCCACATCGTGGTAGTCGAAGCAAACTGCCGTTATCTGCATCCCGCGCGTTACGACGAAAAATTGCGCGTACGCACCCGCATCGCCGAAGCAAAAAACCGCACCATCCGCTTCTCGTACGAAATATTTCGCGATCACGACAGTCATCTGCTCGCCACCGGCGAAACCGTGCACGTAATCTGCGGAAGTAACGGCCGCCCTAAACTTTTGCCGGAGAAATACCGTAATGTTTTCTCCGCCGCGTTCGCGCCCGCTGCCTCCGGAACCAATTCATGAGCACATCCGTGCGCAACTTTTCCCTATGACCATCACGCTGACCGGCAATGATCTGACCTTCGACCAACTGCACGCCGTGGCCTTGCACCACGAGCAAGTCGCGCTGCACGCCACCGCCATCGAATGGATGAACGCTTCCCGCGCAGTGGTAGAAAAACTGGTCGCGGGCGGCGCCACCGCCTACGGCATCAACACTGGATTCGGCAAGCTCGCTTCGGTGCGCATTTCCTCCGAACAGGTTCAGCGCCTCCAAATTAATCTCGTCCGCTCCCACGCCTGTGGAGTCGGCGAGCCCCTGAGCGAAGCGGAGACTCGCGCCATGATGCTGCTTCGCGCCAACGCGCTCGCCAAAGGCCTCAGCGGCATCCGCCCGCAAGTTGTGGACACGCTTTGCAAAATGCTCAACGCGCAAGTCCATCCGGTCATTCCCTCTCAAGGTTCGGTAGGAGCCTCCGGCGATTTAGCTCCCCTCGCGCATCTCGCCCAGGTAGTTATCGGTGAAGGCCGCGCCACCTACAAAAATGGAATTCTCGACGGCGCTACAGCCATGCAGCGCGCCGGAATTGCCCCCGTCACTCTCGAAGCCAAGGAAGGGCTCTCGCTCCTCAACGGGACGCAGGGAATGCTTGCGTTGCTCAGCCTCGCTCTTCTCGAAGCCGACAATCTTGTGAACTCTGCCGACATCGCCGCCGCCCTTTCACTCGACGCTTTGCGCGGCAGCCCCGGCGCATTCGATGCGCGCATCATGCAGGCTCGCGCTTATCGCGGAGCCGCCACTACCGCGAATAATCTCGCGCGCCTCAACGAAGGCAGCCAGATTCGCGAATCCCACCGTTCGAACGAAAAAGATCCGCGTGTGCAGGACGCCTACAGCTTGCGTTGCACGCCACAGGTTCACGGTGCCGTGCGCGATTCGCTCGCGCAAGCCCGCGCCATGGCTGAAGTCGAACTCAACAGCGCCACGGATAATCCGCTCGTCTTCGCGACGGCCTTAAATGGAGCGCCTGGCAACGGGGATATTGTCAGCGGCGGAAATTTCCACGGCCAACCCCTGGCCATGGCCGCCGATCAGGTCGCCATCGCGCTGGCCACGCTTGGCGGAATCAGCGAACGCCGCATCGAACAAATGACCAATCCGCTCACCAGTATGCTCCCGGCCTTTCTTACGCCTGAACCCGGCCTAAATTCCGGGTTCATGATTGCGCAAGTCACCGCTGCGGCGCTCACCAGCGAAAACAAAGCGCTGGCCACCCCGCATTCCGTGGATTCCATCTCCACTTCCGGCAACCAGGAAGACTACGTCTCCATGGGCATGAGCGGCGCGCGTCGCCTGCGACGCATGCTCACTAATTTGCGCCACACCATCGCCATTGAACTCCTCTGCGCCTGCCAGGGCATCGATTTGCTCGCTCCGCTCCAAACTGGCGCACTGGCCCAAAAAGCTTACTCGGCCGTGCGCGAAAAATCCCCGCAGTTAACCGACGACCGCTCCCTGGCCAACGACATCGAATCCGTGGCCGCTCTGCTCGCGAAGAATGTTTTCGGAAAGCTACTGCTCTGAGGAATAACTCTATGCCACCAACACGCCGCCATTTCCTGAAAAGCGCCGCGGCCTCATGCGCGCTTGCTTCTATGCCTCGTACCCCTTGGATATCACCTGATGAAGATCTTCAGAAAAAACTCGCCGCCGATCCGCTACGCCCGCAATTTCATTTACTCCCCGCCAAAAACTGGATGAACGATCCCAACGGCCCCATTTACTGGAAGGGCCATTACCACATGTTTTTTCAGTACAACCCCGGCGCCGCGGTATGGGGCGACATGCACTGGGCGCACGGCGTCAGCGAAGACATGATTCATTGGCGCCATCTCCCCATCGCGCTGGCGCCCACGCCAGGGTGGGACGACGCCGACGGCTGTTTCACCGGCAGCGCGGTAGACGACCACGGCACCGCCACCATTCTCTATACCGGCGTCAAACGCGCCCCGCTTGAACGCTCCACTCTGCGCGACGGCCACAACAATTTTCGCGAAGTCCAATGCCTCGCCACTTCCACTGATCCGCAGCTGCGCGCCTGGAAAAAATTCAATAAGCCAGTTATCGAGCCACCGAATGACCCGCAGTTGACCGGTTTTCGCGATCCATTTTTATGGCGTCAGGGAAACGATTGGCTTCTGGGAGTCGCTTCCGGCCACGCCAAACAGGGCGGCTGCGTACTGCTCTATCGCTCTAAAGATTTACGCTCGTGGGAATATCTGCACCAACTGACTTCCGGAAAATGGACGGAAAAAGAACTGACCAATCCCGTGGACTCCGGCGAAATGTGGGAGTGCCCGGATTTTTTCCCGCTGGGCAAGAAGCACGTACTGCTCTACTCCACCGCGGGCCAGGTCGTCTGGGAAAGCGGCGAGCTCGACATCAAAGCTCTGAAATTTCATCCAGAGAAACGCGGCATCCTCGACCACGGCGCTTACTACGCGCAAAAAACGCAACTCGACGCGCACGGTACCCGCATTCTGTGGGGCTGGATTCCCGAAAAACGCCCTGATGCCGAATTAATTGCCGCCGGATGGGCCGGCTGCATGGCGCTGCCACGCACCCTTTCGCTTTCGCCCGACGGCGAACTTGAGATGACCGTTGCGCCTGAAGCGCAATCCTTGCGCGAAAAATCGCGCCATCCAAAGGACAGTGCCAAAAGTTCGGAAGAGCTGCAAGATGTCGCGGTAGAAGATTTGCGCGGAGAATTAGCCTGGAAGGCTCCAGCAAACGATTTCAGGTTTGCTCTGGAAGACCGCAGCGGGGCTTGGTGGTCCATGGTACTCACGCAAAAAGATTCGGCGACATCAATAAGTATCAACGGTGCCGCCGTCGAAATCCCGTCACTGCCGAACAAGGCCCACGAATTTCACCTGTTCCTTGACGGCTCCGTCGCCGAATTGATCGTTAATCGCCGTCACGCCATAACAACTCGCATTTACCGCCAGCCGCATGGCCCGTTGCGCATAAAATCCGCTAAAGATCTGCACCTCAGTTCCTTCGAGGCCTGGCAGCTTCGCCCCATCTCCGCGAATCGCCTGACTACCTGAATCTCGCGCCCATCATCGAAGCTGAACCCGAAAAAGTAATTTTTAAGGAAACATTCTCCAGCCGCCCCACGTTACCTCTGCTAGGGGAGATCTACGCATGAAGACACTGTCTCAGGACCTGAAACACGGTTTACGAGTTCTGCTGAAAAATCCTGGTTTCACTGCTGCGGCAATTATCGTCCTGGCGCTAGGCATCGGAGCAAACACCGCCATCTTCAGCGTGGTAAACGCCGTGCTTCTTCGCCCTCTTCCGTTTGGCGATCCCGAGCGCCTGGTACAGGTCTGGCACATCCCGCCGCCAAAAAGCTTCCCGGGGATGACACAGTTCTCGGTGTCAGCCGCAAATTTCATTGATTGGCGCGAACAGAACCACGTCTTTGACAAGATGACCATCTACTCCTTCTCCAGCCTCAACTTGACCGGACGTGAACAGCCCGAAGCGTTGCAGGGAGCCGCGGTTTCCTACGACTTCTTCTCCACCTTGCAGGCGCAGCCAATCATTGGTCGTGCCTTCATCGCCGATGAAGATCAACCCGGCAAAAATCACGTGGTGATCCTCAGTTACGGCCTGTGGAGGAGCCGCTTCGCCGCTGATCCCAATATTGCCGGCAGGCAGGTGAATTTCGACGGCCAACCCTACACCGTGGCAGGTGTGATGAGCGAAACATTTGCACTTCCCGGATGGGCGCAGTACTGGACGCCCATGGGCTGGACGAATACCGAGCGCGCTGTGCGTGGCGAACACCATTACATGGTGATTGCGCGGTTGAAGCCAGGCATCACCTTGCCGCAGGCGAAAGCGGAGATGAACACCATCTCCACGCGCCTGGAGCAGCAGTATCCCGAAGACGACAAGGGCTGGGGCGCAACAATAATTCCGCTGCGCGAACAATTGGTCGGAGAAGTACGTCCCGCGCTACTGATCCTTCTCGGCGCCGTAGCGTTTGTGCTGCTCATCGCCTGCGCCAATGTCGCCAACCTGGTGCTGGCGAAAACCTTTGGCCGTCGCAAGGAAATCGCCATCCGCGTAGCTCTCGGCGCCAGCGGCAGCCGCGTCGTCCAACAAATCCTTGCCGAAACCGTGCTGCTCTCCTTCGCAGGAGGACTGCTCGGCCTGCTGCTCGCGCACTTCGGAATCATCTTCACGTTAAAATTTCTGTCCGACAACTTGCCAAAATCCACGGCTGTCAGTTTGGATATCGGTGTTCTGGCATTCACGCTGCTGCTCTCGGTCGTGAGCGGCCTCCTCGCCGGCCTGGTCCCCGCTCTGCGCCTCACCAAAACGAACGTGAACGATTCCCTTAAGCAAGGCTTGGGAAAAACTGATTCTGATTCCAGCGGCAATCGCACGCGTGGCCTGCTGATAGTATCCGAAGTCGCGCTATCTCTGATTCTGCTCGTTGGCGCGGGACTTATGATTCGCAGCCTGTGGCTCCTCAGCGGAGTTGACGCCGGCATCGATCCGCACAATGTACTGACGATGACGGTGATGGTGCCGCGCCACAAATATTCACGTTCCGCGGATGAAATAGCATTTTTCGATCGCGTACTCGCGCAGGTGCGTTCCCTGCCAGGGATCACTTCCGCAGGCTTGATTGACAGCCTGCCACTCAGCGGCGACGGCTCTCACCAACCGGTGGCCATTGAGGGCCGGCCGGTGCTGCCGCTCTCGGAGCAGCCCGAAGTAGACACTCGCTTGATTTCCACAGGCTACCTCAGCACCATGCGTATTCTGTTGCGTCGCGGCCGCGAATTTACCGACTCCGATGGCCAGGACCGGCCCGCCGTCGTGCTGATCAGCGAGGCCATGGCCAAACGCTTCTGGCCTAACGAAGATCCCATCGGCAGGCATCTGACCATGTCGTTCTTTCCGGGTGTGTCTCGCGAGATTATCGGCATCGTTGGCGATGTGAAAATGGATGGACTGGACCTGGCCCCTTCGCAGGCCACCGTTTACATGCCATTCAGTCAGCTCTCTGCTTCGAGTCTCGCCGACTGGCATTCTTTTCCTATGCAAATGGCCGTGCGCACTTCATCGCCGCCCAACAACATGGTCTCGGCGGTCAGCAGCGCAGTTCACGCCATTGATAGCGACCAGCCTGTCACTGATGTGATGTCCATGGACGATTTAATCGCCACGTCGCTATCGCAACGCCGTTTCAGCATGCTGCTTCTCGCCGCGTTCGCGGGCCTAGCCTTATTGCTGGCCGCCGTAGGCATTTACAGCGTGCTGGCTTTCGCGGTGCGTCGCCGCGTGCGCGAAATCGGCATTCGCATGGCTTTGGGCGCAGAAGTAAAAGACATCCTGCGACTCATCGTGAGCGAAGGCATGAAGCCGGCGCTGATTGGCGTGGGCATCGGGATCGCGGGCGCGCTCGCTTTGGTACGCGTACTCGCCAGCCTGATTTTCGGCATCAGCGCCACCGACCCGGTGACGTTCACAGCTGTAGCCGCGCTTCTGTGCCTTGTCGCCTTGATGGCCAGCGCAGTTCCCGCGCTGCGTGCTACCAGAATAGAGCCAATACGCGCCCTGCGCGACGAATGACTCGCTGCATCATCGCATCGGAATCCAGTCGCGGCGATTCATTCCAATTTATGCCAAAAACCAACTACCTCGGAGGGTGCTCCACCGTTGGCAGTCCTGAGCGTGGAGTCCATAACGTGAGAATACCTAATATTTCGACCGTCCACTACGGTGTGGCTGGTTTTTCTTTCGGTTTCGCGTCCTCATGTTTAGTAGCAGGCGTCTTGGGTCGCCAGAAATCCGGGGCTTGAGCCGCCATTTCGTCCGAAACGTAGCTCATGTGCGGATTCATCGAAAACAGATTGGTCTCCACAGATTCAATGGCGGCTGCGGAAAGCTCGCTTAACTTTTTCATGCCTTCCGTGCCCATCGCGTCCATGAACTGTTTGTCCGCCATGAAGTTCTTGTCAATCTCCGCGGCCGATTTCAACGGCGTAATTACCACGTACGACGGAGAACCGCCGAAGACCAATTGGTACATGGCCCAGTGCCCGTCAGGAACCGCTTTGGCATAAGCATCCTGTACCAGTTTCACGGCCATGGCCCAATCCCCTTCATGTCCGGGCTTGACGCGGAAAACTTCGAACTCCATGTAGCGGGCGTCACCGATCGCGCCGGGTTGATTACGGCTCTGATCTTCACGATAAATCCATACGCTCTGATCCACGGCCTCAAGCAACGCTGCGTCCGCGGTCAGTGCCCGTTCGATAGCAGGACCGAGCGTGGGATCCTTCTGCTGCGCGCGCTGGTCTTTTTCCCAGGCGTCGAATGAGTCGTAGCCGGTTAGGAATAACGAACGCAGCTTCCCGCTCAACGAATCGAGGCCGATGTAATAGGTCTTCGACTTCGCTGCCGTCATGGCCTTGACGAACGCGCTCTCCGCTTTATCGTGAATGGACCCGGTCTTGCCAGGCTTCACAAATTCCCGCGTGATGGTGAGCACCTTTGGCGGCGCCATATTGCTCGCAGGCTTATCCTGCGCCGCGGCGATGCTTGTAAAAGGAATGGCCAAACAAAGTCCGACTAAATATCCGCACAATTTTTTCATATGCGCCGACCTCATCGGCTGGAATTCCATCTGGAAATACTCAGACAGGGCCCGACGAATTACTGCGAACGTGAACCACAGGGTGTCAGGGCGTGCGCAGTTACGCGCAGCCTAAGCGAAGCCATGGAATGAAGTCAAGAACGATGACAGAACCCGCTGAGCGGCCCGGCTGCGGCTTGCGACCCTACGCTTTGCGCGCTCGCACTTCCAGATATTCGGCTTTCACGTGCGTCTCGTTGGCCGGGCCTTCGTTGTGCTCGCCCCAGAATTTCTCCAGGTCCGCCGCCATACTGGCTTGCCCCGCCGCATCCAAGCGCGAAAAAGCGACCTTCGTTGGGCCAAAATATTCGCGAAATAGTTTCACCACTTCCACGGCGCCAAACGGAAACTTGAACTCCAGGTTTCTTCGCGTGGTCTCCACGTTCCAGCCAACTTTCGCGAAGCGTGCTTGGACCACTTCTTCTTTGCCCCACAAAACCGGCGGGTCAATATTTTCGGGCGGCGGCAAATACTTCGCCGTAATGGCAAAATTCTTGCCTACAAATCCCGTAGGCGTCCAGTTGGCCATGGCGATCAATCCATCCGGTCGGCACACGCGCGCCAATTCTGAAGCCACCAGTGCCGGTCGGGGAGCGAACATCGCGCCAAACATGGACACCACCACATCGAATTGTGCGTCCGGAAATGGAAGCGCCTCGGCGTCTCCTTCGCGAAAATCCGCTTTCAGTCCTTCTTCCGCGGCACGCGTGCGCGCCTGCTCCAGAAGATTTGTAGCAATGTCCACTCCTATGACATTCGCACCTTGACGCGCTGCCGGAATCGCCAGGTTGCCCGTGCCGCAAGCCACGTCAAGCAGTTCTGCGCCGCGCTTAACGCTCAGGCCCTCAATAAACCGCGCCCCTTCCGCGGCATTAAACCTGGCGATCTGGCCGAAGTCTCCCGCCATCCACGTCGCCTTCATATTCTTTTTCAGTTGTTCCATCTGCGGCAGTGTTCCCATAGTCGCTCCTTCCAAAAATTACGATTCCCATCATACAGTTTTGCCATGCCTGACGGCGGCCGCCGCAAGCATTGAAGCTCAACATTCCCGGCGCTATTATGCCGGGGATGAAATCCAGCCATGCCATCCTGCTTATTGGCATCCCGTTCTTTGCGCTCACGGCCTCGACGGCGCACGGGGACGAAGGACCGCGCACGCGAGGTGAATTGCGCAACGTAATTCTGCGCGCGCAGCATCTCGGCGCGCACGGCATGGGCTACGGCGAAAAGTCTTTATCTGAACTCGCCAACCGATTGAAACCTGCCGACATACCCATCCTGATCGAAATGCTCGATGAGCGCCGCATGCGTGTGGGCATTGCCTTCGCCCTGGCCTCTCAATGTGAAGTTTCCATCACTCCGACCCGCGAAGCGGCCATCCGGCACAAGATGGATTTTCTAGAGGCTCAGGATGTGATGGATCTGATGGCGAACTTTGCGGGCTGTTCAGCCGAGGCACGCCAGCATGCCACGGAAATGCGCAGCGAACTCGCAACGCTTCGTGACGCTGATGAGGCGAAAATCGCAGCGGAGGCAAAGCAGCGCGATGAGAACGACGCGCGCATCCAGCGAAACGGCTTAAAACTGTTGGACCCCGCACAAGCTGCAACTCTTTCGCGAAAGGAACGCGAAGAGGTTTACCACCGCTCTGTCAAGGCTCTGGGACTCGACGAAAATGGTCCACTCACACCACAACAAAAAGATATGCTCGATCGCATGTACCGCACCATGGTTTTAGGCGAATCCGGCCCGCACTCGCCGCAGTAACCGAAACGGTCCGCAGAAAATTCAACTCAGCGCCCGCCGGAAAAACGAAAGCATCCGATATCCCGCTATATAACTGAACGGCCGCAACTCCAGCGAATAGTGCCCGCACGCCAATTCCAGAACTTTCGGATTCGATCCGTGCCGCCGCAAGGAATCGAGCATCTGTTCCGTCAACTCCGGCAGCATCGTGGGATCGTACTTGCCATACACCATGAAGCAGTTGCGGTCCGCGCCCAGGCTGCGCTCCACATAAGGCATGGGACTGATCGGCGCCCAGTAATCACGCAATTCTTCGACGGTCACGTGGTGCCGCAAACTCTCCCACACGTGATTGGTGGTCATGCCCTGGCTGACCACATCCGCGTAATACGTGGAGATGTGAAAAAATCCGCCCGCGCGCACCGCTTCATCATGCATTAGCGTGATGTACCCAATCGAAGAACCGATGCTTGTTCCAAGAATTCCCAGCCGCTTGTAACCCTGCTGTTCCAGCCATCGCAAGCAACGCCGCGCGTCCTGCACCGCCTGGCGATTGGCCTGCAGCGTCAGCCCGATATTGGGACCGCAGATCTGATCTGCGCGCTCATGACCCTTGGCCATGCGCCGGTCATGATACGGCATGCTCAATTTCAGCGCGGTAATTCCCAGCCGCTGAATCCATTCGCATAATCCGCGCTGCCCGTGCCACTTGGCATTCCAGTTCGGCAAAACCAGGACTGCCGCGCCATTTTTCTTTCCCGGAAACATCTGCGCGTGCACCACATTATTTTCCGGCCACGCCGACTCGAGGGAGCTGGGAAATGTCAGCACATTTTCGCTGTCCACATGAAATTCCGGCGGCGGAGTCGTCGCAAACCATTCGTGGCTCGTCGCTATCGCGTGGTCGGCATATTGCCGCACGTAATCGCCCGGATTCGACTCCGTGGGACTCCCGTCAATATGCTCCAGCCCCCATTCAAACGGCTGCACGCGGCGATTGTCGTCCGTGGTCCATCGCCGGTGCTCATAGCGCCGAATTTTGCGTTCATACCATCGCATCGTGGTTAAATTAACTATAGCGATGGCCCAACACCCGCGCAAACGCAGTAATGGACTAAAGCTAGCAACAAGACCACCACCCAGCAACGACAACCACAATTCACAAACGACGACCAAGTCACAAACGACACCCACAACAAGAAACGACACACAGCCACAGACGACAACCCAAAAACCCGTTGTCATCCCGAATCCCGCCGATTTTCCAGGCGGGTGAGGGACCTGCTTTTTGAATCCGCATTACAAACGTAGTGCATCACTATTAACGCAGCTTTGACACGCCTTCCGCCCCTCTCTAAACTTCTGAACGTGCTCGCCAGTCTTTCCCTCAGCCGAATTCAAGTCATTAGATGACGCGCTCCCACAACTATCGCGTCCTCTCTCTAGTGGCCATCCTTCTATTCGCCGCGCTAGCTCTCCTTCTCTTCGAGCATCGCCCCTCTTTTCTTCGCCCCGGACTGCGCCTCAACGCCTACGTCACCACTGCCGATGGCTCGCTCACCGTGGTGGACCTCGTTAATCTTCGGGCCGTCGCACAAATCTCCATCGGCCAGAAGTTGTCTGGTGTACGTGAACATCCCACACGCGCAGAAATCTGGGGAGTCAGCACTGCTGGCGGTTTTGTGTGGATTCTCGACGCGCGCAGCAACCAAATAGCCGCGCGTATTCCCGTAGGTCCATCGCCGTACGCGCTTGAATTTTCCCCCGAAGGTGCGCGCGCATACGTCGCTTCATCCGGCGATGATATGTTGTTCGCCATTGACTGCCGCACACGCGCGATTCTGGGCTCCGCCAAAACCGGCCGCGAACCGATTCTTGCGCGAATCACGCACGACGGAAAAACTCTGCTCGTCGCCAATCGCGGCGACAACACCATCTCCATTCATGACGCCGAAACGCTCGCATCTCGCGGTACCGTCCCCGTCGTCGCGCGCCCCGAAGACATCGCCGTGCTCGCCGACGATTCCGTCGCCTTTGTCCGCAGCGCCAGTGAAGCGCGCGTCTCCGTCGTGGATCTGCGCCGCGGCGTCCTACTCACGCACCTCGAACTCGCCGGCCGCACCACGCAGATGCTTCTGAAGCCCGACGGTGGCGAACTTTATTTGATTTCACCGGAGGCGCATGGCCTGCAAGTGATCAATACCGCCACGCACGAAGTCGGCGACTACATGGTGCTCGGTTCCGCGCCCACACGCGCCATCCTCAGTGCCGACGCCAGCATGATGTACGTTAGCGACGCCGCCGCCAATCGCATCATCCCCGTGGACATCCTGAATCGCCGCCTGGATCGCGACCCCGGCATGGGCTTCCCGGTTCCCGCCGGCCAATCCCCTTCAGCGCTACGCTTCGACCCTTTGGAAAACCTTCTCCTCGCGGTGAATCAGGATTCCGGCGACATCGCCGTAATCCGCGTGCGCACCAACTATCTCGTCACCATGATCAGCGTCGGCTCCAACCCCACCGACCTCGCCGTCAAACTTTTCTAGAAGCAGATCTTCATTGAGCCGATGGGAGTTCGGCGAACAACTGTTATCAGGGAAAAGTTACCAGCAACTTGCGCCGAATTTCATCTCGGTAGAGAACTTCGACGTGGGAGACAACGCCACCAACTACATCGATAATTAGATACCCGACGTCAGGTCCAGGACCAGTGTGCGCAAACCAGGGCCGTATTGTCGTGCCGGTTTGGGTTGTGTATAAAATGAGGCGCAAAAATCATCGCCGCAGCGACATCGGTCTAAAACGCGCAATTCCGAAAGCTGTTCAGTCAATGCGGGTTCGCCGAGACCGGTGAGAAGTTGCTCAAGCTCAGATGACAATTGTGGGAACAACTCAGCCAGCAACAGCGGTTTGTAAGCTGTGCCCATCAACCCTTCGCGTCACCCAGTATCGCCCCTGTCTTTTCGTCTACCGCCCAGGCTGAATGCTCGTCCCCCAAACTCACGTCCAGAAATCCCGAAGCTGGCAGGACGTCCACCGGCAATCCTCCGTGCCACAACGCCACTCCCAATCGCATCTGCGTTTTTCCTGCGAGGTCCATCGCCTCGCGCCGTATCGCCACTTCCAGAATGCGCTCGAACGCTACTTCCACAATACTTCCGGGATTCAGCAAGCAAACATTCTTCTTCTCCACCGCGAATTCCCGCAGACGCCCGCGCTCAAGTTTCACCACCACGGTCAATTCCTCCGCGCCCGCAATGGTGATACGAAATTCCGGATCTTCCAATTCCGCGAGCACCTCTGGAAAAAGATCCACGCGCACGCAGAAGCGCTCTTCCTCGAATCCATAGCGCAACTCGTGCAAATGAAAAACTCGCCCGTGCATCGAGCCGCCACGCCGCTCTGGCGAATACAATCCCGCGCCCAGCCACTCGAAATAGGAACTGTCGCGCCCATCCACCTTCACATTCACAAATCCCGTGGGCGCCAGTTCCAGCGCGTGTTCCGGTTTCCGCTTGATGGGCTTGGCTAATTCCTCCGGAGGCACACGTCCCAGCGCCAGGTAAACTCCGCTCAGATGTTTACGAAACAGCGCATCGAACTCCGCATCATTCGCCGTGCTATGTTCCGGGCCAAACCACCAGCACCAGTCGCTGCCTTCCGCGGCTAGCAGCGATTCGTAAGCCGTGCTCAACGCGGTCGGCACTGGCGCATCCGCGCGGCCCTCGCTCCGCGACTCGACCGCCCGCGAATACACTTCGCGGGCATCCCACAACAATTCCCACGCCGCCACATCTTCGCCGTGTCCGATCCACACATCAAAGTTTGCATTGATCCATGAAGCCGGAAAAATCCCCCCCGTGACCGGCACCTCGCCTGCGGCCGCAATCGCTTCCGACGCCGTCAGCGCGCGAAAATACTGATCACTTGCGATGCGCCCGTAAAACTCACGCAAAAATTCCCGCCCGTTCCCCGGATAGTATTCCCAGGCATTCTCTCCATCCAGAAAAAGACAAATCGTCAACGGATGAGCGCTCTGTACGCGCTCGCCCAGATATCGCAAACGCTCGTGCAAATCCCGCGCTGCCACCTTTGAATCCATGCGGCTGTAAACGAATCCAATCAGGTCCGACAAATGGTGGTCGCGAAATAATCCGGTTATGCCGCCGGCCGGAGTCTGCACCCGCCACGGTTTGTACAACCGTTCCGCACTCGAAGGAATTCCCGTGGCGTCGCGAAAAAATCCCACATTCAAGGTGCGGCCAAGCACTCCTTCATCCGTTCCAAACCACTGAAAGCCTTCTTCCGAAGCGATCGCCAGCGCCTGGTCCGAAACCGATCCTTCCGAGGGCCATAGACCGGCCGGTTTCATCCCAAATACGCGCTCGTGATATTCCCGCGCGCGCCGCAATTGCTCCCGCGCATCTTCCGGCCGCCGGTACGCGCGCCGTGGCAACGGCGTGGACGGATTCGCCACGCGTGCAATATCGGAATCGCACACCAGCGGCAATATCGGGTGATAAAACGGAGTCGTGCTCAGTTCCACCTGCCCGCGCTGCGCCGCCTCCCGATACGCCGGCAGTACCAGGCTGATTAGCTCAATTTCTTTCGCCTTCAGCGCCTCTTTATCGGCTTCGGAAAAATCCCGCCCTTTCGAAGCCACCCGGCTTACCACTTCGTCTTTCTCCAGCCAGCTTTCTTCCATCCACGCCAACTGCGACAGCACCTGCAAATCGCGCCAGTCCCGCGCAGTAAATGTCACTAGCGCCTGGGCGCCGTCCGCCGGCCGCGACCATTCATGCAATTCCACGAAGCGCTTCCACCGCGACATCAGCCGTTCGTGATTCACCTGAAAAGCGCGCGCCAGGATTTCCACCTTGTCTTCCCGCGTCAGCGCTTCCGCATTTTTAAATGCCACCGCGAACCACGGCTCATTAAATTTTCCGCTGGCATATTCCTCCAGTTGCATACCCAGCGCCGGTACCACGTTAAAGGTCGCGTGAAATCCCGGAAATTCCTCCAGCACTTTCACCATGCCAAAATAATCTTTGGTGGCGTGCAGTCGCGTCCACGGCAGCACGTATCGCCCCGTTTCCGGGTCGCGATACTGCGGCTGGTGCATATGCCATAACACCACCAGGTTCACTCGCTGCATTTTCTATCGTGCTCCTGTCTCACTTTCCCGCGTGTTACACTCACCGTTCGCATCATGCGCATATTGGACCGCTACATTGTCCGCGAAGTCTTCCGCCACGCCGCGCTGGGACTCATCGTCTTCACCTTCGTCTTTTTTGTCCCTCAACTCATCCGCCTGATGGAGCTGTTCGTCCGCCACGTGGGCTCCGGGGAACAAATCCTCAAACTCTTCCTGTGCATCTTCCCGGCCGTTTTTACCTTCACCATTCCTATGGCGGTACTCATCGGCGTCCTGCTTGGTCTCGGCCGCATGTCCGCCGACAGCGAAATTATTGCTCTCACTGCGCTCGGCATCGGCCGGCGACGCATCCTGCTCCCCGTGGGCGTTATGGCCGTCGGGGGTCTGCTGGTCAGCCTTGCCATGACCCTCTGGCTTTCCCCGCTCGCCCTCCGGACCTTTCGCTCCACCGAAGCCACTTTAATCGCTTCCCAAATCTCCTTCCAAGTGCAACCTCGAGTTTTTGACGAACGATTTCCTCAACTAATACTTTACATTTCGGACGTCGCTGCCAGCGGCACTCAATGGCACGGCGTTTTCCTGGCGGACACTGGCGGGGAAGGCGGCTCCCGGCTCACTCTGGCAGAGCGCGCGATTGTAATTCCTGAGCCCAGTCAGGGCAAGCTCGAGCTTCACCTTCAAGGCGGAAGCACGCACGAATTCTACCGCGATCGTCCTGACCGCTATTCCGTCACTGCTTTTGGCCAAAGCGACTGGCCCATCGACGTAAACAATTTGATCCCCGCCAAGCAGCGGCAACTCAGCAACCCTGAACGCTCACTGTCCAGTCTTTGGCATGACAACGGTCCCGCGTGGCGTGAGGCTCGCGTGGAACTTCACCGCCGCTTTGCGTTCCCGTTCGCATGCCTGGTGTTTGCTCTTGTCGCCGTGCCCCTCGGCGCGCAACCGCGCCGCGGCGGCCGCGCTGCCGGCTCCCTCATCGCGGTAGCCATGATTGCCGGATACTACTTGCTCTTCGTCACCGGTGCCGGCCTGGCACGCCAGGGCGCTGTTCCTCCCGCGCTGGGGATCTGGATCGCCAACCTGGTCCTGGCGGCTTTCGGTATCGCACTGTTGCCGCGCATGGAGCAGTTTCGCGGAGAAAGCCGCTGGCTTCATCCCACCGGCACGATTACAACTCGCCTGCGCCTCCTGCGCCGCAAAGCCCGCGCCCGCACTTCCGCCTTTCGCAAGCTGAACGGTGCCGTCGTCACCGCGGTCCGGCAAAATGGCGATGCGCAACAGCTCGCGTCAAACCTCAGTGGCAGCAGCTTCCCCCGGCTCCTCGACATTTACATACTTCGCCGCTTCGCCGCATATTTCGCGGTCATCATGGCGGTGTTTGTTTTTCTCTTTGAAACTTTCACCTTCTTTGAGTTGCTCGACGACATCGCGCGCCACCGCGTGGCCTTTCTCACGGTCATAAATTATTTCCGCTACCTGACACCCTATCTGATCTACAACCTCGCGCCCCTTTCCGCGCTCGTCGCTGTTCTCGTAACGCTGGGCGTCATGAGCAAAAACAACGAAATCGTGGCCATTAAAGCCAGCGGCATCAGCCTGCACCGCCTGATCGTTCCACTGCTGGTTGCCGGAATTATCCTCGCGGGCGTGATGTTACTGGTGGACGAAACTTATTTGCCCTACGCCAACCAGCGCCAGGACGCCCTGCGTAACCAGATCAAGGGCCGGCCTCCGCAGACCTACACACATCCGCAGCGATGGATCTTCGGCGAAAACTCCAAAATTTATAATTACGATTTGTTCAGTCCGCTGCAGAATCTCTTTGGTGGGCTCAGCGTTGTGGAAATTGATCCGTCCACCTTTGACATTCGTCGGCGCATCTTTGCCACGCGCGCCCAATGGTCCGCGTCGCAAAAAAAATGGCTGCTCGAATCCGGCTGGGTGCGCGATTTTTCCGGAGGCACCATCACCCGCTTCGATCAATTCAGCGTGCAGGCTTTCCCGGAGCTCACCGAACCGCCCGAATATTTCAACCGTGAAGTGCGCCAGGCCTTTCAGATGGATTGGTCAGAGTTGAATCGCTACATCGAAGGTCTGCGCCGCGCTGGCTTCGACGTAGCCAACCTTACCGTGCAGTGGCATGTGAAGATCGCTTATCCGCTGATTGCCCCGATCAGCATGCTACTGGCGATACCATTTGCTTTCTTGGTCGGCGCGCGTGGAGCGATAGGCGGCGTGGCCCTCGGAGTCGCTATCGGCATCGGCTACTGGAGCATCGCCCGCCTGATGGAAGCCATGGGCGGCGTCGGACAGCTTCCACCATTTCTCGCGGCGTGGTCACCCGACTTGATCTTCTTCTTCATCGGCCTGTACTTTTTCTTCAAAATCCCGACGTAGTTAAAATTACAAACTTAAAGTAAAACTTTAAGCTTGCGATTTTGTCGCATTGATCTTGAATGTCGACCTGCCGACAATTCAACTTTCACTTCATCCCCTCGCAGAATTGTTTCTTCGGGTGCGACACCGTTCGGTTTTAGAGGCTGCGGGTTTTGAAGTGCGCCGCATCGACGAGCAGCTCAGCGCCTACCCAGCCGCCTTCTTCACCTTTTTATTGCCGCGCGCATCCTCTTCAATAACGGCCTGGGCTGCCGCCAAGCGAGCAATCGGCACGCGAAATGGCGAAGCGCTTACATAATCCATTCCCAGTCCGTGGCAGAACTTGACGCTGTCCGAATCGCCGCCATGCTCGCCGCAAATTCCCACCTTCAACTTGGGCCGCGTTTCCCGGCCTCGCTCAGTGGCCCAGCGCATCAGCATCCCGACACCTTTCACATCAAGAGATTGAAAAGGGTCCGCAGCGAAGACTCCGGCTTTCTTCTCGTCCACGTAGTCAGGAAGGAAGCGCCCGGCGTCATCGCGCGATAGCCCCATGGTCGTTTGCGTCAGATCGTTGGTGCCGAAAGAAAAGAATTCCGCGACCTCCGCGATTTCTGCGGCCAGCAGCGCCGCCCTGGGCAACTCGATCATGGTGCCTACCAGATACGGCAGTTTAACTCCCGCCTTCTTGATCAGGTCATCCGCAACTCTTCGCGTGGCCTGTTCCAAAATCGACAGCTCTTTTCTGTCCAGCACAAGAGGGTGCATTATCTCGGGTAATACTTTAACTCGGCCCCGTTGGCATTCAATCGCCGCTTCAATAATGGCGCGCACCTGCATCTCCAGAACTTCCGGATAGGTGATTGATAGCCGGCAGCCGCGATGCCCGAGCATGGGATTCGCCTCGTGCAACTGCTCCACTCGCCGTGCCACGGTCTCAACGTCCAATCCAAGTTCCTTGGCTAACTCTGCTTGCTTGGCCCGTTCATGCGGCACGAATTCGTGTAACGGCGGATCGACGAGCCTGATGGTTACCGGAAACCCATCCATGGCCTGAAAAATCCCCACAAAATCGCGTCGCTGAAACGGCAGCAATTTGTCGAGCGCTTTCACCCGCGCTTCACGGGTTTCCGCGAGAATCATTTCCTGAATGGCGCGCTGCCGCTCGTGGCTTCTCTCCGGATGCTCAAAGTCCGTGAAGAACATATGCTCGGTGCGGCACAACCCAATCCCTTCCGCTCCAAACTCTCTGGCTTTGCGCGCATCCTGTGGAGTATCCGCGTTGGTGCGCACGCGCAATCGCCGCACTTCATCGCCCCACTTCATCAAGGTCGCGTATGCCTGCGGCAATTCTGGCACCACCAGCGGCATTTCGCCCGAGTACACCACGCCCTCGCTGCCGTCCAGCGTGACCCAGTCGCCCTCTTTCACCGTTTTTCCGCTCGCCACCATCGACAATGTTTTGTAATCGATCTGCAGTTTTTCCGCGCCCACGATGCAGCACTTGCCCCAACCGCGCGCCACCACTGCCGCGTGACTGGTCTTTCCACCAGTAGCTGTCAGAATCCCCTGCGCAACCGCCATTCCGCCCACATCTTCAGGGCTTGTTTCGCGACGCACCAGAATTACTTTCTCGCCTTTCTCCGCCCACTCCTCGGCCTTCTGCGCGGAGAACACAATTTTGCCTACCGCCGCTCCGGGCACGGCGTTGATGCCCGTGGCCAGAATTCTTGCCTCCAGAGATTTCTTGTCCACCTTGGCGTCAATCACCGGATAAAATAATCGTTCGATGTCTTCCGATTTAATTCGCTGGATCGCCTCTTCCTTGCTTATGAGTTGTTCGTTGGCCATGTCTACCGCGATGCGAAACGCCGCCGCCGGAGTGCGCTTTCCGGTGCGCGTCTGCAACATATATAAAGTTCCATCTTCAATGGTGAATTCCATATCCTGCATGTCGCGATTGTGACGTTCAAGTTTTACTCGAACTTTGTCGAGTTGGGCGTAGGCCTTGGGCATAGCCTTGGCCATCTCGCGTAGTGGAGTCGGCGTCCGAATTCCCGCCACCACATCTTCTCCCTGGGCGTTCACCAGGTAATCGCCGTAAAAAACCTTTTCGCCGGAGCTGGGGTCCCGCGTAAAACAAACTCCCGTGCCCGAAGTGTCCCCGTTATTCCCAAACACCATCTGCACCACGTTTACCGCCGTACCCATCACTCCGGTGATTTTCTCCACACGCCGGTAGGTCACCGCCTTCTCCGCCATCCAGGAGCCGAACACTGCCCCGATTGCGCCCCACAGCTGATCCATTGGATCGTCCGGAAATTCCTTCCCGGTTTTCTCCTTGAATAGCTGCTTGTATTCGCCTACCAACTGTTTCCAGCCGCTCGCGGGGACGGCGGTATCCTCTTTAACGCCCAGTCTCGCCTTCAGCGCGCCCAGCCGGTGCTCCAGGTCTTCCTTGGACATCTGCATGACTACCGTGGAATACATCTGCACAAAGCGCCGGTAGGCATCATAGGCAAAGCGCTCGTTCTTCGTTGCTCCCGCCAGGCCCTGCACACTGCGGTCGTTCAATCCCAGGTTCAAAATCGTCTCCATCATTCCAGGCATGGAGCGCGCCGCCCCGGATCGCACGCTGACCAGCAGCGGGCTTTTGGGATCGCCCAACTTTTTCTTGGTCACTTTCTCCAGCTGTGCAACGTGCGCCGCCACTTCCTTCTTCAGTTCTGAAGGGTACTTCTTGCCGTTCTTGTAGTAGTAGTCGCAGGCTTCCGTGGAGATCGTGAAACCGGCTGGTACCGGCAGCCCGATTTTTGTCATCTCCGCCAGGCCCGCACCCTTACCTCCCAGCAACTCTCGCCATTCACCATTACCTTCCGCTTTGCCCGCTCCAAAAAAATACACCCATTTTTTCACTGTGACCCTCGACGTAGGATTTGTGCAGCCTAATTCAGTTCAAGCTAAACTTTCAATATCGAGTCAGCATTCGAACTCCCCTCCAACCTTGCATTCGAACGGGATGTCGACCTAAGCCGTTACTTTACTTGTCGGCATGTCGACCAATAAGAGATAGGTATTAGCAACTACTAAGCATAAACCTAAAGTAATACATTCAAAGTCGGCGCGCCGACATTCTGTTATCCTGCTCCGACA
The DNA here is from genome assembly GCA_030774335.1 of Acidobacteriota bacterium. GTDB lineage: Bacteria > Acidobacteriota > Terriglobia > Acidiferrales > UBA7541 > Acidiferrum. The sequence goes on along the minus strand of JALYLI010000048.1, from coordinate 16,395 downwards.
TCTCGACAAAAACTTTAAGCACCCCACAGCTTGCGTGGCCTTCGCTGAAGCCTACCGCCGCTCTTCGGCCCCGATTTCCGAAAAATCCGCTACGGTCGTAAATTCCTTCAGTAACTCCGACAGCAATGTCAGACGATTGACTCTGATGCGCTCATCCTCGGCCATCACCATCACTTCTTCGAAGAAGCGGTCCACGGACTTGCGCAATCCCGCGACAATCTCCAGTGCCTCTTGATACTTCCCCGCGCGCTTGGCAGTCTGCACTTTCGCCGCTGCTTCCCGCATGGCCGCGTAGAGCTCGCGCTCCGCATCATTCTCGAACAATTCTACCTGCACGTGCCGCGTACCATCTTTTGCCAGCTCAGCCTTTTCCAGAATCTTGCGCACCCGCTTGAAAGACACCGCCAGCGGCTCGAAATTTTTCGATTTGCGTATGGATTTCAGCGCGACCAAGCGCTTCTGCGCGTCTACCAAGTCTTCCGCACCCGCTCGAAACACCGCGTTCACTTCGTCGTACGCGAACCCGTCACGGTCTCGCAGAATGAATTTTGCGCGGTCCAGAACGAAATCCAGCACCTGCGCTTCCTGCTCAGTGCTCATTCCCTTCTTCGGTTTGTGAATCAGCAGAGCCTTGGCAGCTGCTCCGACCGCCAGCGACAAGGAAACCGGTAACTTGCGCTCCAGGATAATTTTTACGACTCCGAGGGCGGCGCGACGCAATGCGTAAGGATCGCTGGACCCGGTGGGCACCACGCCAACCAGAAAACATCCCGCGATGGAATCCAGCTTGTCCGCGAGCGCCACGGCACATCCAGTGACGTTGCGCGGAATTGGATCAGTCAGCCCCACCGGCCGGTAATGGTCATAAATTGCGTCGGACACTTCGTCGGGCTCGCCTTGCGCGCGTGCGTACAGGCCGCCGACGATTCCCTGCAACTCCGGGAATTCGCGCACCATCTCCGTAGCCAGATCGCATTTTGCAAGTTCCGCGGCGCGATCAGCTTCCGCAACGTGCGCTTCGATCATTCCGCTGCTATACCACTGCTCTGCCAGCCAGCGCGCGATGGACCGCACGCGCTCCACTTTGTCCCGATAGCTCCCCAGGCGCGACTCATAAGTAACGCGCTCAAGCTTCGGCAAGTTTTCGACCAACTGCTTCTTCTGATCAGCGGACCAAAAGAATTGGGCGTCCGCGAATCGCGCGCGCAGCACCCGCTCATGCCCGGCACGCACCAGCCCGCGCGCGTCCCGCGCCAGATTGATTACCGCCAGAAACTTCGACGCGAGTTCTCCCTGCTTGCTCTCCACCGCAAAATATTTCTGGTGGTCACGCATTACTGTGACGAGTATCTCGTCAGGGAGATTCAGGAACTTGCTGTCGAAATCACCCTCGATCACGCTGGGGTACTCGTTCAAGTAACACACGAGGTTTTGCAATGCGGCATCTTCGTGAACCTGGTAACCGCCCTTGCGCGCGAGCTGGGATAATTCTCGCTCAATCTTTTCGCGCCGCGCTTGTGGCCGTAGAATGACACCATTAGAACCGAGCTTCTTCTCGTATTCAGCGAAACCGCGGATCGTAATCCGGCCCCTGCCAATAAACCGGTGGCCTACGGTAGTGGCGCCCGCGGTGACTCCTCCGTACGAGAACCGCAGCGCTTTACCGTCCAGCACCGCCAGCAGCCACCGGATCGGCCGAATAAAACGCGCGCCATCAATTCCTGTCCAGGTCATCGAACGCGGCCACGTCAAGTCGTGGATCGCACGTGGCAGAATATCCTGCAAAATCTCTTCCGCAGTGCGGCCGCGCTTTACTTGCTTGGCCGCCAGATATTCGCCTTTGGGCGTTTGAATAAGGTGCAGAGCCTCGACTTGCAGGCCGTGCTTCTCGGCAAAACTCAGCGCCGCCCTGGTGGGAAATCCTTCGACGTCGTAAGCCACGGATTTAGGGGGGCCGGTCACGTCATTGGCGGCATCCGCTTGCTTGGAAATCAATCCACGCACCCAGGCAGTGAGCCGCCGCGGCCCGCTGAACGTCTCAACGGTCACTCCCTCGATCAGATTCTCAGCGGCTAAAAGTTTTGTGATATTTGTGCGTAGCTCTACTTCGGCCCGCTGCAACATGTCTGCCGGAATTTCCTCGCATCCAATTTCAAAAACCAGCTCAAGTCTCTTCTCAAGTTTTACTTGAAGTTTTTTATTGGCTGTTTTAGAGCCCGCGCTGGAGCTAGCCGTCATCCCCGCAGCTCCCGCCGCTTGGCCGGCCCGCCAATTTGCTCCAGGTAGGCCGCGGCAGTTTTACAAGCTGCGCCGCGGACTCTCGCCATCAAGGCAGCCCGCTCGGTCGTCGAGATAACTCCGCGCGCGTCCAGCAGATTGAAAAGATGCGAACACTTCAAGCAATGGTCGTACGCTGCCAGAATTGGATACCGAACCCGCGCTTCCGCTTTTGCCCCGGCGAAACCTTCAAGTAATTCTTTAGCCTGCTTCTCGTGCAGATCGAACTCCGCGCGGATTGCAGCAGCATCGCTTTTGTCAAAGCTATAAACGGAAAGTTGCTGCTCCTCCGCCAGGCGTATTTGCCCATAGGTCTTGTCCGCGGACCAGCGCAGGTCGTACACGCTGTCGACCCCTTGAAGAAAAGCGCAGATGCGTTCGAGCCCAAAAGTCAGCTCGACAGAAATCGGATCCAGATCAATTCCGCCGCTCTGCTGGAAATAGGTGAACTGCGTAATCTCCAGTCCATCCAGCAAGACTTGCCAGCCGATTCCCCAGGCGCCAAGCGTCGGCGACTCCCAGTTATCCTCTTCAAAGCGAATATCATGCACGCGCAGGTCGATGCCTATCGCTTCCAAGCTCTTCAGGTATACGTCCTGCACATCAACTGGCGAAGGTTTGAGAATCACTTGAAATTGCGAATGCTTGTAGAGGCGATTGGGGTTTTCGCCATACCGGCCGTCAGCCGGCCGCCGGCTGGGCTGAACAAATGCCACGCGATATGGTTCTGGTCCCAGAACACGCAGAAAAGTCTCCGGGTGCATCGTGCCGGCACCGACTTCCACGTCATAGGGTTGCTGCAGCACGCAGTTTTGGCGGGCCCAGAATTGAGACAGTTTAAGAATCAAATCCTGAAAATTAAGACCTGCATCTCTCTTCTCAGGTTTTACTTTAACTTTCAACTCTTCTCCAAAAGCTGCCGTGTCGCCAATCTTCTTTCCGTGTGATGCTCAATCCACCCGAGGGAGGCTTCACGCAATTCCATCAACTCCGGCTTCAGTTGCTCTGCATGCGTGATTCGATCCAGGCGCTCATTGGCGAAGCGCTCTGCCAGTCCTCGCGTGCCTTCACGCATTGCAGCCATGCCCGAACGCCGGCACTTGCCGCATAACAAACCAGGTTCCCAGGATGCGAAATAAGCAGCCAGTGCGCCAAATGGCGTGCTGCAGTTCGCGCAGCGGTCAAAACGCGGCAACCAACCGCCCAGTCGCACCGTCCAGAATGCGAAGTAACTCAGCGGTAAAGTCCATTCCCCGGTGCGTTCGATTTCCTGGGCCGTTAACAAGATCAGGCGGAACATTGCTTCCGATACTTCCCGCTCCGGCAGTACCGTTTCCGTAACTTCGCTGACCACGGCCATTCCGGTACTCAGAAAATAATCGCTCTGCGCTTTGTTAAAGGACTCGAGCGGCTCGCACTGCTGAATGCGTACCAGGTCGCGAGTTTCTTTTTCGACGTACCACAATTGCACGTGGGACAGCAATTGCAGCGTCGAACCGTAGCGATTCTTGATGCGCCGCGCTCCAGCCGCCACGCCCCGCATTCGCCCGGAGGCGCGCCCGAGAAAACTCACCAGCCGGTCGGCTTCGCCCAGCGGAAAAGTTTTTAAGATAATGGCTTCCGTTTCCCGGGCGGGCATGAAGTTCTTGGCGCGCCGGTCTTCCCTGCCGAGCTGTGGCACAGCTCCGATTTCACGTGCACGCGGAACATGAATAATTACCACACTCCCGGCAGAGGTGCAACGTTGCCACGGTAAATAAAATCAAATTATTTTTCGCCGCGCATTTCGCCGCCAAACGCGTGGTTTCCCGCACCAATTGCTATGCAACAGTGACAACTTTCCATTTGCACGGTATTTAGTTACTCTGACCGCGGCTAACGTGTTCATCCCTTTAAAAGATGAAACTCCTCATCGCAGCGCGCCGATCATAAATGTCTTGCTGATCTGCGCGAACGTCGCGGTGTTCGTATACCAGCTAACCCTGCCGCCGCACCTGTTCAAGGCGTTTCTGATGGCCAACGCCACTATTCCGGCGCGCTTCCCGGCGTTTCTTGCCGGCACAATCGACTTTCATGGCGCCTTTCTTCCGCTGCTTACCAGCATGTTTCTGCACGCTGGCCTAGCCCATCTCGCGGGCAACATGTTGTTCCTGTGGATCTTCGGCGATAACGTCGAAGACTTTTTCGGGCACTTGCCATATTTATTGTTCTATATAGTGTGCGGTGTCGGCTCGGGCTTGCTTCACGTGCTGTTCAATCTAAATTCTGGGCTCCCTGCGCTTGGCGCGAGCGGCGCGATCTCCGGAGTCATGGGCGCTTATCTGGTGCTGTATCCTCGATCGCGTATTCTCACCTTGGTTTTCATCTTCCTCGTGCCCATTCCCGCAGTCTTTATTTTAGGCTATTGGTTTTTCCTGCAATTCGTCGCGGGAGTAAGTAGCCTCGGCGAGATCGCACAAGGCGGGGTGGCCTGGTGGGCGCACATCGGGGGTTTCTTGCTGGGGTTATCTCTGACGAGCGCACTCAGGTCGCGATCTAAACTTTAACCTCTCGTCCGGCCACTCCTTGTAGTATAACTTTGAATGTCGGCACGTCGACGTTCGCGCACTGCGTACGCGCCAAAATCCCGTTAGTGGTAATTTAAGTTTTACCTTCAACATTCGCAGGGCGGCTGCCAGTGTCGACACGCCGACATCTCAAGTAACTTCGAAGAAAACGCGGCGAGAACTGGAAGAAGTGAAGTCACACTTCAACAATTCTTCAAGGTGATTTTGTCAAGATTCTGGCGTTATGTTTGTTTGACCACTGGAGCCATGATGGCCCGGGACTTCAAGGTTAACTTTCAATGTTGAGTCGCACGATTTTTTAATTTTGGGGGACCGCTGTAGCTGTTCAGCCATGCGAGCATAAAAAAGCGGAGTTAAAGTTGCGCTTTCATTGTCGGCACGGCGACATTTATTTACGGTCAGCAACGCGCTTGGCCAACCAATCGCCGACTTCACCGGTTTTGCGGGTGCCGCCAAGATCTGGCGTCAGATAATTCTCTCTCAGCGCGGCCTTCACGCTTTCGTTTACTGCGGCGGACTCGGCGCTCCATCCTAGAAAGTCCAGCATCATGGCCGACGCGAGAACTGAACCCAGCGGATTAGCGATTCCCTTTCCGGCGATGTTCGGCGCGGAACCATGAACAGGCTCAAATAGCGAGGTCCGGCCGGGATGAATGTTGCCGGAGGGCGCGAGCCCCAATCCACCAGCGAGTTGCGCTCCGAGATCGCTGATGATGTCGCCAAAAAGATTGCAAGTCACAATCACGTCGAACTGGCTGGGGTCACGAACCAGCTCCATCGCCAGCGTATCAATATATAAGTGTCTTGAATCGATGCCGGGATATTCCTGGCGGACTTGGTTAAAAACGCGTTGCCACAGATCGTGGGCGAACGTCATGGCGTTGGACTTGTCGCTCATGCACACGCGCTTCAGCCCCTTGTTTTTGGCGTATTCAAAGGCGTAGCGGACAACGCGTTCGACGCCCTTGCGTGAATTCATGTCTTCCTGCACAGCAATTTCGTCAGCGGTGTCTTTTTTGAAAAATCCACCGATGCCCACGTAAAGGCCTTCGGTATTTTCGCGAAAGACCATGAGGCGAATGTCTTTTTCGGTGCGGCCGTGAAGCGGTGTCAGGCGCTGGTGCAGCAGTTCTACCGGACGGGCATTCACGTAGAGGTCTAACTTGAAGCGAAGGCCGAGCAAAATGTCCGCGGCGTGTTGATTAGAAGGGACACGCGGATCCCCGAGCGCGCCAAATAATATGGCGTCAAACTCATCGCGCAGCATCTCTATGGCGCCGTCAGGCAGGCTGATATTTTCGTGCAGATATTTGTCCGCGCCCCAATCGAAATCCACGAACTCGATGGCGCGTCCCGTGGACGCAGTGACCGACCGCAAAACTTTCAACGACTCCGGCGTGACTTCCCGGCCTATGCCGTCACCGGGAATTACCGCGATCCGTGCGGTGCCGCCACCCTTGCGCATCGGTAATTTCTCCAAAGGGATCCCCATTCAAACTAACCCTCAAGCGTTACTTCAAGTAAGCCGCTCCACTCGCGTGGTAAGCTTTTCGATACGATCACGCCGGGGCTCGAACCCGATGCCCGGCCGTTGGGGCACGGTGATTGTGCCACGCCCGGAGACCGTCACCTCCGGATCGATAATATCTTCGTGCCAGTATCGTTTGCTGGCGCTCACATCGCCTGGCAGCGTGAAATTTGGCAGCGTGGAGAGCGCAATGTTGTGCGCGCGTCCGATACCGGTTTCGAGCATGCCGCCGCACCACACGGGCGCGCCATGCTGTTGGCAGATGTCATGAATGGCCTTGGCGGGCGTGAATCCTCCCACGCGGCCCAGTTTGATATTGATAATCTTGCAGGCGCCTAACGCTATGGCGGCGCGTGCGTGTCCCTCCGAGTGAATGCATTCATCCAGACAAATCGGAGTGTCGAGTTTTTTCTGCAACTCGGCGTGGCTGTAGATGTCGTCCCATCCGAGCGGCTGCTCAATCATCATGAGGTAGAAGCCCTCGAGCTGCTTTAGCAGCGGCCAGTCCTGGAGGCGATATGCGGAGTTGGCGTCTACCATTAACTTGATGCGCGGAAACTCCTGGCGCAGCCGCTGGACGAGCGCCAGATCCTTCCCCGGCTTGATTTTTATCTTTATGCGTTGATAACCGGCATCGATTTCGGTCTTTACCGCCGCCATCAACACTTCAAGTGATTCTTGAAGGCCAATGGAAACGCCACAACTGATCTCTTGCCGCGTCCCGCCCAACAATTTCCAAAGCGGAATATTTTTTTGTCGCGCTTCAGCATCCCAAACCGCAGCTTCAAGTGCTCCTTTAGCCATGTTGTGTCCGCGCACGTGGGCCAGCGAGTTCCAAACTTCGGCGGCGGTGTTGAAGTTCTTACCTTTCACGAGCGGCCAGAGATGATCGCGCAAGATCATCCTCGCGGTATCGACGGTTTCAGGGCTGTAGAAAGGATCCTCCGCGGCCACGCATTCTCCCCAACCGGTGACGCCGTCAACGTTGGCCTCAACCAGCAGGACGCGGCGGGAATCAACGCGGTCCATGCTGGTCTCGAAGGGTGCGAGCAGCTTCATAGGTATTTCGCGAAGTGAGATTTCGTTGATTTTCATAGCGAGGGAATGTGCGTTTTCCTCAGAAGTCGCTCCAGGGACATAACAGGTAAGCGGGCGATTCGGGGTGGTTACGAACAGCAACGGCCGCGTATCCCCGATTAAAATAGCTCGAGAAATCCTGGCGCAGGCGTCCTTGTAGTTCCGCGACCTGCTGAGCGTTTGGATCGGACGCCGAAAACATACTTTGACTCGCGGGCACGCCGACAGCGACGGAATATTGCGGGACGGGCAGCGCAACGCCGGCCACGGCGGCGTCCACACGAGGCGAATCGAGTTGCCATTCAGCCAGCAAGCGGTCGGTGGCCATGCCGCGATGCAAAGGACTGGTGGTGATGCCGTAGAAATTAGGCAGATACTTGCGGCAAATCGCTCCCAGGCGGTTAAGGTTGAAATACGCGTTACGAAATTCGAGCGGGTCAAATGTCCAGCAGATCAAGCGAATGTTGCGGCTCAGAGCTTCCTCACGCTGAAAAAACTTTAGCGCACGGCCTACGCCGCGGTCGCGGTAATGGCTATGCACGCCGGTCATATGAGAATGCAGATATGCAACTCCCTCGCGCAACCCAACGACGGCTAAAGTAAAACCAGCCAGGCGGTCGCCGTCAAAAGCGCCGAGCACCTGCCCGCCGGTATTGGCGGCCACCACAAAGGCGGTGACCGGTTCGGTTTCGAGGTCCGCTTCCTGCCAGATTTCCTTTTGCAGCGCCAGGCACAGTTGGAATTCCTCCAGCGCCTGGCATTTGCGGACCACGATAAAGCCGGTCATCGCGAGTGGGCAGCGGCCAATTTTTGATTTGCAGATTTTGCCGCGGCGGGGCTGGCCGCGTTGGGCTTCTGATTTCCAGAGTGGTTGTTTTCTTTGAATTTTACCGCATCCCACAACGATTCCATCTCTTCGCGCGGCAGGTCCGCAAAAGAACCGGCGTGCTCCACCGCTGCCCGTTCCATTTGCATGAAGCGGCGCTGAAATTTCGAGTTGGCTTTTTTGAGCGCGATCTCCGGGTCGACATCCACGAAGCGCGCCAGATTTACCGCAGCAAATAACAGGTCGCCGAGTTCCTCTTCCGCGCGGGCGGAATTTTTCTCGGTGAGCGCGTGACGAACCTCGGCCATTTCTTCGCGCAGTTTTTCGAAGATGCCGCCGGCGTTGTGCCAGTCAAAGCCGGCGCGGGCCGCTTTGCGAGTGAGTTGCAGGCCCTGGAGCATGGCCGGCAATCCGCTGGAAACACCGTCAAGCAGCGAGGCCGGTTTCTCGGAGGAGGAAGTAGAAGAGGAAGCAGCGCCGATTTGTGGGCCGGTTGGTTTGGCCACTTGCTGAGCGGCCAGGCGCTCTTGCGCTTTGATGCGCTCCCAGTTTCGCAGCACCTGCGCGGAATTTTTGGCGCGAGCATTTCCGAATACATGCGGGTGGCGCCGCACCATCTTGTCGTGGATAGCGCGCACCACATCGGCGACGGTGAAGCGGCCTTGCTGGCGGGCGATATCGGAGTGAAAAACCACCTGGAGGAGTAGGTCGCCCATTTCATCGGCAAATTTCGCGTCATCACCGGAATCGAGAGCGTCCAGGACTTCGTAGGCTTCCTCTATGAGGTACGGACGCAGCGTGGCGTGGGTCTGTTCGCGATCCCAGGGGCAACCCTTCGGAGCGCGCAGCCGCTTTTGCACCGCGACAAGTTTGTCGAACCACTCGCCGGCCGAGGTTTTTTTTGCCAGCGGCGATTTTCGCCGCGCAACTGCGCGCCTGGCCGGCTTCGCCAGTGCCCGGGTCGGTAGTCTCGTTATTGATTTCGCCAACTTCTTTTTGGGGGCAGGCATCGCGTATCCGCAGAAATCGCCGGTGCGGGATTTCCACTGTACGGCGAGCGGAAAAATTTGACAAGTGGGCCCGGAATGGCGAAATGGGCCGGCAACTTTGCGGACTAATGGCCAAAGCAGGCAGGCGTGATAAACTGGAAAATCATTTTACCTATCGAGGACTCCATTGGCTGAGAACAAACCAGAAGAGGCTTTCCGAGTAATTGATCGCCGCCCGTTTACGTCCGAAGGAGAAATTCGCAAGGACGTAGTGGAGGCCGAAGAGCGCAAGGCTGAACGCGAGGCGGCCATCGAAGCCGCCCGCAAACCTGCTGCGCCAGCAGCTCCGGAAGGACAAGTGGCGGCGCCAGTGGCTGCGGACGCGCCCAAAGCTTCGCCGGCGTTCCAGAACTTGGTGCAGATGATTGGCAGCAATGCGGCGATGGTGCTGGGCGCCTATGCGGATCCACGCACCGGGCAGCCCGTGATTGATCCGGAAGCGGCGCGGGAGTTGATCGATATGCTTGACGTGCTGCACGAAAAAACCAGAGGCCATCTGGCTCCCGAAGAAGAAACTTTGCTGGTGGATCTGCTGGGCAAATTGAAGATGACCTTCCTGGAAGTGAACCAGGCGCTGGCGGCGCAGGCGGCGAAAGTGGCGCAGCAGGCGAAAGTTGGAGCGAAACGATAGTTTTTGCGCTTGCAGATAATCGCGCAAAGTTCTTTGCGGCATTAAGCCCGCGGCCGGCTGTTTCTCAGACTGGGCCTGCTATGCCGTTTTGTTCTTCTCCATGCCTCTTGAATCGAAAAGCGAACCGATAAAACTTACGGTGCTGGGGTCGGGCACCTCCATGGGCGTGCCGTCGCCGGGATGCCATTGCCTCGTGTGCAGCTCCAGCGATGCGCACGACAAGCGCCTGCGCCCTTCCCTGCTGCTTTCACGCGGCGGACAAAACGTGGTGATCGATACGACCCCCGATTTTCGGCAGCAAGCGTTGCGCGCGCGCATGGAGAGACTTGACGCCGTTTTGCTGACACACGGCCACGCCGATCACATCATGGGCTTCGACGATATTCGCCCGTTTAACATCCGACAGGGCGCAGCGATGCAAGTGTATGGAAACGAAGAAACGTTCGCGGTACTGCGGCAGGCATTTGCGTATGTGTTCAGCGGCAAGCCCACGTTGAGCACGGTTCCGACGGTGCACCTGCACGCAGTGAAGGGCTCTTTCGAGTTACTGGGTGTACCGATCATTCCCATTCCGCTGGTGCATGGGGATCTGAAAGTCCTGGGGTATCGATTCGGCAAGGCGGCGTACCTGACGGATTTCAGCGCGCTGCCGGAAACCTCCATGACGCTGCTGGGCGGCTTGAATGATTTAATTATTGATGCGCTGCGCGACATCCCTCATCCGATGCACCAGACTGTGGAGCAGGCGCTCGCACTGGTGCAACGACTTGCGCCCAAGCGCGCCTGGTTCACGCACATCGCGCACGACTTGTCGCACGCTGAGACCAATCAAAGATTGCGCGAGCTGGGTTTCCCCCACGTGCAATTGGCATACGACGGGTTGCAATTCAATGTAAGCGTGGAGGAAGGGACGAGCGAGAGCGAGGAAAGGGCTGCACCGCACATTTTGCGCAAGCGCGCAGCCGGAGTGAGCACTTTCGCTTCCACCGCGGCCTGGAGCGAGCACTACGCCGCGCCGAAACGGTCGAGTGTGCTGGCCATCGGAAATTTTGACGGTTTGCACCTGGGGCATCAGGCAATTTTGCGCGCCGCGACGGAACGGGCGTTGGAAACTACGGCGGTGTCGACCGCAGTGACGTTCGATCCGCCGCCGCTGAAAGTTTTGCGGCCGGAATCGGCGCCGTTGCGCTTGTCCACCAACGCGCAGCGGATTGCGTGGTTCAGCGTGCTCGGCGTCGAAGCCGCAGTGGTGCTGCCATTTACCCTGGAGCTGGCCCGGCTGGCGCCGGAGGACTTTGTCGAGCAGATTCTGGTCGGCGACATGCGCGTCGCGGCGATTCTCGTTGGCGAAAACTTTCGCTTTGGCCATCGGCAGTCGGGCAACGTAAAACTGTTGCGAGAACTTGGCGAGCGGCTGGGATTTGAAGTGGTGATTGTTCCGCCGGTGGTTTATCGCGGAGAAATCGTTTCCAGCACAATTATTCGACGCGAAATTTCCAAAGGCGACGTGAGTCACGCGGGGCGTTTGCTGGGCCGGCCGTTTGTCTTGACCGGCGAGGTGGTGAGCGGCACGGGAACGGGAAGCAAATTTACTTTCCCGACCCTGAATCTGGCGCCCGAACAGGAATTGTTGCCGGCACGCGGGGTGTACATCACGCGCACCTGTTTTCCCGGCGAATCACGAAGCCACCGCTCGGTGACGAATATTGGCGTGCGCCCCACGTTCCATGAGAGCGCGCTAAGCGTGGAGACGCATCTCCTGAATTTGCGCGGGGAGATTCCTGCCAAACGGATCGAAGTGCGCTTCTGGAAGCGTTTGCGCGCGGAAAAGAAATTCAGCGGCGCGGCGGAATTGCGTGAACAAATTGCGCGTGATATTGAAAGCGCGAACCGTTTTTTCGATCGGTTGAGAAGATTGAAGTCAGTGCAGCTGGTTTGAGCTGATTTCACTAGCCGCTTGCTCGGTTCCCATAACCGGCATATCGCAAAGTCAGGCAATAACTCCTTTCTTTGCGTTGTTTGGCAAGCATTCAAAAAGCCGTGCGGTTCCTAAGATATATTTATCAAGTAACAGTTGACAAGTTATAACTCATGGACATTTAATGGTATTTCCTGTCCTCGATACGCTTAGAAAAAGTCACGGATTCGCCAATGAACCCAAGGAGAATAATGATGCGTCTAAAGTCTGCACTGTGTGTAGCGGTGTCTTTTGTGGTTACCCTGTCGCTGCCAACTATCGGCATTTCTCAAAGTGAAAACGGGCGTTCGCATGCTGCCGTATTGATTCCCGCAACCTCGATCGAACTACCCGACGATGTTGGCGTGCGCGCGCACACCAACCACCTGATCAGGTTTGAGGGTAAACCTGGGGGCGGTGGCTCTCCATCGGGTGAAAGCCCGCAAAGTTTGCGTCCGGTGTATAACCTGCCGTCGACCGGTGGCAGCCAGGTGATCGCCATCGTGGATGCCTACGATTATCCGACAGCGGAGAATGACCTGGGAGTTTTCTCGACCGCTTTCAGCCTTCCGCAATGCACTACCGCCAATGGGTGCTTCAAAAAAGTGTACGCCAGTGGCTCGAAGCCTCGCACCAATTGCGGGTGGGCGCAGGAAGCGGCCCTGGACATCGAGTGGGCGCACGCCATGGCTCCGAACGCGCACATTGTGCTGGTGGAAGCGGCATCGAACAGCTTCGCTGACCTATTTGCCGCCGTGGACCGAGCGACGACAGAGGTCACCAATGGTGGGGGACGCGGTGAGGTTTCCATGAGCTGGAGCGGCGGCGAGTTCTCCACGGAATCCTCCTATGACTCACATTTCCAAAGTTCGAGCGTGGTATATTTCGCTTCCAGCGGCGACACTGGCGGAGTTAACGGCTATCCCAGCGTTTCGCCCTTCGTCGTATCGGCAGGCGGGACCAGCGTGAATCGCAACTCAAGCGGGGTCTTCGTCAGCGAGACCGGCTGGAGCGGAAGCGGTGGTGGGCCGAGCAAATATGAAGCCAAGCCAAGCTACCAAAGCGGGGTTTCGGGGACCAACGCCACGCAGCGTTCCGCGCCGGACTTTTCCTTCGACGCGGATCCCAATACCGGCGTTTCCGTCTATGACAGCACGTCGTGCCAGGGACTCAGCGGTTGGCTGGTCTTCGGCGGCACCAGCGTTTCTTCGCCTTCGCTTGCAGGGATTGTAAATCTTGCAGGCCACTTCTACGCGGGGTCACAATTGGAGCTGGCCACGATTTACGGAAATCGCACGAACGCCTCCGATTTCAGGGACATCCTGACTGGCACGGCGGGCAGCTTCAGTTGCCAAAGCGGGTACGACTTCGTGACTGGCGTGGGCAGCGATCAGGGACTGCTCGGGAAGTAGCCGGCGGTGCACGCAAGATGACTTGGGCTGGGGCAGCTTTCTTTTGTCGGAACTCTGCCCCGCTCTTCATATATTTTCCGCACCATGTAAATTTTAGTGCCTCCAATTGTCATGTTAATTTCGCGTGAAGCGAACTGTTCAAGCCGCGCCCACTAGCCCGACCGCCACCCATGAGGGTGCTGTGCGAATTATTTCCGAAAAGCCGTCACTCGGACGCAATTGCGCACGACCAAGGCCTTGCGGCAGAATCCAATTGCAAATTCTTAGCGAACGGAATTACAATCCCGCTCCCGTCCCCAATTCTTCGAGTATCAGGAGATTCCATGACCCGAGTCAACGCGGTTGGCTATCCCAAGTGGTTCGTCTTTTTCTTATTCGTCATCATTTCCGCGCCTTCCGCGTTTGCGAATGGACCAGATGTAATCAAGGCTTCGCACAAGGACGTTTCGTTACCTTTGTCCCGGATGGTTATCGGCGCCTCGTCCAAGAGCGGAGGAACCAACAGCCAGAGTCCCACGGCGCGCGCGGCTGGCGCGATGATCAGCAACCCGAACACGGACCCGGTGGCGGCGCCGCTGGCCGGACCGCTGAATGGCGTGACGCTGCTCAGCAGTTTCGACGGGCAAAGCGCGCAGGACAACCGCAACGTGTTCGGATTCGCGTTTGTTCCGCCGGATACCAATGGCGCTGTAGGTGATACGCAGTTCGTGCAAATGGTGAACGTGACCATCGCGGTTTATGACAAATCCAGCAGAGCCTTGCGGCTGGGCCCGGCGGCAATCCACACGCTTTGGACGGGTTTCGGCGGCCTCTGCGAGTTTGGCGGGGGCACGCCGACGTATTCGGATGGCGGGGACCCGGTGGTGCTCTATGACCACCTGGCGGGGCGTTGGCTGGTGACGCAGTTGCAGTACAACACCACGTTCACGCAGACAGCACAGTGCATTGCCGTCTCCACCAGTTCGGACGCCACGGGCACCTATAACCGCTACGAATATGACTTCGGCACAAACTTCCCGGACTATCCGAAGTTCAGCGTGTGGCCCGATGCGTATTACAACACCATCAACGTTTTCCCGGGCAACAGCTTTGCCGGCGCCGAGGCGTGTGCCTTCGACCGCACCGCCATGCTCGCAGGTGCGCCTGCAAATGCAATCTGTTTCCAGCAGCCTTCCACGGTTTCGAGCCTCTTGCCCGCCGACCTCGACGGCAGCACCCTACCGCCGGCAGGTGCGCCGAACTACCTGGTAAGCCTTGCTGACTCCACCCATTTAAACTTCTTCCGCTTCCACGCGGACTTCAGCAATCCCGCTAGCTCAACTTTCACAGGTCCGACTCTGATCTCGGTAGCGCCGTACACTGAACTCTGCGCGCGCGCGATTACTTTGTCCTGTATTGCGCAGCCTAACCCGGGAGAAAAAGTGGACGGTCTGGGTGACCGGTTGATGTTCCGCCTGGCTTACCGCAACTTCGGCGACCACGAGTCGCTGGTCGTAAACCACGCGATTAAGGCTGGAACGCTCGCAGGCGAGCGTTGGTACGAGATTCGCAATCCGGCCGCGCCCTTTGTTTACCAGCAGTCTACGGTCACTGATCCCAACGTAAACTATTGGCTGGGCAGCATCGCCATGGATAAAACCGGCAACCTCGCCCTCGGCTTCAGTGCCTCCAGTCAGAGCGTGTACCCAAGCGTGTATGTAGCCGGACGCGCGCCCAGCGATCCAGCGGGCGCGCTGTTCGGACCGCTGGTGCTTGTCAACGGCAGCGGCGTGCAGTTCAACTCGTACCATCGTTGGGGAGACTACAGCTCCATGACGGTCGATCCGACCGACGATTGCACCTTCTGGTACACCCAGGAATACTACGCAATCACCGGCAGCTTTAACTGGACAACCCGGATCGGCTCGTTCAAGTTCAATACCTGCAAGGGCCGAAGCAAGTAATTCGTTTGCCACAATCGCGGATGGGCCTGTCGGGAGTTCACACACTCAATTCCTATCGGGCCCATCAACGCTTAGGCTTGCAGCGATTCCTTCCAGCCGCGGAAGCCCCGCATATTTTGCCGGCTCGGCCGACCTTCCAGCGACCGGAAATCTCGAAGGTAATAAATTGACTTCGCAGCGGTTACGGCGTACCGTCCATCTTGCAAACTGGCAGAGCGAATGGAACTGGAAGATTTCCGGACTTCCTGGCCAAGTTACTTTTCCTCATCCCTGAAACGCCATTTACTTTGCCCTGATTTGCCGCGCCCTGGGCGTCCCGTGGCCCGCTAACACTGCAATAAGGCCTCAAGTCAAATTGTCGAAAAATCGCAATCGTTAAAGGAGATTCTGTGAAAAGAACATGGATGTGGTGTTTTATCGCTTGGCTTTCGCTCGGAAGTGTCGCGCGGTTACAGGCCCAGACGGCTGGCGGCACTGAAAAAGCGGTCGCCGCATTGGAAGAACAATGGATGCAGTCACAAAAGACTAATAATCCCGACGTGCTTACCACGCTGCTGGCTGACAAATTTGTGAACACGGGAGTGGACGGGAAGGTGACTGGCAAGGCCGAGACGTTGGCAAACGCCAAGGCCACCAAATATGAAAGCATGAACTACGAAGATGTGAAAGTAACGGTCTTCGGGGATACGGCCATCGCCACAGGAAGCTCCAAAGCCAAAGGCACCGATGCATCTGGAAAGCCGATGGATGAACATGTGCGCTGGACGGATACCTGGGTGAAGATGCCGAGCGGTAAGTGGCAATGTGTTGCAAGTCACGGGTCAACAGTAAAGATGTAAACGCCGCAAAGTTAAATGGAAATGGCCGCCGTCCATAATGGCACGGCGGCCATTTTTTGTGCCCATGGATAGTTGTGGCGACGATCCCGTCAGGCGGATATTCTCGTCCCCAAATTCACAATTCGTCGAATGAGAGCGGGGATGGATGACACAAGCGCCAATCTGGTTCGAGAGAAATTTCGATTTTACGTTTCCAGTGGAGCTATATCCAAATGTGTGCGCACGCCTGCGCGGTACTCCGGCGAGGCTTGAAGATACGTTGCGCGCGCGTTCCGAGCAAATTTTGATT
>JALYLI010000047.1 GCA_030774335.1 Acidobacteriota bacterium | reverse complement strand
GCCCTACCGCATGCTCGACTTCGGCGGCGCCATGGCCATCGCAGGAATGATCGCCATGGCCGTCGGCGCCGCCATCACCCACACTCGCCAGCTTTATCGCGAAGAAATAATTTGAGCGGACGTTTGTCAGCATCGGACTTCTCTTTCTTTCCCACGGAATAAGTGCGGAAACAAGAAAGATAATTCCGAGCACTATGAAAAACATGACCCTTCCCGAAATTCTCCAGAAACGAGCACCGCCACCGATGAGAATTGTCGCGGCCACCGCAATCAGAAAGTGAGTTAAGCAACCACCTGCACAACCTTTAGCGCTTTCTTTCGTCACATTGTAAGGAGCTGGCCGTTGATCCATCACATTTGCTCCCTGGTTCATTTACGCGGAACAACCGCATTAATTGCCCACTACATTCAGTTTCGTCTGGATCACCTTCGCCGAACTCCCTCCGACCATGATCGTAAAAACTCCCGGCTCCACTACCCGCTTCATCTCCCGATTCAGAAAAGACAATTCCTCCGGCCCCACAGAAAATTCCACCACGCGCGATTCTCCCGGGTTCAACGTCACTCGCTGGAATCCTCTCAACTCCTTAACCGCGCGCGTAACCGAACTGACCTCCTGATGCACGTACATCTGCACCACTTCATCACCACGCACAGCCGAAGTGTTCGTCACTTCCACGGAAATCTTCGCTCGGCCCGAGGGATCGATGGTTTTCGGCACAGCCTGCAATTCCGAATACGCAAACGCCGAATAACTCAGCCCCCACCCAAACGGGAACAGCGGCTCCGTAGTCGTTCCCAGATACTCCCGCTTTGCCGACGGTTTGTAATAGTAGTAGTCCGGCAACTGTCCGACGTTGCGCGGCACGGTAATCGGCAATTTCCCTCCCGGATTGTAGTCGCCAAAAATCACGTCGGCCACCGCCGTGCCACCGTCCTGCCCCAGGTACCAGCCTTCCAGAATCGCCGGAACATTTTCGGCGATAAAATTAATAGAATTCGGCCGCCCGTGTTGCAAAAACACCACCACTGGCTTGCCAGTTCCCAAAATCGCTTTCACCAATTCATCCTGATTCCCCAATAAATCCAGGCTGTCGCGATCTCCCTTGTGCGTCGCCGACCACGCCTCGCGTGAAGTTTGCTCGTTCCCGCCCAGCGCCAGAATCACCACATCCGCCTGCGCCGCAATCTTCACCGCTTCTTCAGTCCTCTTCGCATTCAGCGCCCCATCGCCCAGCACCACGGTGTCCGCGTCCCAGTCCGGAAACGTCTCCGTGATTTTGCAACCTTCCGCGTACAACACTTCCGCGCCGCCGCCAACTTTATTCTTGATTCCCTGCAACACGCTGACGCCCCGCCCTGGCTTACCGCTGTAGCCGCCCAGGTGCACCTCCGCGGCATTTGGCCCGATCACCGCGATGCGTTTATATTTATTTTTATTCAGTGGCAGCAGCCCACCCTCATTTTTCAAAAGAATGATCGCTTCGTGCGCGGCCTTCAAAGCCAGCTTCTGATGTTCCACGCTGTTGGTGATTTTTTCCGCGGAGACGGCGTCCACATAAGGATCGTCAAACAGTCCAGCCATGAATTTCGCTCGCAGAATGCGTATAACCGCGCGGTCCACCGCCGCCTCGGAAACTTTCTTCTGCTTGATCTGCTCGGCTAAAGTCGGATATCCGCCCGCAAACGGCAATTCCAGATCCACCCCAGCATCCAGTGCATACCGCGCCGCCGTCTCGTTGTCTCCAGCGATGTGATGCGTCGTATTCAGCTCCGTGATTCCAAAATAATCCGACACCACCGCGCCCGGAAATCCCCACTCTTTCCGCAAAATATCTTCAAGAAAATATTTATTGCTGTGCGAAGGTATTCCATCCACTTCGTTATAAGACGGCATCACCGCGCGAATGTGCCCTTCCTTCACCGCCACCTCAAACGGTTTCAGAAAATATTCCCGCACCACCCGCTCCGAATAATTTCCCGGCGCCACGTTGGTTCCCGCTTCCGGCTGCCCGTGTACCGCAAAATGTTTTGCCGTGGCCATCACGTGCGTCTTGTCAATCAACGCGCCGTTACCCTGAAATCCCAGAATCGCCGCCAGCCCGATATGCGAAACCAGGTACGGATCTTCCCCGTACGTTTCTTCCGTGCGTCCCCAACGCGGATCGCGCGCCAGGTCCAGCACCGGAGCCAGGCAATGCTGCACGCCGCGCGCACGCGCTTCCGCCGCCGTCGCGGTGAAAACTTCCTGCACCAGCTCGGTGTCCCATGTCGAAGCTAAAGCGATGGCCTGAGGATAAGATGTCCCCTTGGGCGCGACATGCCCGTGCAGGCATTCGTCGTGAAACAAAACCGGAATTCCCAGCCGGGTATTCTGTTTCACCCACTTCTGCACCGTATTGGTGTACTCCGCCATCACCCGTGGGTCGCGCCCTTCGCTTGGACGCGAAATTTCGCCAATCCCATTCTTCAGAAGCACCGCGGCGCGCTCGGGAAGAAAATTCCCCTTCTCGTCCACAAACAATGCTTGCGGATCGCTGAAAAATCCCCGATTCTCCCAAGCGCCCAACATCTGCGCCACTTTCTCTTCCACCGTCATGCGCGAAAGCAGGTCAGTAATCCGCTGTTCCACGGGCGCTTTAGCATCAAGATACGGCGCGGCACTCTGCGCCCGTCCGCCATAAGCGCAGCAGGCAAAAATAATGCAGCCCAGCAGAACTTTTTGCGGCGCTCTGCGCTTTTGAGCAATCATGCGGCCCCCCGAATTACAACCCCACAAACGCGTGCTACTATCCCACGGCTGCAAACTTTCGGAAAGTTGCATCCTGAATCATGCGTAAACTCGTCCTCGGAATTGACGTTGGCACCGGTGGCACTCGCGCCGTGATCATCGCCGAAGACGGCCATATCTTCGCTTCGGCCACGGAAGAGCACCAGCAATTCGCCTCTCCCAAAATCGGTTGGGCCGAACAGCGGCCCGAAGACTGGTGGCGCGCTGCAGGCATCGCCATTCGCAAAGCTCTCACGCAACAAAAAATAAAAAGCGACCAGATTGCCTGCGTGGGACTTTCCGGACAAATGCACGGCGCCGTCATGCTCGACGAGTCGGGCAATTCTGTTCGCCCCGCGCTGATCTGGTGCGACGTGCGCACCGAAAAACAGTGTCGCGAGTTCACCGAGCGTATCGGCCGCGACAAATTGATCCAGCTCACCTGCAATCCCGCGCTGGCAAATTTTACTCTCACTAAATTTCTTTGGGTGCGCGAGAACGAACCGCAAAACTGGAGCCGCGTCCGCTCCATCATGCTCCCCAAAGATTACCTGCGCTTCAAGCTCACCGGCGAACGCGCCACCGATGTCACCGACGCGTCCGGCACTCTCATGCTCGATGTCGCGCGTCGCGACTGGTCGCGGGAAGTCTTGACCGCCGCGGGAATCGACCGCGCGCTCTTGCCCCGACTTTATGAATCGGCAGAAATTTGCGGCGTGGTTTCCGCCGAGGGAGCGGGAGCCACCGGCCTCTCCGCCGGAACTCCTGTCGTCGCCGGCGCGGGAGACCAGGCCGCTGGCGCAACCGGCATGGGCATCGTTTCTCCCGGCGCCGTCAGCGCCACCATAGGCACTTCCGGCGTAGTTTTCGCCGCGACCGATCGTCCGGCGCTCGACCAGCTCGGCCGCGTGCATACTTTTTGCCACGCCATTCCTGGCCGCTGGCACGTCATGGGTGTCACCCAGGCCGCGGGTTTGTCGCTGCGCTGGTTCCGCGACATACTCGCCGGCCATCACGCCAAAACTTCCCCGGAAAATTCCTACACGCGCATGACTGCCGAGGCTTCCACCATCGCCCCCGGCGCCGATGGACTACTCTGGGCTCCCTACCTCATGGGCGAGCGCACTCCGCATCTCGATCCCGCAGCCCGCGGCGTACTCGCCGGACTCACCGCTTCGCACACGCAAGCTCACATCGTGCGCGCCATCCTGGAAGGAGTCGCCTTCAGCCTGAAAGACACCTTCACAATTTTTGACGAGATGAACGTTCCCGTTACCAGCATTCGTCTCGGCGGCGGTGGCGCGCGCTCTCCGCTGTGGCGTCAGATTCAGGCCGACGTGTATGGCCGTCCCGTCGAAATTATCGAAGCCGAAGAAGGCGCCGCCTACGGCGCAGCTATTCTCGCCGGTGTAGGCGCGAAAATCTGGCCGTCAGTGGAAGTGGCCTGTGCCGCAGTTGTTCGCGTAGCCGATCGCGTCCCACCCGTCGCGGCCAACGCCGCCACCATGAACGCGGGCTACGCGCGTTACCGCAGAATTTATCCCGCGATGAAAACTATCTTTGCCGCGCAGGCGCAATAATAAAATAGTCCAGAAAGAAGGATGCGCACATCATGAGCCCCGCTAATTCTTACGCCCCCAAACCTCAACACAA
>JALYLI010000046.1 GCA_030774335.1 Acidobacteriota bacterium | reverse complement strand
AAGCCTAGCGCGAAGGTGAAGAGAGTGAGAGTCTCGACGAAGACGAGACCGAGGATCATGGCGCCGCGGACTCCGTCGGTGGCGCCGGGATTGCGCGCGATACCTTCGCAAGCGGCGGCGGCGATGCGCCCCTGCCCCAGGCCGCAACCGAAAGCCGCGATGGCTACGCCGAATCCAGCGGCAATGGCGAGAGCCGTGGGATTGACGGGGAGTTTCTGCTCGGGAGCGCCACCCTGCGCAAAAGCTGCGGGGACGACGAGCATAACGATTACAAGTGCTACCAGAACGACTGCTGCTTTCTTCATTTACTTCCTCCTCGTGAATTGCCGCCAGGAGGTGGTTCCCGGACACCGTGCAGCCGGGCTCACGCTGGAGCGGCGAACAAATCCGATTAGTGCTCGTCCGCCGTGGCCATGCCGATATAGACGGCGGGAAGAATGGTGAATACATAAGCCTGCACGACGGAAACGAAAACGTGCAAAAGAATAAAGAGAATGGGAAACAGTGCGGGAAGAACTCCTACCACTACGCCGAGAATCGGCGACTTGGTCCATCCGGACGTGAAGGCGCCTGCGAACAGGCCGAGGAACAGGCCGTAGATGATATCGCTGGCAAAAATGTTGGCCCACAGGCGGACAGACAACGACAAGAGGCGGGCGCTGGTGCTGAGAATTTCAACCGGGAACATCAGCGGTGCAAGCCAGGCGACGGGCCCGGTAAAATGCTTCAGGTAGCCTATGGGGCCGTGATGGCGGATGCCCTGCCAGTTGAAATACAAAAAAGTAATAAGGGCGCAAGCGAGCGGCACGGTGTAGACGCTGGTGGGCGCGGTGAGAAAAGGAAATGCGCCGAAGAGATTGCCGAGAAGAACGAAAAGAGCGATGGAGCCGACCACGGGGATGTAGCGCTCCCAATGGTGGCCAGCATTCTGGCTGAGGACGTCGCGAAGACCAAAGCCCATGGGATTGTTGAGAAGCAGTTCCGCGATTTGCTGTGAGGCGCCGGGGCGCTCGACGGAGAGCCGAGAACGCACCCACAGGGCCAGCAAAGTGCCAACGATGACGACCGCCAGAGCCATGACCACGTGCTCAGGTATGGGATTCTCGGGGTCGGTCGGCTTCACGTGCAAAGCAGAAAGCAATGACAGTGCGAAGCTGCCGAAGATGCGATTGACGAAGTGAGTTAACCAGCTTACGTGTTCCATAGGTCGATCGGCTGCGAGGCGTTTAGCTCCCTGTCTTGTCTAACGGCTCGACTTCATGATTCCTTAGTGAAGGGCGAGCAATTTCGTACACACTTGCGGCTACGGCCGCTGGTCCCAAAGCACACAAACCCACCACCATGCTAGCGAGGGGAACTTTCAGAAGCTTAAAAATAACATACACGGTGAGGGCTATCAAGGCGTAGCGGAAGAGCACGCGGAAATAGGCGCCGACGGGTACACGGGGTTGGGGGAGGCCGGCCTGGGACTGGGAGGCGATGGCGAGAGCCTCCATGCCTTGGCGGAGCCAGCGAAAATTGAACCAAGCGAGGATGGCGCCGATCATCAGGCCGGTGGCCCAGAGGGGATTGTGGAGGATTGCGGCGGTGGCTCCCGCGAGCGCGCCGGTGAGGAGGATGAGCCAGGCGATACGGCGTTCGGTTTGTGCCGCGGGAGTGAGGTCAGGCGAAAGCGCTGCCATGGTTTTCACGCGAGCGGTCAGGAACGGCTCCCAGGCATGCGGCGGATGATGTCACGGACACCAGCGAAAAATCCCAGAGCGCCAAAAACGAGCATGAGGTAGGGCTTGGTATGGAACCAGCGGTCGAGAAAATAGCCGGCCACGCCGCCGAGCAGAACCGCGCCAACCAGAACGAAGGGCAGCTCCATGGCCGTGGCGAACTGCGTGGAGAAATTATTGGATTTCGCAGGTGTGGGCGAACCTGATTCGTCGCTGGTGGGTTTATTGTCCAAAGGCATAGCGGGCCATGCGCAGGAAGGGCTCAGAATACAGGCCCGGGGCGAGAGAAACAAATGCGCAGGCGCCGAGAACGATGGCTTCGGGTGCGCCGATGGATATGATTGGCACTTCCACTTGCGGGTCGGGATTGCCGCGCCAAGACTGGATGGCGATGCGCAGATAGGACCAGGCAAGTGGGAAGGCTGAAAGCGCGGCGAACCAGGCGAGATAGCGGTGGCCAGCATGGAGCAGTGACAGGAAGAGCGAATAGCGAGCGACAAATCCGGCCGTGGGCGGAAAACCGGCGAGGGAGAGGACGAAAATTATGAGCAGAAGGGCGAGAACCGGGCTGCGGTGACGCAGTCGTCGAAGCTTCAGCAAAGAACCTGCCGCGTCAGGGTTTTTGCGGAAGGCCAGCAAAATGGAAAATGCACCTGTCAGGAGAAATAAATAGGTGAACAGATAATAGGCCATGGCGGTCAGGGCCGATTCATCTCCTGAGACGAGTGCCAACAGCATGTAGCCGATTTGAGCGAGCGAAGCGTAGGCGAGGATGCGCGCAAAGGTTTTTTGGCGGAGAGAGGCGAGAACACCGGCGGCAATTAAGGCGACCGCGATAGCAGCCACGATGGGCCACCAGATGTCCTGGGAGTCGGCGAAAATCGTCAGGGTCAAGCGCACAAGCAAGGCAAGAGTAGCGATGACGAACGTGCCGGACAGAAATAGAACCGGAGTGAGCGGCGAAGCGGAGTGGGCGTCTTCGGCGGCGTGATGCGAAGTTGCGGCTTTGACTTTTGCGAGCAGTCCAAAAAAGACCAGCAGGAATGCGGCAATCGGCAGCGTTTCGAGTATGAAGGGATGCCAATGCAGGGCTTCGGGCAAGCGCGATTGCAATAGCTGGTACGTCTGCGCGCCATGGGCTCCGGGTTCATGGCTCACCGCGATTACTTTGGCTACGTTGTGGCGGCGCGCCAACGCCACGGCGATCTTGCTGAAGTTGCTGGAGGCGGTGAGGCCATAGAGCAGTGAAAACCCGTAGATGAGGATGGCCGAGCCGAACAGGCTGGAAGGCAGAAATTTGCCGGAAGAGGGATTGGACTTTTTGGCTATTCCTGGAAGAGCGGCGAGGAAAAAACAACTTAGCCCGGCGACCTCCAGGGCCAGAAACATCACCAGCAAATCGACGGCGGAGACCGCAAGCATCATGGCGGCGCAGGCAAAAAGAAGGAGCGCGTAGTAGCGGGCCTTGCGGCCGGGGGAAAGCCCGTCTTCGTTGATGGACAACAGAATGACGAGGGCGGTGGCGGCGAGCAGCAGCGCGGAGAAGAAAAGGAAGCAGGTGTCCACGATGATGGTTTCGTGAACGGCGGTGAATTCAGGGCCAGCGGAGATGCGGGCGCGCAGCATCCATAAGGTGAGACCGCTGAAAATCACGCCGGCCAGGGCGAGCGCGGGGCTCCAGTATTTTTCCTTGTGGCTGATCCAAAAATCCATGGCGAGAATGCCGAATGCGAAGAGCAAAAGTTCCGACTCGGGGAGCAAAGCCGCGCCATCTCCGTGCATGAAATTGCGAATGGAGTCGAGGAGGTGGGTGAGCATGAAGCCGGCGGCGATTATGGAAGTGAGAATGATCAATTCGCGGTGATGCCTTGTTCGGGAGGTTCCGCGAGAGCGCCGGAAACGTTGTGCCAGCGCGTGAAGACCGCAGCGATGATGGCCAGCGCCATGAGGAATTGCGCGGCAATGATTGCGACGGTGAAGAAGGCGAAGGTTTCGCCGGCGGCGTCCGCGAATAAACGCGCGAAAGCCATGAGATTGATACTGGCGGCGTTGAGGATCAGCTCCATGGAAAAAAGTTTGATGATGAGGTTGCGGCGGGTGACTACGCCGATGAGGCCAATCAGCAGAAGCGCGAAACTCAGAAACAGGTAGTCGGAGATGGGAAGCATGGGGCTCAGGCTCTCCTTTGAAATACGGCTCGGATTCCGACGGCCCCGATCACCGCGGTGAACGCCACCAGCGCCAGCGGCAACAAATCATACCTGGCGAAAAATTTCAGAACCTCAACGGCCGACAGGGGCCACGGGAAGGTGGCTCTCGGTAATAGAACGGTGAGGCGCTGGGCGGGAAAAAACCACCGCTGAAAAATGTTCAGCGTAATCTGCGCCAGCAGGACCGATATTGCGGCCATGCCGGCGGCTTTGGCGCGCCAGCGGTATTCGTTGGCCAGGGCTACGTCCAGTTTGGAAACTTCCAGGGCGAACAGAATTATCGCGAGAAGGATGCAAATGATGGCGATGAGCTGAGCGGCGAACAATAGCGGAGCGCGGAGCTGCAGGTAAATTCCAGCGGTGGCGAGCAGCGTGAGGACAAAAAAGAACGCACTGTGGATGACAGTGTTCGACGAAATGGTGAGAGCGGCGAACAGGATGGCTCCGCCGGCGAGAACGAAAAATATTATTTCATGCGGCATTCGGTATCCGCGAAGGCGAGTACATTGGCGACGAAACGTAGGCGCAAGGGACAGTTCATTTTTCGAAGAGAAGTTCGCCGGCGCGCTGGGTCGCTTTTACCACGGCTTTGACCAAGGTCACACGCAACTTCCCTTCTTCGAGCTCGAGAATTCCATCGATGGTGCAGCCCGCGGGAGTGGTGACGGCGTCTTTCAATAAAGCGGGGTGATCGCCGGTTTCGAGGACCACGCTGGCGGCGCCTTTCATGGTTTGCGCGGCGAGAAGAGTGGCGACGTCGCGGGCGAGACCGACTTTGACGCCAGCTTCAGCAAGGGATTCAAGAATAATGTAGGCGAAGGCCGGGCCGCTGGCGGAAAGGCCGGTAACGGTGTCCATATTTTTTTCGTCCACGACAACGGTGCGGCCGACGGCGTCAAACATGGCCCGCGCGATTTCGACGTGTTGATCGGTGGCGCCGGCTCCGCGACAGATTCCGGCCATGCCGCAATTTACCGTGGAGCAGGTGTTGGGCATGACACGCACGACGGCGGTTTTGGGGCCGAGGCGCTGCTCGATGTAGGCGGTCGGGACGGAAGCGGCTACGGAGATGACCAGGGCGTTGGGGCTGAGTTCGCCGGAGATTTCCTGGAGGACGTCACCGATGACTTGGGGCTTCACGCCGAGGAGGACGATGTCGGCGTTGCGAACGGCGGCGCGATTTTCGGTGGTGACGTTGATGTTCAGGTCTTTGGCGAGCCTGGAGGCTTTTTCGTGGTGTTTTACGGTGGCGGTGACATTTTCTGGCTTGAAGAGATTTTGTTTCAAGTAGGCGCGGAGAAGGATGCCGCCAAGTTTGCCGGTGCCCAAAACGGCCAGTTTTTTGGCGGAGAGATTTTCATTCATGGAGAAGTATTGTTGACGACGCGTGCAGGGGCGTCAACCTATGATTGTCTGGAAGGTGCGGTCGGATGCGCCAGTGCGATTGTTTTGATTTCCCAGCAGCGCACCCCACCCCCCGGTTTTTTGAAAAAGAGACTGGAAAATGTTGATAACAAACGAAACGAGTGCGTAAAAACGAGACAAGAGACAAAAAGAGGCGGTGAAGGAGGCGCCGATACCATCTTTTGCGGAGAGATCGCGGCTCCGTAAACGACAAGCCGCTGATGAGTGTCGAGAACTCTGCCATGAGGTCTCCGTCGATCCGCTGACGTGCAGTCGCGATACGGAGGTTAGCATGCACCCGCGAAGTTGCGGGTCAGTCGTGGCGGGCGCCGTGGAGGACGTGGACGGCGTGAGGGAGCAAGTGGGCGATGGCTTCGAGGGACTCGACAGCGCCTTTGGGGCTGCCGGGGAGGTTGACGATGATGCTCTTGCCGCGCACGGCGGTGATGGCGCGGGAGAGGACGGCGGTAGGAGTTTTTTCCATGCCTTTGCGGCGCATTTCTTCGGAGACTCCCGGGATGATGAAGTCGGCGACGGCGATGGTGGCTTCGGGGGTGTTGTCGCGGGGGCCGATGCCCGTTCCGCCGGTGGTGAAGAGTACATCGACACGGCCGGAGTCGGCGATGGTGCGGAGTTGTTCGCGAATGCCTGCGGGGTCGTCGGGGAGACGGAGTGTGGAGGTGACTTCCCAACCGAGCCCGCGGCAGAACGCGACGACGGCGGGGCCGGAGGTGTCTTCGCGTTCGCCTTTGGAGGCGGAGTCGCTGATGGTGAGAATGGCTACGCGCATGAGAGAGTTGCGGGGCGGAGATTTGGTTGAGAGATTCCTCGACTGCGCAAGCCGACTCCTTCGCCCTTCGACGGGCTCAGGGTGAAACAGGAGCGAAGGAGAGGAAAAAGCGTCGGCTTGCTTCGCTCGGAATGACAGGTAGTGCCGTAGGGTCGAGATTGTAAGGATGATTTCAAGTTTGTCTGGCCAATTCTACATTGCCAATGCTATTTGGCTACTTCGTCGCGGCTGGCTTCGTCCATCAGGCGCATGGCTTCCATGAGGAGGCCGGTGGTGGTGCGGGTGGTGCTGGTGCGCGTGGAAGCGTTGGCGGCGTTGAAATCAATTTCGAATTCGCCTTCGGTCCAAAGGACAACGCGATAGACGGCGTCATCGCCTTCGACATCGCCGCTCTTGGCGTCGCGGCACTGGCCGTTGGCGAAATAAAGTTCGCCGCGCTCAGGGCCTTTCTGGACTACCAGGCGACAGGATTTCTGGCCCATTTCGAGGGACTGCATGAGATCGATCATGCTCATTTCCTCGAGACGGCCCTGAATGACACCGGGCCTGGAGGCCTTGGTTTGCAGTTTTTCGAGGTGCAGGCGGTCGACGACTTTTTTGGTGATGCGCACGAGATCCTTGACGAGAAAAGGTTTGGTGACGAAATCTTCCACGCCGTCAACGAGCGGGCGGAGGCGTTCTTCTATATCCGCGCGGCTGGCCATGAAGAGGAATGGAATGTGGCGGGTGGACTGGCGGCCGCGAAGTTTTTCGAAAAGCTGGCGGCCATCGAGGCCGGGCATTTTGTAGTCGCAGAGAATGAGGTCCGGTGGTTCGTCTATGACTTTGAGGAGGGCGTCGGCACCGTCGTCGGCGAGGACTACTTCGCAGATGGGCTGGAGAGCAGTAAGCACGAGGTCGCGGATCAGGGGGTTGTCTTCGGCGAGAAGCAGGGTGACGCTTTTACCGCCGGCAGCGGCGCTCATCGAGATTTGGCCTTGGGATGGGCGGTAGGGGCAGTTGTGCCGCGGCGATAATCGCCGCTCTGACCGCCGGTCTTTTCGACGAGAACGATGCCGGTAATCTCCATGCTCTTATCCAGGGCTTTGCACATGTCGTAAACCGTGAGGGCGGCGGCGGTAACGGCGACGAGCGCTTCCATCTCCACGCCCGTCTGGGCGGTGGTCGTCACGGTAGATTGGAGTTCCACGCCATTCTGGCATAGGGAAGCAGTCACATCAATGTGCGTGAGCAGGAGTGGATGACAAAGAGGTATCCATTCAGAGGTACGTTTGGCGGCGGCGATGCCGGCGATGCGGGCGACTTCGAGGGGATTGCCTTTGGGGTTTTGCAGGCGTTTGACGGCGCGGACGACCGCGGGCTTCATTTTCACGGAAGCTCGGGCGATGGCGGTGCGGGTGGTGGGGGCTTTGGCGGAGACGTCCACCATGTGGACGTTGCCGGATTTAGAGTAGTGGGAGAGCTTTTTCATTTTTATTGGATACGCTGTTAAATTTTACCGGTGGCCTCTTTGATTCAATTATCGGTGCATTCCACAATGCAAGAGTGCTTGAAGGCGGCTAGAGATACACGGACTAAGAAGAGTCAAAGACCGCACCCTTTGAAAATCACAAGGGATGCGGCACGCGCCGGAGAAGGCATCCTACCCTTCGCAAAAAACGCGAAGGGTGGGATGCCCAAAATCAAAAAAAACAGCTAACAAACGTCTTTGCGCATGAGCACGTTAACATTTTCACCGGCGGAAAGTGTTTGGATGTCGCGCGGGACAACCAGGTAGCAATTTGCCTGCGCCATGGTGACGGTGTCGCCGGAGCCTTTCCAGGGGAGGGGATGAACTTTGGCTGAGCCGGCCGTCCATTCAACAGTGGCGGGCAGAAAATGGGTCATGCCGGGCTTTTCTTTAAGAGGTTCGGCGAGGGTGGCTTTCAAGAATGGGAGGGGACGGGCTGGCGCGCCGCTGAGGATGTCGATGGCGGGGGCGACGAAAAGTTGGAAGGTGACCATAGTGGAGATGGGATTGCCGGGAAGGCCGAAGATTGGTTTTTCATTGAGCATGGCAAAGGCGGCGGGTTTGCCGGGGCGGATGGCTACAGCGTCGAAATAAAATTTCGCGCCGAGAGTTTTCAAGACGTCTTCCACGAGATCGTACTTGCCCATGGAGACGCCGCCGGACAGGACCAGAATGTCTTCCTGCAAGCCGCGCTGGATATTTTCGCCGAGATTTTCGACGCGGTCGGTGGCGTTGCCGAGAAGAATTGGTTCGCCTCCGGCCTCGCGGACCTGCGCGGCGAGAGAGACGCTGTTGCTGTTTCTGATCTGGAAGGGGCCGGGAGAGGCGTCCAGGGGGACGATTTCGTCTCCCGTGGACAAGATGGCGACGCGAGGTCTTTTTGCGCAGCGGAGTTGCGTGGCGCCGATTTGTGCGGCGAGGCCGAGTTCGGCGTAGCCCAGGCGTGATCCGGAGCGCAGCAGCGTCTGGCCTTTTGTGGCTTCACTGCGCTGCGGGACAATATTTTGGCCGATTGTAGCGGATTGTTGAAAGCGGACTTCGTCGCCTTCGCGCGTGGTGTGTTCGATCATGACGACGGCGTCGGCGGCCGGTGGGACTGCGGCACCGGTCATGATCTGGATGCAAGATTTTGGCGCGAGTGGCGCGGTGAGTGCATCGCCGGCTTTGATTTCACCAACACATCTTAAAGGTGCGCCTGCAATGGCTTCGGCGGCGCGGACGGCGTAGCCGTCGCGGGTGGAGCGGTTGAATGGTGGGTAGTCGCGGTCGGCTGACAGGTCTTGCGCGAGGACGAAGCCTTGGGCTTGCCACAAACTGAGATCTGTCGTTGTTGGGGCGCGACTAATATTTGAAACTCGCGTGATTACTTCTCGGCGCGCTTGCTCGTAGGTCAACATGAAGTTTCTATGGTACTCCGAGAGGGTAAAGATGAAGCGAGGGTGAGTTAAACCCATAAAAGAAATCAAGAACTTCGCGGCTGAAGTAGAGATGTCCCACCTTACGAACCCCACCCGCCACGGCGGGCAGGTCCTCCAAAAATCTGAGGGTGGGGCACCCTCTGCGTCTCATCAACTTTAAATACGCAAAATGTGGGCGTTCAGAATGTTCATAGCGGAAAAATCAGCGCCGAGTTGCGGACATTAGAGCCAGGTGGAGAGGAGAGAGGCGGGTTGGATGATGGTGGCGTGGCGTTCGGGGCCGGTGGAGATCATGCCGATTTCGACGTGCAGGAAGTCGGAGATGAATTTGAGGTAGTCGACGGCTGCTTTAGGTAATTTGGCGCCGTCTTTCAAGCCGTAGGTGGTTTCGTTCCAGCCGGGCAAAGTTTTGTACTCGGGGGTGACGTGCTCGTATTCTTCGGCGAGCGCGGGCATTTCGTTGAGCGGCTTGCCTTTGTATCTATAGGCGACGCAAACCTGAATTTCTTTTTGGGTGTCGAAGACATCGAGCTTGGTAACTACCAGCGAATCGATGCCGTTGATCATTTTGGCGTAGCGCAACACTTGCAGGTCGAGCCAGCCGCAGCGGCGAGGGCGTCCGGTGACGGCGCCAAATTCCTTGCCGCGCTTGCGAACTTCTTCGGCGTCGAGGTCGGGCATCTCCGTGGGAAAGGGGCCGGAGCCGACGCGGGTGGTGTAGGCCTTGGAGATTCCCAAGACATGTTGGAGCTTGGTGGGCGGCACCCCGACGCCCGTGGAAGCGCCCCCGGAGATGGCGCTGGAGGAGGTGACGTAGGGATAGGTTCCGTGGTCGATGTCAAGCATGGTGCCCTGCGCACCTTCAAAGAGGAGAGATTTGCCTTCGTCGAGGGCGCGATTGACGAGCTCAGCGGTGTCGCAGATGTAGCAGCGAATTTTTTCCCCGAGGGCGAGAGTTTCGTCGACTTCGTGCGAGAAGTCGACGTCTGCGCCATAGGCGCCTTTGGCAAGGCGATTTTTTTCGGCGACCACGTGGGCGGCTTTTTTGCGGAAGAGTTCAGGATCGAGCAGGTCACACATGCGCAGGCCCCGGCGCGCCATTTTGTCTTCGTAGGCGGGGCCGATACCGCGGGAAGTGGTGCCAATTTTATCAGCGCCGCGCGCGCCTTCGGCGGCTTTGTCTAGTTCGCGATGATACGGAAAAATCAGATGGGCGCGATTGCTGATGTGCAGGCGGCCTTTTACGTCAATGCCAACTTTGGAGAGCGTTTCGATTTCGCTGACAAGCGCGGCGGGATCGATCACTACTCCCGTTCCGATGACCGCGTGGCGTCCGGGGCGCAGAATTCCGCAGGGGATGAGTTGAAGAACGTAGCGATCTTTGCCGATGATGACGGTGTGGCCGGCGTTGTGGCCTCCGGCGACGCGCGCGATGTAATCGAAAGAGCCGGCGAGATAATCGACTACTTTGCCTTTGCCTTCATCGCCCCACTGCGCACCAACCACGACGACAGAGTTCATGCTGACCTTTCATGGGTCTGGCTAATCGATCCGTTGCAAATAGACCAGCGTGCCGGACAAGGGCGGCTGGCGCTTCCCTCTCCGTCAACGGGAGAGAAGCACGGCGGGAACCTTGCTGCAAATCACAAATCAGAATCGTACCTTTGGCGTGGGGCGGGCGCAAGCAGACACCGTCCGTCGCAGTGGCCGCGTGCGATGAGTGGTAAGTCGGCTCGCAAAGAACGACGCAAAGAAAGGCCACTACTCCCAACGAAAAACTTTCGCGGAGAGTGCGGTGCAAGCGGCGAAGACGACGACCAGGGCTGCTACGTCGCCCACATGGGCCGACCAACTATCGCCATTCCAGATGCCTTGCAGCAGCGGGACGGCGTAGGTTAGAGGGAGCGCTCGCGCCAGAGCGTGGAGTACGGGCGGGAGCGCTTCAACGGGTACGAATAAACCTGAGAAAGCGATCATGGGATACAGAATGATGGCGCCGATGGGTTGGGCGAAGCGCGCGGTGGGCACGATGCTGGCGATGACGAAGCCAATGGAGAGAATGCTGCAGGTGCTGAAGAGTAGTGCGACCATGAACGAGAACAAGGGAACGTGGAGGCCGGCGGGATAGTAACGTTTGCCGGCGAGGATCAGCAGCGCGAGAGTGACAGCGCTGAGGAGCAGTTTGACGAGTACGTGGGCGGTGAGGATGGTTTGTGGGCGCAGCGGCGTGGCGCGGAGGCGCTTGAGGATGCCGCCTTCGCGGTAGATGGAAATAATGGTGACCAGGGAGAGCACGGCGCTGATGGCGATCAGCAGAGAGGCGAAAACTGGTAGGCCCACGCGGATAAAATTGCTGGCGGCGAGTGTGGACGGCGTGGCGCGGCCTCCGGCGACGCGGCCGGCGACCAGGAAAATCAATACCGGGAAAACGATGCTGCCAAAGGCGCCGAGGGGTTCGCGCATAAAAACTTTGATTTCGATCCAGGTCAGTTTCCAGAGGCCACGCATCATTGTTTAGCTTTCCGATTTCTTGCGAAAAGTTTGTTGGCCGAGTTACTCACGGATGGAGTGCCCCGTCAGTTTTAGAAAGACGTCTTCGAGATTCGGAAGAATGGTGCGGAAATCAGTGACGCGAATATGATTCTCGGAGAGGCAGTGAATCACGTCGGTGACCAGTTCTTCGCCGCGGCCTTGAATGGTGAACCGGCGATCGGCGCGGAGAACGGATTCGACGCCAGGAATTGCGCGAAAGAAATCTTCAGCCGCCGGGTCGGCAGTGTCGAGCGCAACGGTACGTTCCGGGCAGTGGCGGTGGATGAGCTGATCGGGACTGCCCATGTCGATGATACGGCCGCGTTCGATGATGGCGACGCGGTCGCACAGGCGCTCGGCTTCTTCCATCAGGTGAGTGGTCAAAAAAACGGTTTTGCCGCGTTCGCGGATGCCGCGTACCAGGTCCCAGATGGCGCGGCGCGCTTGCGGATCGAGGCCGGTGGTCAGCTCATCGAGGAATACGACTTCGGGATCGTTGATGAGCGCGAGAGCGATGAAGAGCCGCTGCTTCTGGCCGCCGGAAAGATTCATGAACCAGGCGTCGCGCTTGTCAGTGAGGCCGAGTTGTTCGAGGAGGCGTTCGGCGTCCGACGCCTTTTTGCTGTACAGCGAGGCCCACAGGTCCGTGGCTTCCCAGACTTTGATGCGCTTCTGCAGCTGGGCCTGCTGGAGTTGTACACCGATGCGATTTTGAAGTTTGTAGACCTGGCGAAAAGGATCGAGGCCGAGAACCGAGATGGTGCCGCGGTCGGGAGTGCGCAGGCCCTCGATGCACTCCATGGTGGTGGTTTTACCGGCGCCGTTGGGGCCGATGAGGCCGAAGATTTCGCCATCGTTTACTTCGAAGGAGACTTCGTCAACGGCAACCGTCGAGCCGTACGTTTTGCGAACACCTGAAACCTGGATGACGGAGTGCATTCTATTTGTGAATGGAAGTAAATCAAGAGTTATAGCACGGGCGCTGTCAAAGTCGTATTAAAGCGGCCGGAATTCCGGAACGTTGCGGCGGTGTTGCGTATCTAATGCGAAAGCACAATTGCTGGCGCAACTTTCTGGCACTATGGTGGCTGTAACTTCGGGGGTCGTGCTCATCTCACTCAGCAACAGGTCCAAGTTTTTTTTCGCCCGCGCGGCGGCGGTGACATTCTTGTTCGCTTTGATGGGGCCAGGTTCACGCCTGGCGGGCGCTCAGCAAGCTCCTCCGGCAGCACCGCCTAAAGCGTCGGCGCCCAACGTGCAATCCGTGGAAGTGAAGGGCCTGGAAGTTTCCGAACAACTTTCCGAATCGCTTGCCAATCAACTTCTGGATCTGTCGGTTTCGGTGCGGGATTTGAACCGCGAGCAGACCGCGCTTTTTTTTGCTGAGACGATGGGGGCCGTACCGTTTCCGTCGCAACCGGGAACGGCCAAGAGCGATATTAAGTGGATTTCGACGCATCCGTGGACGGCTGCGGCGAATTCGGCGGGCACTTCCCTTTCGCGACAGGAATTTCTGGACGCGTTTTTTGTTTTTCTCTCGCACTTTTCTTCCATTGAGGATGTGCGTTTCAAGTTAAAGCTGGCGTCTTTTGACGATTCTTCAAAGGCGGACCTGGCTTCGGAAGTTCCGACGGCGATTCCTGGCGCAGCGGGGCACGGGCGGATCTTTTTTTACGTGATTGGCCGCGACGCCCAGCAGAAGCGCGAATGGGCACGCGGAACGATGGAAGCGGATGTGCGCTACAGCGATAAAGAGCGCTGGCAAATTACGGCATTCAAGCTCAGCTCATTCGATTCCACCGTGGCGGACACCGATATTTTTTCCGAGGTGTCCGTTCCGGCGGGCATTTCCATCAACAAGCCGGCTTTTGGGGCGCCGGGGAGCGATGGATTTATCTATCGTGGAGCGGTCGCCGCGGATTTCAACACGGATGGCTGGGTGGATTTATTTGTGTGCGGCAGCGAGCACAATTTTTTGTATCTGAATGACGGCACCGGGCACTTCCGGGACGCTTCCGCGGAAACAAACGTGAATCAGACGGAGCCGTGCGTCGGCGCGGTGGCGGTGGATTACGACAACGACGGAGATGAAGATTTATTTCTCAGCAGCACCGGGCCGCAGATGCTGCTCAAGAATCATTTCAGCGAAGACGGCAAGCTGCGTTTCGAAGATGTTTCCGTGAAGGCCGGAGCAGCGCGAACGGCGACGGGATTCAGCGCCGCGGTTGGAGACGTTAATGGCGATGGGCGGCCGGACATTTATGTTACGAGTTACAACCTGTACGGCAAAGTGGTGCCGAACTCGTGGTTTAAGGCCACCAATGGCACGCGCAATTTGTTGTTCATCAATCAGGGTGACGGCACGTTCAAGGAAGAAGCCGGGAAGTGGGGCGTAGATGATCCGCGCTGGAGTTATGCGGCGGAATTCGCGGATGTGAATGGGGACGGAAAACTCGACCTTTACGTGGTGAACGACTTCGGGGAAAAAGCGCTATATGTCAATCAGGGCAATCATTTCAGCGACGAAGCGGAAGCGCGCGGAGTGCTGGATCCCGGGAATGGCATGGGCGTTTCGTTTGGGGATTTCAATAATGATGGGCTGCTGGATCTGCACGTGACGAATATGTCGTCCACTGCCGGGAATCGTATTTTGTCGCGGCTGTTTCCCAATTCCAGCGCGAAAGATAACGTGCTGAAAAAACTGGCCGCCGGGAACAGCTTGTATCAAAACATGGGGGACGGGCACTACAAGGATGTGACCGCGGACGTCGGCGGACTTTCCGGAGGATGGGCCTGGGGCGGCGGATTTATAGATTTCGATAACGACGGCTGGGAGGACCTGTATACACCGAACGGGTTCATCTCCGGCAAGTCCATGAAAGACACTTGAAGCCAGTTCTGGCGTCAGGTCGTGACGCAAAATAATACGCAAAAGAAAACCGGGACACTGCGAAATGATCAGAACGATCTGATCTTTGACAAGGGATTTTCTTTCAGCGGATATGAACGCGATGCACTGTTCCTGAATCGCAACGGCAAAAAATACCAGGACATTTCGGGCGTTTCGGGAATTGACTCCATCAGCGATGGGCGAGCCGCAGTGTTCGCGGACTTCGACAATGATGGCGATGATGACGTGTTCATGACCACGATTCAGGGACAGAGCCACATGCTGTTCCGAAACAACGTGGGGCAGGAAAATAAGTGGCTGCGCGTGACTCTGGAAGGCGGCAAGGACCTGGGGCGCGACGCTTACGGCTCGGTGGTGCGCGTGACAACCTCCGCGGGGACGCTGACGAAAATCAAGGCGGGCGGGTCGGGGTTCCTTTCGCAGAACGATCCGAGATTGCTGTTCGGACTGGGGCAGGATGAAAAGGCGCAATCGGTTGAGGTGACGTGGCCGAACGGCAAAGTCGAAAAATTCGAGGGCGAACTGGCGGCTAATACCACGCTTCTGCTCCGCGAGGGCACGGGAAAAGCGGTACTGATAAAGGTTTCGTCCACAAAACTTCCTGGACCTTTGACGAGCGCGGAGCTGGCCTCGCAGAGTTTGAAAATCCGCACGGGCCAGCGCATGCCGGATCTGGCCATGAAACAGTTGAACGGTGCGGCGCTGCAGCTTAAGGATCAGTTAAAGCCCGGGCGAAAATTACTGGTGAATTTCTGGGCCACCTGGTGCGTGCCGTGCGCGACGGAGATGCCCGAACTGCAGCGGCTGAATGCGTCGTTGGCTGCGAACGGGGTGGATTTGGTTGGTGTGAGCGTGGATGCCGAGCCGGACGCGAAAGTCGGGGAGTTCGCAAACAAAATGGGCGCCAAGTATCCGATTTTTGTGGGCGGCGTTCCGGTGATCGAAAAAGTTTTTGCGGGCGACCAGTTGGCGGTGCCGCTTAGCGTGGTGTTGGACGATCAAGGGCGCGTGCTGGAGATAATTTCCGGCTTCAGCGCTGCTACACAGAGGAAATTTGCGCAACTGGCGGGTGCTAGCCAACCGTGACGCGGTAATTCCCTGCGCGCGCTAAATACTTTCCTGAAAATCCACATTTCCGCGTTGCGCTGCTTACTTTTTGAGTTGGCCGTGGCGGAAACAATCCACGGAATGGTCGTTGACCATGCCGACGGCTTGCATGAAGGCATAGCAGATGGTGGAACCGACGAAGCGGAAGCCGCGCTTTTTTAAATCTTTGCTCATGGCGTCGGATACTTTTGTGGAGGCGGGGACGCCGGTGTGGGTACTCCAGGCATTTTGTAGCGGCTGGTGATTTACGAAGCTCCAGATGTATTTGTCGAAGGAGCCGAATTCTTTTTGAACTTGCAGGAAAGCCTTGGCGTTGCTGATGGTGGAGGCGATTTTCAGGCGGTTGCGGATGATGCCGGGATCTTTTAAAAGGCTGGCGACTTTGCGCCGGTCGAAGCGGGCTACTTTTTGCGGATCAAAGTTTGCGAATTGCTGCCGGTAGCGGTCGCGTTTTTTAAGGACGGTGTCCCAGCTGAGGCCGGCTTGGGCTCCTTCGAGAATCAGGAATTCGAAGAGTTTGCGGTCGTCGTGGACGGGGACGCCCCATTCTTTGTCGTGGTAGGCGATGCTGAGCGGGTTGCCGGGCCAGCGGCAGCGGGTGATGGATTTGGGGCTCATGAGTCGGATCAGCAGCAGATTCCTCACCCGCTCAAGGCGCGGGCTCGGCATGACATTTGTTGAATGGTTCTTGTCTATGTCGCTGCTGAAGCCGCGACATGCAAAATCAAGCTCCGGCTAAACCGCCAATCGGGAAAGTGGCGCTCCCGATCAAATTCACATGCGCGCTTCGCTGACAATTCCAAGTGTCTCCACGTTAAAAACCCCACCCTCCAAAATTCTGA
Source organism: Acidobacteriota bacterium (assembly GCA_030774335.1). GTDB lineage: Bacteria > Acidobacteriota > Terriglobia > Acidiferrales > UBA7541 > Acidiferrum. The sequence goes on along the minus strand of JALYLI010000046.1, from coordinate 6,981 downwards.
GGGTGGGCACCCTTCGCGCGCGTGAAGATCGGGACTACGCCAGGTGGCGCGCCAAGGCTTTGGTGATTTGGTCTTTGGGGACGGCGCCGACGATTTGTTCCACGACCTGGCCGTTTTTAAAAACGAGCAGGGTGGGGATGCCGCGGACGTTGTAGCGTCCGGCGGAATTGATGGCTTCATCCACGTTGAGCTTCATCACTTTTAATTTGCCGGCGTAATCCTGCGCGATTTCCGCGACGGTGGGCGCCAGCATGTGGCACGGGCGGCACCAGTCGGCCCAGAAATCCACCATGACGGGTTGCGCGTTGCTGGCGGTAAGCACTTCGGCTTCGAAATTACCGTCTGTAACTGCTTGAATGTTATCAGCCATAGTCTTTGTCCTCAGCAGCTTGGCCTCGACAGCCCGCTGCTACCTCTCCGCAGGTCGTTTAATTAGATGTAACAACAGAGATTTGGTTTCGTGCCGATCGTGCGGTCTTGTACAGCTTCGCATATTCGGTGGCTGGGCGCTTCCATGAAAAATCCTTGGCCATGCCGTTGAGTTGAATGCGTTTCCAGATGCGTTCGTCGGTGAAATGGTGCACCGCCTGGCGAACGGAATCGAGCAGCGCGGCGCCGGTGTACGGCGCAAACTTGAAACCCGTGCCGGTGCCGTGTTGCACATCGAAAGGTTCGACGGTGTCATCGAGGCCGCCGGTGGCGCGAACAATCGGGACGGTACCGTACTTCAAACTGTAGACCTGATTCAATCCGCAGGGTTCATACCGCGAAGGCATGAGGAACATGTCGGCGCCGGCTTCGATTTTGTGAGCGAGGTCGTTGTCGTAGCCGATGCGGACGCCGACGCGTCCGGGAAATTCATCGGCGAGCGCTTCGAATAATTCCTCGTAGCGGCGTTCGCCGGTTCCGAGCACGGTGAGCACCAGGTCTTCCTGCATCAGTTCGCTGGCAGCGGCGGCGATAAGGTCAAAACCCTTCTGATCGGCGAAGCGCGAAACGATTCCGAGCAGCGGGCGGGACTGATGCTCAGGGGAAAGACCGAATATTTCGAGGAGTTCTTTTTTGCAGGCTTGTTTGCCGGTTAAGTCTTTCGCGGAATAGCGGGCGGCGATCAGTTTGTCTTTGTCGGGATTCCAGACCCCGTAGTCCACTCCGTTCAAAATGCCTACGAGATGATCGGCGCGACTGCGCACGACGCCGTCGAGGCCATGGCCAAATTCGGGAGTCTGAATCTCCTCGGCATATTTTTTGCTGACGGTGGTGAGGTAGTCGGAATAAATCAGGCCTCCTTTCAGAAAATTGACGAGGCCGTAGAACTCGATGCCGGCGGGATGGTAGACGTCGGTGGGAATGCTGGCGCGTTCGAGAACGGCGGCGGGAAAGTGGCCCTGATAGCCGAGATTGTGAATGGTGAAAATTATGGGGAGGTCTTTCACCAGCGGATCGGCGGCATACGCGGAGCGCAGCAGAACGGGGACCAGGGCGGTTTGCCAGTCGTGGCAATGGATTACATCGGTGGGCCAGACGTGCTTGGCAATTTCGATGACGGCGCGGCAGAACTCGCTGTAACGCTCGGCGTTGTCGGGAAAATCTCCCGCGGCGTTGCCGTAAATGCCGTCGCGATCGAAGTAGCCGGGGTCATCCACGAAAAAATAGCGCACGCCGTTGAGGATGGTGCCGTCGGCGATGGCGGGAAAACGCAGGCGACCGCCGATGGGGACGGTGATACTGGGCATGACTACCGCGGAAGTTTTTATGCCGCGATAACGCGGAAGGACGACGGCCACTTCGTGGCCCTGAGCGGCGAGAGCCTTCGGCAAGGCTTCGACGACGTCGGCGAGGCCGCCGGTCTTTGAAAATGGCAGGCCTTCGGAGGCGGCAAAAAGTATTCTCAAGATGGTCTCACTGGGAAAGACGCTCCGGGCCCAACCGAGGTGTTCGAGCCAAGTTATTTTACGCTATACGATTGCCTGTCCTTACGTCAAAGTGCCGTGCCGCTTAGAGGAGTTGCTACACTGGCTATCGATGGCTCGCCAACATCTTGGGCAACATTTCCTTGCGGATTCGTACTGGCGTGAGCAGATCGCGCAGGCGATTCGCGTCTGGCCGCTGGACGAAATGCCGGCGACGGAGGCGGTGAAGCAAGCGGAGAAAGCTGCATACTGCTGGATTGAGATTGGGCCCGGGCATGGGGAAATGACCGAGTACCTGGCCGGAAGCGGGGCTGCTGTGCTGGCGATTGAACTGGACAGGAACTTCAGCGGACACCTCCATCGATTGAAAAAGAAGTTCGCGAACCTCGAAGTGATTCATCGTGACATTCTGGAGAGCGATCTGCGGGCGGTGGCCGGCGGGCGGCGGATGCGGATTTACGGGAGTTTGCCGTACTACATTACGTCGCCAATTTTGCATCACTTGTTTCTTTTCGCGGAGCTGATCGACGAGATACACGTGGTGGTGCAGACGGAAGTGGCGGAACGCATGGCGGCGAAGCCGGGCAGTAAGGCCTACGGGTATTTGTCCGTGGCTACGCAGTTGAATGCGCGGCCGGAAGTGGTCCTAGATATTCCGCGAGCAGCGTTTAATCCGCCGCCGGAGGTGGGGTCAACGCTGGTGACGCTGCGATTGCCGGGGGAGCGGGCGAGTCTGGGGCTGCCAGCTTCTGGCGAAGAGGAATTCCTGGAATTCGTGAAATTGTGTTTTTCGAAGAAGAGGAAAACGCTGGTGAATAATTTGCGGGAAAGTTTTTCGCCGGAGAGCGTGCGGGAGGCGTTGGGCGGGGTTGGGTTGCGTCCGGATGCTCGTGCTGAGCAGATTTCTATAGAGGCTTTGGCACGGCTGTTTACCGGGTTAAGAGAGTGAGGCCGCGCGAGACGCCGAGACGCTAGGGTTTTTGCGGCTTGGATTTTTTATCGGCGGCTGCGAGGCGATCGGGGTAGTCGGTCATGATGCCGTCGACACCGGCAGACATGAGCAGGCGCATGTGCGCGGAGTGATTGATGGTCCAGCAGACAACTTGCAGATCTTTTTTGCGCGCGGCGGTGAGCAGCCAGGGGCTGACGAGATCCCCGCGAATGGCCAGCTGACGCGCGCCAATCTGGAGTGCTTGCTCGAGAGGCTTTTCGATGTGGCCGTCGTAGAGCAAGGCGGTCATCAGGGTGGGCTCGATTTTGCGCACGGCGGCGAGGATGTGGGCGTCGAAGGAGATGACCACGGTGCGGGCGATCTGGCCGGACTCGCGCAGGCCGCTGATGAGGGCGTGTTCCCCGCCCCAGGAACCGCCGGGCTTCATTTCCAGATAAAAGACCACATCGTGTTTTTTGGCGAAGGCGAGAAGTTCGTCGAGGGTGGGGATGCGCTCACCGGCGTACTCGCTGCCAAACCAGGAACCGGCATCCAGACGGCGCAAGTCGGCGAGAGTCATGTCGTGCACGGCGCCTTTTCCGTTAGTGGTGCGATTTACTGTTTCATCGTGGATGGCTACGAGGCGGGCGTCGCGAGTCAGCTGCAGATCGGTTTCGATGAACGTGGCGCCGAGGGAGACGGCTTTTTTAAAAGCGGCGAGCGTGTTTTCGGGGGCATGGCCAGAGGCGCCACGGTGGGCGATCAGCAACATGGCTGGCTGCCAATCGCGATGGCGGGTGCAACTTTGCCGGTGAAAGCGGGTTTTTTAAACAGGTAAGTCAGCAAGGCGCGCACTGGTTGTATCGTAACACCGGCGACGCCGTTGTCAGGCTGCACCCGTATGACCGGCGACGTGAATCTAACGGACGGATACCAGCCGTTTTAGAGGAGGAGAGTCATGAGGAGAGTACCGGTATTAGCCGCAGGGTTGCTGCTGGCGGGACTCAGCTTTACGTCACACAACGCGCAGGCACAGGATACTAAGGAGCAACGCAACGAACCGAAATCGCGCCAGAATCTGATTCGTGAGGTGCGGCATCAATTGGTTTTGCTGCCGTATTATTCGGTGTTTGACAATCTGAGTTTTAGGGTGGATGGCGACACCGTGACACTCGAGGGGCAGGTGGTACGGCCGACCCTGAAGTCGGATGCGGAAGGTGCGGTCAAAAACATCGAAGGCATCGGACGAGTGGTGAACAACATCGTGGTGCTGCCGGTGTCGCCGATGGATGATCAGGTCCGGCGGGCGGTGTACCGGACGATTTTCAGTGAGGCGGGATTGTCGAGATACAGCCAGTCGGCGGTTCCATCCATTCACATCATCGTGAAAAACGGCAACGTGACGTTGGTGGGGGTGGTGGACAATGAAGGCGACAAAAATCTCGCGAACATTCGGGCCAACGGAGTGCCAAACGTGTTTGCAGTGAAGAACGAACTGGTGGTGACGCCTTCGAAGTAACTAGGAACAAGAGTGCTGAATTGGAAAAAGGCCCGCGATTTTTCGCGGGCCTTTTAATTTGCCGGCGATTTAGTTGGCAGGAGTGGCGGGCGCTGGCTGGCGCAATTCGGGGAGATAGATGGCGGCGACCTCATGGGCAATTTTTATTGGATCGGAGTGTTGACTGTCGAGGTTGGTGAAAACCACCACGCTGAGTTTATCGGCCGGGTATCGCGAGAAGTTCATGTGGAAGCCCTGCCAGGAGCCGCTGTGTTCGATGAGCGGATGACCGTTGGAGGCGCCGATGGACCAACCGAAACCGTAAGGATAAGTTTTGCCGTCTGTCAGGCGGACGGGCCTATACATCTGTTCGTAGCTGGATTTCTTGAGCAGCGTTTGTTGCGTTAGAGCAGCGTCCCATTTGGCCATATCGAGGACGTTGGTATAGAGCGCGCCGTCGGCGGTGGTGTTTAATTTTGGCGCGACCCACTCCTGATTTTTGAGTTCGCCATTGACGAGGCGGTAGCCCGCAGAACGATTCTGGACAATGTTTTCTTCACTGATGATGTGAGTGGAGTCCATGTGGAGGGGCTTGAAGACGCGCTCTTCCAGAAAATCGCCATAAAATTTGCCGCTGACTCTGTGAATCAGCACGCCAAGGATGACGTAGCCGGAATTGCTGTACTTCCATTGGGAGCCGGGCGGAAAATCGAGCGGAAAAGTGGCGAAGCGTTGCACCAGTTGGTCTTCGGTGTAGTCCACGCGGAGGTCAATCATTTTTTTGGTGGTGGCGTTTTCCTCGGAGCCGTAGTCGGGGATGCCGGAGGTGTGCGTAAGCAGGTGGCGAACGATGATGTCTTTCCAGGCGGCTGGAGACTCGGGGAAATATTTGGAGATTTTATCGTCGAGAGAAATTTTGCCATCTTCCACGAGCATCATGACGGCGCTGGCTGTGAATTGCTTGCCGACCGAGCCGGTTTGAAAGATCGTTTCAGGCTTCACGGGGACGTCAAGTTCGACGTTGCTGAGGCCGTAACCATGGGCTTTGATGATTTTGCCGTCACGCATTACGGCGAGCGCCAAACCAGGGATTTTTTCGCGGTGGATTTCGGCGGTGACGTAAGCGTCGGCCTTTTGGGAAGCCGATTCGTCGGAAACTTGCGGGCATGCCAGTAAAGGCGACGCGGTGCCGAGCACTGATAGAGTGAAAATTGCGCAAAACAATTTCATGCTTGCCCTTTTGCGGAGATAGGTTGTTGCGGCGTGCACTATACCCGATGTGCGGCCTGAGAAAGATCAAAATCTACTGAAATCGTAACTTTTGGCGGTGGAAAGGTCTGGCGTTATACTTTGTGTCATGCACTCGAATGCTTTTGCCGCCGCTGTGGCGGCTTTGCTTTTGCTGAATTTGATACCCGGCGATTCCGGCGCTTGCAGCGGCAGCGATACGGAGTCGTGGCGGAAGGAAATTCTGGACTGGCGAGTGAAACATGCCGCGGAACTGCGGAAGCCGGGGGGATGGTTGTCGTTGGCGGGGCTGGAATGGCTTGTGCCCGGCGAGAACAGTTTTGGCGGAGCCGCGGACAACAAAATTCACCTGGCGAGCGCGGCGGAGCACCTGGGTGTGCTGGAACTAAAAGATACCACGGTGACTCTGAAGGAACCGGCGGGAGGGTTTCCCAACGATTTTATGGTGGCCGAGTCGCCGGCGAAATCGCAAGTGCTGCGTACCGATCTGAACAGTGACAAGGCCGCCGTGCATATGATCATCGGGACGCTGAATTTGTACGTGATACGGCGGGCCGACCGCTTCGCGCTGCGGGTGAAGGATTCGCAATCGGAAGCGCTGCGAACTTTTCATGCACTGAAGTGGTACGAACCGGATCCGCGGTATCGCGTGCAGGCCAGGTGGACTCCCTACGTGCCGGCGAAGAAAGTGACGCTGGTGACGCTGGCGGGCACGGCAGATCCGCAGCCTGTGCCGGGCGTGGCGGAATTTCAACTACTGGGCGTGACCTACCGCCTGGAGCCGGTCCTGGAAACCGGGCCCGACAGATTATTTTTTATTCTGCGGGACACCACCAGCACCTCCACGACGTACGGGGCTTGCCGGTTTTTGTACACTTCCCCGCCAACTAATGGCGTCGCAAAGGAGGGCGAGTTGACGCTGGATTTCAATCGCCTGGAGAATCCTCCCTGCGCGTATACGTCGTTTTCAACTTGCCCGTTGCCGCCGCAGGGAAATCGCCTGCAGATTGCGCTGCCCGTGGGCGAGCAGCGCTATCACGAATAGTAAGGACAACGGATGGCCGCCGAAGGGGCAAACGACGCACAGGATCGAGCGAAGCTGACGGAATTGCGAACCGCGTTACTGCGGCTGCACAAAACTTTACTGGACATGGAGCGCCGCGAGTACGAGCGCGAGCACGGGCATGTGTCCACCGGGGAGTTATTCCGGCTGGTGCTGGACCACCAGCAATTCGGGTGGCTGCACAATATTTCGGAGTTTGTTGTGCGCGTGGACGAAACGCTGGCGGGCGAAGTGCCCATTACCACGGAAGATTTGCGCAGCGCGGTAGGCATGGCGCGCCGGATGTTTGTGCCGTCGGAGTCGGGTGACGCGTTTCAGAAAAGATATT
>JALYLI010000045.1 GCA_030774335.1 Acidobacteriota bacterium | reverse complement strand
GGTTACGGATGGCCCGCTCGGGGATATTTAGATCGGACATCGCCACCATGGTTTCCAGCCGGCTGATGGCATCACGGGGGCTATTGGCGTGAATAGTGGTGAGCGACCCATCGTGACCAGTATTCATGGCCTGCAGCATGTCCAGCGCTTCTTCTCCGCGCACCTCACCCATGATGATGCGGTCTGGCCGCATACGCAGCGAGTTGATCATTAACTGCCGCTGCTGCACGGCACCTTTTCCTTCAATATTTGGAGGACGGGTTTCCAATCTCACCACGTGCTCCTGGTGCAACTGCAATTCGGCGGCGTCCTCGATTGTAACGATCCGTTCGCGGTCGGAAATATTGTGGGAAAGGACGTTCAGGAATGTCGTTTTCCCAGCGCCCGTACCCCCTGACACCAAAATGTTCAGGCGGGCTTTCACACAGCCTCGCAAGAGGTCCATCATGGGCGCTGTCAGGCTGTTGTTGCGCAATAAATCTTCCGCTTGGAGCGGATCCCGGCCGAATCGCCGGATGGATAACGAGGGGCCATCCACGGCCAGCGGCGGAATGATAGCGTTGACGCGCGAGCCATCCGCCAGGCGCGCATCCACCATCGGCGAAGACTCGTCTATGCGCCTTCCGATCGCCGAAACGATGCGGTCGATGATAGCCATCAAATGCGCGTCATCTCGGAACTGCACGTTGGTCTGTTCGAGCATTCCGCGCCGCTCGATGTATACCCGCTTGTAACCGTTGACGAGGATGTCCGAGATGGTAGGGTCCGCGAGTAGCGGCTCCAGCGGCCCCAATCCGAATACTTCGTCGAGCACTTCCGTCGCGAGGCGTTCGCGCTCTTGCAGATTCATGGGGGTGGATTCCCCAATAACTAGCGCTTCAAGAATTTGACTCACTTCCCTGCGCACATCTTCCCGGTTGACTTCCGTCAGCTTGTCGAGATTGAGCTTCTGAATGAGCTTGCGGTGAATAGCGGTCTTTACACTGCCGAAATCAGTGCGCGCAATGGGTAAAGGAAGAGGCGGCATGCTTGATCACCTTTTCGACGGAAAAGAAAAAAATCCGCCGATGGAACCTTTCTTGGCCGGGACATTGTCTTCGATTCCGGCAATTTGAGCTGCAATCTGCCGGTACCGATTGCTCAGATTGTTGTTGTGATTCTCCATTAACGGAGTGCCCAGGTTGATGGATTCGCTAGCCTTACGAAAATCATTCGGAAGGCACGCAAAGATCGGGCGGCTTATGTCTTTCTGGACGCTTTTTAGCACATCTTCATCGCCCCGGTGCCAGCGGTTGATAATAATGCGCGCGCGCTCGGGTTCTATCCCGAAACCTTTCAGGGCCAGCAAGCGGCGTTCCAGGGTCCAAAGTGCGGGAACATTCGCCTCCGCGACGATCAATATCATGCGCGCCATGCGTAGGATCGCACTCCACTCCGAAGAGAACTGGGCGCCCATATCCACCAGCACAACATCCGAAGTGCTCTGCGCCACATTCACTACGCGCTCGAGAGACGGGACCTCGATGCGCTGCCACTCTTCCGGCTGAGTAATTCCCCCGAGAATTTCCAGTTTCGTTTTATGGGTGGTAAGCAAGCCGGCGAAAAAATGGCTGTCCAGGCGGTCCATATTCTCAACGGCATCCCGCACGCTGAACCGCGGATGCAGGTCGAGCAGTAGGTGAACATTTCCCAAGGGACGCGCAAAATCTAGCAGCACCACTCGCTTTTTCGCAAATGTCGTCAACTGCACGCCTAAGTTCACCGCGACAGTAGTGGCACCGACACCGCCCTTGGAACCCATCACTACGATGAGTTTCTCCAACGACGGACGCCCTTTGACATCAATGTCGGTAGTGAACCCAGACAAAAGCTGCGCCAAGACGTCGGCATTTACCGGCTTCGGCAGGAAATCTTGAACCCCGCTCCTCATAGCCTCCAGCAAAATTTGGTGACTTGGTGGGACAATCGAGGACAACGCCACCACCTTCACCGACGGTCGCAGCCGGCGGACATGCGCAGCGAACGTGAAAAAATGCTCGGGATCTCGCGACAAGTCCAGGAAAACCACGTCCGGAGCCATATCGCCGGCATCCGGCAACTTGTCGGAGGTAATCGTCCACTGCTTGACGGTTTTCACCAGACCGGTCTGCTGCAGGGCGGCAAGTAATTGTGCAGAGCTTGCGGCATCGTTACTTGCGATGGTTACGGTCAACATGAGCCGATTTTACCTAACCCCTTAAACTTTTGATGCATAACTTTGTTTGTCCCGTTACTCACCTCGGTGAAGGCGTTTGTGATTGTGCCAGTGGCAAGGGGTCAAGGAATTTCTTGGGCATTACCGGCCCTGCCGGAACGGCGTCCAGAGGCTGTACAATCCGCGGAGTGACCACGATCAGCAGTTCGTTCTTGCTCTTGGTGACGGAGCGGCTTTGAAACAGCTTTCCTAGAATCGGGATGTCGCCAATACCGGGAATCTTTTCAAGCTGTTCAGTAACGCGGTTGTCCAATAAGCCCGCAATTGCGAAGCTCTGGCCATCCTTTAAATCCATTTCCGATTCCACCCGGTTGGTAGCCAATGCCGGAATGGAGAATCCCTGGATGATCAGCCCGTTTGAAAAATCCAGTGAACTAACCTCTGGCTTCACCTTCAAATGAATGATGCCGTCTGACGTCAGCGTCGGAGTGAAATTCAGCCGAATTCCAAACTCCTTGAACTGAATGGTAATAGCCGCGGCGCCGCCCGTGCCGGTGCCCTGCAAAACCGGGAACGGAAACTCTCCGCCCGCCAGGAAACTAGCTTCTTTCCCCGACATGGTGATCAAATTCGGTTCAGCAAGAATCTGCAGGATGTTGTCACCCTGCAGAGCTTTGATCGTAGCTGCAAAGTCGATATCCGGCCGAAAAATGAAAATATTCAGCAAATCGCTTAAGCCAATATTGGATGTTGGTCCGCTTGTTCCACTGCTTAATTGAGGCGGCGAAAACTGTTGCGTCGAAAGCGTTCCAACGTTCTTGCTGCCCGGCAAGCTCAGCAGATTAAAACCTAATTGACTAAGCCGCTGGCGATTTACATCGGCGAATTTTACCTGCAGCAAAATCTCCGCATGCGGAACCGGGGGCACTTCCATCAAACTGGTCACTTTTGGAGTGGCGTTCTTTACTACTTCCAGAATCTTGTCGGCCACGGTCGCGGAAGAAATATGCCCCGAAAGCATCACCACATCTTTTGATGTTTCGATGTGCACCGCTTCTGCGGGGAAAACTTCGTGAATTTTCTGGCTCAAGCCCAAAACGTCGATATCCACCGATACTTCGAACGCTTGGCTCTGATCCGCCTCGTCCCAGATCAGCAGCGATACCCCTCCGGGGGTCTTACCATTGACCAGGACCTGCGTGGGACTCACGACCAGCGCCTCCGCCACGGCAGGATCCGCGAGGGAAACGCGTTTAATCCGGTTTGGAGAAGTTATGACCAGGGAGCGTCCCACCAGCAGATGCAGCGTCTGCGCGCTTTCCGATTCCTGGGCTTGCCCCGGCCCGGTCTTCACCTCAGTGGGAGCCTCTTGCGCCACTGCGGTACTCTGCTGTTTTGCCAAGACGTTGCCCGCTTGCAGCAGCAATATCGCGCAGAGACCGACTCTGGTTGCCAGTAAGAGGCTTTGCAGTTGGCGATGTTTACTCATTCTGTCCCTCTGTATTTCCATCAAGGTTTTGCACCCGGGAAACTCTTATTCTCGCGCTTGCCCCCGGTGATGACCTCAATTACGTAAGGCGCCGGAGGAGCCGGAGCTGCTTTAGCGGTTCCCGCGTGTTTCACCGGTGACGGCAGCGCTCCACCGAAAAGTGTGGCTTGCAAAACCGGGGCAGGAGCCATCAAC
>JALYLI010000044.1 GCA_030774335.1 Acidobacteriota bacterium | reverse complement strand
CCGGCTTGTTCGATGGAAATAATGGTCATTCGTTCAGTTTCCTAAAATTGCAAGCTTTAGCTTGATGCCCGCGAAGGAGGAGCCATCAATTCAGACTTTCGCTTGGCAGCTATTTTAGCAGTGGCAGGTGCAAATACTGAAAGTTCGGCTCGCGGCAAAAATGTGCAATGCCCTTCTGTTTATTTGACAGTGCCAGTAGTGCGGCAAGCGCAGCGGTTTTTTGGTCGGTGGTCCAGGGCGGTCCGACGGAGCGCCCTGCGGAAGCGACTTGACGCAACATTTTTGACGCTGCTTTTTCGAAGCCGGCAGCCATGGCTTCGTGCAGATCACGCTCGCGAAAACCAGTGACCGGAATATCGAGAGCCTGACAGGCTTTCCAGATGGCTTCGCGAAAGAATTCCCCTTCGGCGGTATGGATTAACGCATGCGAGGCGAGAATTTTTGCCAAGGGCGGCAGCACGCGTCCGGAGGCCAGTACGATGGCAGCGCCTGCGACGGAATACTGGCGCTCTCGAAGGCTCTCGATCGCCTCGCGAATCGCGGCCAAAGCCAATTGCCGGGAAGCTGCGAAGCAGGTGGTGAGAAATTTTTCTGCTGCGGGAAAATCGAGACGCTCAGAGAAGTGGTAAGGCTGCTTGGTGCCGGTAATTTTCGCTTCGATGACAACAATGCGGCGCCGTTCGAGTATTTCCACTGCGCCTGCATTTTGCGATACGGCAACAAGCGCTCCCCAACCGGAGTGCATGCGGAAGCCGATGGCGGCACGCTTCATGTTAGTGCGAGCTTTGCGGGAAAACTAACCCCACTCTTCTTCGAATTTATCCATGGCCGCCCGCGCGGTTTCCAATAGCTCGACCGCTCCGATGGCGTCAGGTCCGGTTTTTTCTTTCAGTTCCAGCATGATGGGAAGTTTCTCTGTGTCGGGAGCAGTCTTAAGTAATTTCACGGTAGCGGGCCAATCGATGGTGCCGGTGTAGGGCGGGAGGTGCTCGTCTTTTTCGCCGTGATTATCGTGCAGGTGAACGCTGGCGATCAGATCGCGCAGGGGTTCAATACATTTTGCGATGCGTTCTTCCTCGGGTCCATCGCACAGGTGCGCGTGCCCAGTGTCGAAATTGAAACGCAGGCCGGTCAATCGTGTTTCATCCACAAAAGCGCGCAGGTAAGCGGGATCGCCCATTTCGCTGGGAGTATTTTCAATGCACAGGATCACGCCGCAGTGATGTGCGTGCAAGACCAGGTGCTCCAGCGTGCTGAAGGCCGCATCACGTTTGCGCGGATCGGCGGTTTCGCGAGAGCCGCCCATATGCAGGATCATGCGCGAGTAAGGCAAATCTTCCGCGACATCGATGGCGCGCTTCAGTTCGTCCATGGCCTCAATGCGGCGAACGCGTTCCACTTCGCAGATGGACAGCGGCAACCCTCCTTCTCGCGTGGCACTTAGGTCGCGGTTATTAGGCGCGTGCAGCGACTCGAGCGAGAGGTTGTTGGTGTTGAGGGCTTCGGCCATGGCCTCAATTTCCGCGCGCGAGGTGTAATCAAAGTGACTGCGCGAGCAAAATAATTCCACCCCTTCGAATCCGGCGTGAGCGATCTGTCCGAGAAGTTCAGAGGTAACTCTGCGAGAGATGAAAGGGTAAGTCGAGAGAAGTCGGCGCATAAGTTGGCTTGAGAATTATATTCCTAGAAAATGTACAACACTTGCATGAGTTCGCGCGATTGACGCGAGTATGACAAGGCGCGGTTGGCGAAAACTTTTGCATCGGCGCTGGAGATCAGTAGCCGATGGCGGAGCCCTGGTCGCGAGGATCAGCGGCGCCCAGGCGATCGCCGGTTCGCGCATCAATGGCCACGGCGTTTACCAGGCCGATGTGCCCTTTACGTCTGGTGGCGTGGCCACGCGCGTTCAAGGCCTGTTCGAACACGGGCGAAAATTCTTTTTCGAGCAAAATTTCATCGGGCAGCCACTGATGGTGGAAGCGCGGCGCGTTGATGGCAGCTTGCGCGTCCATGCCGAGGCGCATCCAGTTGATGACGCTCAAGAGCGTGGCGGAAATGATGGTGGGTCCACCGGGAGAGCCGGTGACGAAACTCAACTTGCCATCGCGAAGCAAAATAGTTGGCGTCATCGAACTTAACGGCCGGTGACCCGGCGCGATGGCGTTGGCGTCGGATTGAATCAAGCCAAAAAGCGCATTGGGGACGCCGGGCTGCGTGGTGAAATCGTCCATTTCGTCGTTGAGCAAAAATCCCCCGCTGCTGGTGGCGTGGGAGCCATAACTGTCGTTAAGCGTATATGTGCTGGCAACGGCGTTGCCGGCGGCGTCCACGACTGAGAAATGCGTGGTGTGCGGACCTTCGCCGATACTGACGACGGTTTCAGGAGCGGATGCGGTAGAAGCCGAAATTCCGCAAACATGCGGGTTGCCGGCTTTCACCAGCTTGCTGGATGAAGCATGTTGCGGGTCGATGGTTGCCGCCAACTCCTTCGCGTAGCACTCCGCAATGAGGCCGGCGGCGGGAACGCTAGAGTAATCCGGGTCGGCCAGATAGGCCGCACGGTCGGCAAAAACACGGCGCATGACTTCTACAACCGTGTGCACGCTTTGCGGGTCTTCCCAACCCTTCAAGGCGGTCTGCTCAAGCATGTTGAGGGCTTCGATGATGGCCACGCCACCGGAACTGGGCGGCGGAGAAGTGAGTATGTCCCAGCGATGACCCTCAATCTGGTAGTGCGCCCGCAGGATTTCGCGAATTTTTGGTTGATAACTCGCTAGATCGTCGGCAGAAATGATGCCGCCGTTGCCCCGCATATCCGCAACCAGCATGCGTGCAGTTTCGCCACGGTAAAAATCTGCAGCTCCATTCCTGGCGATGCGCTGTAAAGTCGCGGCCAATTCCGGCTGACGGAACGCATCGCCGACTTTATAAGCCTGGCCGTTGTTCAAGAAAATCCGCTTGCTGATGGGAAATTGCTGCAGGCCGGATTTTTCTTCTTCAAATTCGCGCACCAGCTTTTCGGTGATCGGAAACCCGTCCCGGGCAAGCCGGATGGCGGGAGCCATGACGTTAGCGAGCTTCATGGTGCCATGGGTCTTCAACACCAATGCCAATCCCGCTACGGTTCCGGGAACAGCGACGGAACGATAGCCGAGTGTGCTGGCATCCGGGATGAGCTTGCCATCTTTGACATACATGTCGCGCGTGGATTTGCCCGGGGCCACTTCGCGGTAATCGAAGAAATGTGTTTTGCCGTCGGCCAGGCGCACGAGCATAAATCCACCGCCACCGATATTTCCCGCTGCAGGTTCGACCACCGCAAGCGCGAAGGCCACCGCGACAGCGGCATCCACGGCGTTGCCGCCACGTTTTAGAATTTCCACCCCCGCCTGAGATCCGAGCGTCTCGTCGGTGGCTACCATGGCATGCGCGCCACGAACTGCTTGCTGCGGCCATGGGTCCGAAGGTTTTTCGCGGTTTGCGGGATGGTCCTGAAGCTCCGAAGAGGTTTGAGCCCGCGTGGCAGGAATTGCCGAGAGAAGTAGTATCGTAAAAACAAAAGCACGGCGGCCCAGGCTTTTAATATTCATTGCGGAAACACAATAGATGATTCGGTTGCGAAGCGCAAAAGCCCGCAGTGCCAGCTACTCGCCGAGAAACTCTACCACGGGCGGCCCTGGGAGCAGACCAGCGGCGGTTCCACGATTGATCAGTTCCGTGACGGCCTGTTTGCCGCGGTCGCCATAGCCGAGCGTCCATTTATTGACGTACATGGCCACAAATTTATCGGCAGTATCGGTTTCCATGTCGCGCGCGAATTGCATCGCGTAGTTGAGAGCTTCCTCGCGATGTTCCAGGCCGTATTCGACACTGTCGCGAATGGTGCGCGAAATCTGGCGTCCAAGTTCCTTGCCCAGCGCGCGGCGCACAGCATTGCCTCCCAGAGGCAGCGGCAAATTTGTTTGTTCGTGCCACCACACCCCCAGGTCCAGCACGCGGTGCAAACCGAGTTGCGGGAACAGCAGCTGGCCTTCGTGAATTAACAAACCAGCTTCGACATTTTCAGCCTGTACTGCATCCAGAATTTTGTCGAAGGGCATCACCACTGGCTCGAAGTTGGTCTCAAAAAGCTTCAGCGTGAGATATGCCGTAGTTTTCAGTCCCGGAACAGCGATGCGCTTGCCGACCAGCTCCTCTTTGCGCAGCGGCTTGGACGACACCACGATAGGCCCGTAATTTTCCCCAAAGCTGGCGCCGCAGTCTAGCAAAACGTATTTATCCCGTAGCGAAGGGTACGCCGCGAAACTCACCGCGGTGACGTCGTACGTTTCCGTGAGCGCCGCTTCATTCAGCGTCTGGATATCGGATAGTACGTGGGTGTACCTGTATCCCGGGGTCGCGAGCTTGTGCGTGGCCAAGGCATAAAACATAAAAGCGTCATCGGAATCCGGGGAATGCGCGAGCTTGATTTCCATAGGTTGTTTTTCGGCGCGCGGCGCTGACTGGGTGGCAGGCATGAGCGTGTTTTCTTCCTTTTTTCTTGACGCAAACTGAACGATCCGGCGGACCCGCCGCAGTCTCTGGAGGCACCTCCGCGCCCAATGGCGCTGATCAGGGACGATGCGGGAGAGAACCTCTGGCGTCTACGCAGGGACCAATACTTGGTGCCGAAGCGCTTTCGCAAGCACAGCCTAGCACACTAGAAGTGTGACAACAATCGGGCGATACTGACACGGCTGCTAGTCTCCGTCGCGCATAAATGCTCCGAACAGCCGGGCAATAGGATTTGTCGACCTGGTGGAGCTGACACCCGGATCTGGATTTGGAACATTGGGCGTTAATTTGCGGATAAGAAATTCCTGCAAAATATTTGTAACGGCGGTCGCCGCGGTGCCCAGCAGCGCATTTTCAAACGTTAATCCCACTCCATTACGATCTTTTGCGGGGTAATAAAGATTTGATATCCCGCCCGCGGCGAGTCCTCCTAACACAGCGGAATAGTTGGGTTGCCAACGCCCGTTGTCGCCTTTGCAGATGACCGAATTGGCGACGGCGTATATCAGGCGCGAGCGCTTGCTGCCGGTGCCTTTATAGAAATAGCGCGGATCCTGCTTCAACAGCGAAGGAAGAATGGCGCTTCCGATCACGGTATCGAGGGAACCGGTCGCGAACGCCGCACCGTAGCGCTTGGCATAACCTTGGGCTCCTTGCCCGAATGCGCTGTAATTGTTTTGCTGCTGCTGGATTCCGGCCACCACGCCGATAATTCCAAAGTCCACCGGATCGATGATGCTCTTCCACGCCAACTCGTATTTTTGTCTGGGTGTGAGAGGAGCGGCGTCGTGGACGTAAGTCACGTAAAAGTTGGGGACCAGGCCGAGAGCACGCTGCTTCTCCTGCTGTTTAATCTGCTCCTGAGCGACTTCCGCTATGGAGGGCGTTACCCGTACCTCGGTGACGACCGAGGCGAGGGCCAGCACGATTGGTGGCACGGTAAAATTCTGAGCGGAATGCAGCACGCCGGAAAACTTTTGATCCGCGAATCCTGCAGACACGATGGTGAGTTGAAAGGGTCCCGGCGCGGCATTCGAAAAAGAAAATTGGCCATCGTCACCTGATAAAAGCGTCTGGGCCGGCCCCGGACTTTCGGACGTCAAGGTTACCCGCGCGCCAGTAACGGGCACGCCGAAGGGATCGACAATTCTGCCGCTGACAAGCCCGTGCGATGACTCATTGCCGTCGGGTATAAATCGCGGCTGGAGAAACTCACTAGATAACGGCGGGTCCGGCAGTGCACTGGGCCCGGTTGAAATCACCGGAGGGACTTCTTGCTGTGCTTGAGCAAAAGGAACAAATAGGCAGGACAATATTCCCAGCTCTAACATCATTAACCGGTTTGCACGTGGACGCATAGTGAGCCTGAACAGATTATGATGCTGGGCGAGACACTTTTGGATTTCTGGAAGGCCACAAAGTTTTAATTGGTTACCGGCCGGATAGCCTGTTCGATGGGGACAGTTGAGCGGGTGGAATTCGCTTATGCGCGGCGCGGCTGAATCAATAAATCAATTTGAGCGAAAACTGAATCTGGCGGGAATTGCCGGCAGTGCGGCTGATCAGCCCAAAACCGCTGCCCAATACGGTGTTTGAAGGCAATCCAAAATTGACCACGTTGAAAATATTAAACAATTCGGCGCGAAATTGCAGCACGGCAAGCTCACGATTGTCGCGGTGACCGAATGGGGTGTCCTTAATCAACGCCAAGTCGAAATTGTGAAAGCCCGGGCCGCGGAAAGTGCTGCGGCCCAGCGTGCCAAAGCGTCCTTGATTAGGGCCGGTTCCGCCCGCAACGTTAATGGGAATGAAGAAAAACGAACTGTTGTCCGCGCCGCGGCCAAAATAATCTTCGCGGATCGGCCGGCTGGTGGAGAATTGCGGCGTCGCGACGAGATCGGGACGGTCCGCGCCGCCTGCGCCCAAGCCCGTTTGTTGGATTCCGGAATAAACGGTGAATGGTGGTCCGGTGGTAAGCGTGGTGATGTTCAAGACCTGCCAGCCGGCGATGACTTTCTTTCCAAGCGGCTGTAGAAAATTGAGGCGGTCAAAGGGCAGGGATTGAATCAGGCTCAGGGTGAAGGCGTGAGCGACATCGAATGTGGATGGCCCCTTGTCCGCTGCCTGATTCAGCGGATTTTGTGGCGCGGTTTGCAGGATGGCGCTGCCGCTGGGGGGAAGACCTCCAAGGACAGCGCTGGCGTCATCGAGAGATTTGGAAAAAGTGTAGCTGGCCTGCAGGCTGAGGCCGAGGCGCGAGTAATTCCCGGTGACGCTGGTCTGCAAGGAATGATAGCTGGAGTGCGAGCCGGAGGTCATGATGGACTCCGGGCCAAACCCGCCAACGGCGTGGCCTGCAGAGTTAAATTGCGTGTAAGGAGCGAAGGCCGGGTCCGCGCCGGTAAAACCGTTGGGCGAATACACGATAGGCAGGTGAATTCCCGCGGTAGCCATATACGCAACGCTGAGCTTCGCGTTACCGAAATCGTGGTCAATCCCCGCCGTGTACGTGCCGATGTACCCGTTGCGGAAATGCCTGTCTATCACTCCTAAATTGAAGAGCTGAACTTCGTTGCCGGGCGTGATGCCGGCCAGATCATTCTGGAATCTCTGCAAATCAACCTGCGTGTTGGCCGGCACTCTGGAAGAATCGCCGGACGGAAAAAGCGGCTGCCCCGCGGTGCTGAAAACATCGGGGAGCATTAGCGGCACCGCAGTGTTGTGAAACGGCACCGCCACATCGGGTAATGCCGTAATCACCGGCTGAAAATTCAGCGGAAAACTGCCGGTCACGAAATTGTCCTGCCAGAGATTGGGCAGCAGCGTGGTGATCGCTCCGCCGGCATGCACGGTGGTGCGCGTGGTCACCGCGTAGTCGACGGAAAGCCGTGGGCCCCAGCCGTTCCAATCCATGGGGTAAACCGGTTGCGGATTGTAGATAAGTATCTCCGGCGCACCAGGCGTGAGAAACGGAACGGACTTGCCCTGCCCATCCACCGGAAACGCCTGCGAGGTGCGCTGTTTGGATTCCTTGATGCGCGTATTGATGTCGTAGCGCAGACCGTAGCTGACACTGAGTTTGGGATTGGCTTTCCAAACGTCCTGGAAATATAAATTGTAGGCTTCGCGGCGGACGGAGGCTTCATCGAACTTGTCGCCGCCGGGCGTTAGGCGCGCGAGCGCGGTGATGGTGTAGGAGTACGGCGTCGCGGTCAGCAATCCGGTGAGAGCATCAGGAAGTGGATCACCCGGCAGAATATCGTGCGTTCCGCTCACCGAAGGAATGAACACCGGCGAGTACGCCGTGCCGCCGCCGAAGGAATACGCGCCGCTGGGATTGCTGCCAAATATAGTCGCGTCTTTATTCCAGCGAATTTCTCCGCCAAATTTGAAAGCATGCGTGCCGCGCACATAACTCATGTCGTGTTTGAGCTGATACACATTTCCGAACGAACCGAAGATGGAGCCGTCCGCCGCGTTGAAGCCTACAAAAACACCATCACCGAAACCGAGCGCCGGATCGGTGTGATTAATGGTGGGAAAAAACGGTGTACTGCGAATGTAGCTGAAGGAAGTAGTCGAGGCGAGACGTGCAGATATGGTGCGCGCATATTTCACGATGGCGTTGCGCTGGTGATCGAAAAAACTTACGCCAAAGCTGGGATCGATGGCGCTCTGATCGGGGTTGGTAACCGGACCATTCACCTGGTTCAGGCTGAAACGTGTGAGCAGCGTGGCCTTGTCTGAAATGTGGTGGTCTACACGCACAGAAAACTGGTCGGAGTTGGTGACCACTTTGGAAGACGCGGCGTAGGTGCGCGCGCCGTACGGTCCTTGAGGATCGTTAGGCAACGGATAGCGCGCCAGCAGCGGTGCGATGGCCGCGGCCACGGGAACGTTCAATGTATCGCCGGGAAATGAAGTGGTATCGATACCCTGTCGTTCCGCGGCGGTCGGAACAGGAAAAACCTGCGTGGTGCCCAGGACCTGGCGGAAGCCTTGATATTCTCCGAAATAATAAGTTTTGCCGCGGCCATCGTAAATTTTCGGCAGCACCACCGGGCCGCCATTGGTCACGCCGAATTCGTTGCGGGCAAACGCGGGAATGCGTCGCGGGTCCAGATCGTTTTTATGATCGAAGAAATTTCGCGCGTCGAACGCCGCATTGCGAATAAATTCGAAGGCGCTGCCGTGAAGCTGGTCGGTGCCGGACTTGGTGATTACGTTATTAAAGCCGGCCGCGCCGTGGCCAATCTCGGCAGGCATTACGCCGGAACTGGACTGCACTTCCTGGATGGCGTCCACATTGAAATTGGCGAAAGTCGCGCCGCCTAGTTCAGGGTCGGTAGTGTCACCGGCATCAATGGCAAAAACGGAAGTTACCCCGCGCTGGCCGTTTACCGCGAACTGCTGGGTGAAGTTTGCGGCTCCGTTGGCGTCCGTCATGGTGCCCGCGGCGAGCAGCAGTAGCTTGCTGAAATCCCGTTCATTCAACGGAAGGCTGGAAACTTTTTCCTTGGAGAGATGCTCGCCGCCGGCCTGAGCTGGAGGAGTTTTTGTGCTCGAGGTGATGCGAATTTCTGAGCTTTGATTCGAAAGCTCGATCGCCGTAGTGAGCGCGGATTCGTCGCTGATCAGTAAAGCAGTTGAGGACTTCCATGTTTTACCTGCACTGGTCACGCGGAGTTCGTAATCCCCCGCAACAATTCCCGTGAGCACAAATTCGCCCTGTTCTGACGTCTTGACGGCGTAGTTCGCATTCCCGGATGTCGCGCGAAGTTCGAGGATGGCTCCACTGACGGTGTTCCCGGAGGCGTCGCGCACCACACCTTTCCACGCGGGCGCAGGAGCAGAACGGCCGATTGGAGCGAGCAGCGGGAAGCCCCAAATGCAAACAACAAAAAGAAAATTTCGGTAAGCCCGGGACATGGCCACCAAATTATACCCAGGTTACGGCCGATTCCGGAGACTCATGAACTATCGCGGCAAATGGCGCGGCAAATAGCGCGGCAAATGGCGCGGCAGCAGATTATTCGGAACTTTCAGAGGAACACGCCGAAAGGCGAACATAACAAATTCGCGGCGGTTTCTGGCCAGCCTGTTATCGACAATGACGGTGGCGCCGTCCGGCTACGCTTGAGACTTATTTCAAGCGCGCGATTTGTCTTCCACGGTCTGCGCCCTGGACAGCCAGCCACGCAGTATCCCCGAACTGCGCAAAGATACCTCGTAATAGGCGAGTCCCATGCCCAGGTTCGGGTGGGCATACAAAACTTTCGCTGCGGCTTCAAAAACTTCCGATTCTGAAAAGATTTTCAGCGTAACCGCGGTGCCCGGCGGAAATGGATTTTGGTGATCGATGTAGCAGCCGTACAGGCTTATTTCACTCACTTGCGTCACTATTTCTGTAGCTGAGACTTTTTCGGTGATTTCCGCGACAGCCACGAAGGGAAATCTTGGAGTGCGGCGACGCTCCGTGTTCAGCATGTGAGACCTTGAAGGGACGGATAAAGCGCCGGCTTGGGGCACTGAAATCCAGTCAATTTTTCAGCCGAACCGCTCTATCTCTGTCTGGAGTTTACGACAACTCGCCGGAGGTCGGTCCTTGTACCTCCTGGGCTGGAGCATTCTAGTTACGATGAATCTGGCCCCCAACATCGATGTTCGAAAGCATAACGATAAGGCAAAAACTCCGACCCGGGCATGATTCCAAGCAAGGCTGGAATCGTCGGGTGTTACGACTTCGCCGCCGCTTCAAGGTCCGCGATGTTTATCTTTTTCATAGCCATCATCGCCTGCATAGCCTTCGTGTTTTTGACGAGTTCAGGGAGCCGCGCGGGAACGATTTGCCACGAGAGTCCAAATTTGTCCTTGAGCCAGCCGCACTGGCTTTCGGCGCCGCCCGCGGATAGTTTGGACCAGTAATCGTCCACCTCCTGCTGGGAATCGCAGCGCACCACGAAAGAAACTGCCTCGTTAAACTTGAAGTGCGGCCCGCCATTGAGCGCGGTGAATCGCTGGCCATCGAGTTCGAAGGCGATAGTAAGAATGCCGCCCTTGGGCCCCGGCGCGTCGCCGGAATTTCTTAACTCGTCGAGCCGGCGAGAATTTTTGAACACCGTCAGGTAAAAATTGACGGCTTCCTCGGCGTTCGAATCGAACCACAGAAACGGAGTGATGCGGGGAAAGTCTTCCATAGCACTCATGAATCACCAGGCCTTCCGCGTTTTTTGAAAATATACCAGCGATACCCCTCTTTCATTGTAGGCGTCACAAATGTGAGCGCGGAAGCTTGCAGAATGCAAGTCAAATCGGTGGCCGGTGTGGCCGCCGCGTGATGTGCTTGTTGCCGCCGTTAGCTCAAAGGCGAGGTGCTAGACGCCGGCGGGCTGCGCTTTCAACTTTTTCGATAGCGAAGCGATTTCCTTGGCCACGCGGAAAAGCCAATTGTCTGAGTTGGAAGTGTTGGCGCCGGCGGTCTCGCGCGGAGACGGTTCGGGCGCTTCGCAGATGGCTTCCCATGGCTGGATGGACTGATTCACAGCCGTGAGGTCTAATCCATTGCCAATCCAACCGCAGCGGCACACCGCACTTGCATCGGAGGTTGAAAACGCGGAAGCGATCGGGCCCCGGCATCGCGGGCAGTAAAATAACACCACGTGGGCAAACTGTTTGCGCGCAGCGATCATAACGGCTCCTTTATGGCAATGGGGATTGAGCGGCAAACAGGACAACTTGCGCGCATCCCGTCAAAACCGGGCAATCTCACTGCGGGGACCGTGATAGAGAACGCTACGGTGTCGCAGATTATGGGGTAGACGATACCGTTTTCGCGATACAGCAAATACCGGAAGCGCACCGGAACAAAACCTTAGACATTCAGTTTTGCGCAGTTTTGCGCAGTTGCGGGTGGAAGGATGGCCGCTGCCCTATGTGGCGATGAGCAAGTTCTGCGCGAAGGGCCATTCCGCATCGATCCACTGGCCTTCACAACGGAATCCGGTGTCCGCGGCCATTTCCAAAACCTCCGCCGCCTTGTATTTATGCGAGCTTTCCGTCCAGATGCTTTCGCCTTCGTTCAGCATCAGCCGCAGGCGTGCGGCGGGGATTTCCACTGTTTGCCGACACACTGAAGCCAGATGCATCTCGATGCGACGCTCCACGGCGTTCCATCGCGCCTCGTGCCGGAACGCCGCCAGGTTAAAGTTCGCGCCCAACTCTCGATTGATGCGGCCCAGAATATTCAGGTTAAACGCTGCCGTAACCCCGGCGGGGTCGTCATAAGCCAGAATTTGCGTCTTAATGTCTTTTTCCAGGTCCGTCCCCAGCAGCAGAGCGTCACCGGGAAGCAAAATCTCGCGCATGTCACGCAAAAACTTTCGCCCCATGTCGCGGTCAAAATTCCCGATGGTGCTGCCCAAAAATAGTACCAGCAGATGATCCGATTCTTCCCTGCGGTCCGCCACCGCGCTTAATCCTTCCAGATAAGGCTGTTCGTAGCCCACCACGCTGACCAGCTCGATCTGTCCCATTTCTTTTTCGCAGGCTGCCAAAGCCGAAG
Organism: Acidobacteriota bacterium; assembly: GCA_030774335.1. Classification (GTDB taxonomy): domain Bacteria; phylum Acidobacteriota; class Terriglobia; order Acidiferrales; family UBA7541; genus Acidiferrum. The sequence goes on along the minus strand of JALYLI010000044.1, from coordinate 24,215 downwards.
GCGAAATCTCGATGGGGTAATAGTAAGTTTTTTGGCGTTGCGACAGCGCTTCCAGAATCCAGCGCGTCTTTTTCCCGGTGCCGCTGCCCAGTTCGGCGACCTGAACGGGGGACGGCAACCGGCTGACGATCTCCCGCGCGTGATTCTCCAGCAGTCGCGCGTCGGCGCGCGTCAAGCCGTATTCCGGTAACACACAAATCGCTTCAAACAGTGCGGAGCCCAGTTCGTCGTACAAATATTTCGACGGAAGTTCGCGCTGGCCGCTCTTGGTCAACCCGGCGCGCACTTCAGCAGCAAATTCCGAGAGCTGTTGAACAGGAAGGGTCTGAGTCAGCATGGCCTCACTCATCTTTTTCTCTCAATCCTCAACGCAGCGGAAAGTTGCATATACGTACGGGTAATGCGGCTGAAACCAATTTCGAAAGGACGGCCGCAGCATGCATGCTGCCGTGCGCGCCGAGCCGCCCTTCATCACATAGTGCTTACCGTCAAAAAAATTCGCCGAATATCCCGGGTAGAAGGACATGGCCTGGAATCCTGGAAACGGCGCAAATTGCGTGCGCGTCCATTCCCACCCATTGCCCACCAGATCCTGCACGCCGAAAGCGCTCGCGCCCGCTGGATGCATGCCCACCGGCGAAGGCTCCCACTCGTGAAAATCGAAATTGCCGTGCCGCTCTGTGGGCTGTTCATTGCCCCAGGGGTAAAGTCTTTCCGGCTCCGATTTATTTGGATTTCCGTAGGCCGCGCGGTGAAATTGCGCTTCCGTCGGAAGCTTCCTTCCCTTCCAGGCGGCGTAAGCCGTCGCTTCCGCGTGGCTTAAATAAACCGGCCAGTCCAGAGGCAGCCGCACCTCTCCAAACATCCCGCGATACATCCACAAATTTCCGGCACGGCGCCAAAACGCCGGATGCTCCACGTTCTCCAAGTTTTTCCACTCCCAGGAGGCGTCATCCCACAGGGCACGATTTTGGTATCCGCCGGCCTGGACGAATTGCAGAAAATCCCGGTTGGTCACGTTGCACTTTTCGATGGCGAACGCCGGCACTTCCTCTTCGTGGGCTTGCATCTCGTTATCCCAGCCAAACTCTTCGCCAGTGTTTATCACCAGGCCCAACATCGCTGGGCCTTCGGGAATTTCGACCAGCGGAGACTTCATGCGCGCCTTCTTTGGGGTCCTTACCGGCGGCTCGCCAATTTTTTTCTCGCTGCCCAGGCGATGCAGCATATACGCCAAGGTTTCGGCATGCATCAGGCGATGCTCAATGGCGACTTCCAGCATGGTCTTCAATTGTGGATGGCCGTCGGCGGACTTGCTCAACGCTTCCTCGATGGCCTGATCGAGCTTGTCGCGTATTTTCTGCGTGTAGGCGGCGATCTCTTCCCGGGCGGGCCAGTCAGCAGCCGTGTCCGTTGGCAGCCCGCCGCCTACAGGATCGATGCCGAAAGAGAATAGTTGATCAAAAGTGCGCTGGAACGGCTTGAGCCCGAACGCGCGATCCGCCAACAGGTTCCAGTCAAAGGCCTCCAGGTGCCCAACATAAAAAATAATGCGATGACGCTCGGAGATGGGCCTCTCGTACATGGCTTCCGGGCGCACGATGGCGAATAATTCATCCGTACGCGCCCGGGCATTGGTTAAACGGGCGCTCAAACTGCTGCGCTGCCGTACGGCGCTTGCTATTGCTCCCATGGCCGCTTTTCCTTAGTGATTGTGGGGATCATCGTTGAGGGACTTGGCCTGACGTATTCAAGTACGGCGCGGGGAGTTAGATGCTCTATGATAAGCGTCCGATGCGTCAAACACTTTCTGCGACCGGGTCTCCCGCTCCGTCTGGAACACAAGAGGCTACCATCGAGTTTCGAGGTGTGACATACCGTATTAAAGGTAGGTCCGAAGCTCTGGTCGCGAATCTGTCCTTGATCGCTAACTCCTCTGAAACACTGGTGTTATTGGGGCGCAGCGGTAGCGGCAAAACCACCTTGCTGCGTTTGATCAATCGCATGTTGATGCCATCAGACGGCCAGGTCTTGGTGGGCGGAAAAGCAACCTCGGACTGGGATCCCATCCGCTTGCGCCGCCATATCGGCTACGTCATCCAGGACGCGGGCCTGTTCCCGCATTTTACCGTGGCGGAAAATGTCGGCCTCGTTCCCCGGCTCGAAAAATGGGTTCAGGCTCGCATCGCCGCGCGCACGGCAGAGCTACTGAGCCTGGTCGGGCTCGAGCCCGGCGAATTCGCGCAGCGCCGGCCCGCACAGCTTTCTGGCGGCCAGCGCCAACGTGTCGGTGTGGCGCGTGCGCTCGCGGCCGACCCGAGCATACTCTTGATGGACGAGCCCTTCGGCGCCCTCGATCCGGTCACGCGCGCCGAACTGCAGCACGAATTTTCCGAACTGGCCCACCGCCTGGGAAAAACTATTGTCTTCGTGACGCACGATCTGCGCGAAGCCCTCCTGCTGGCGTCCCGCATCGTCTTGCTTAAAGCTGGCCGCATTGTCGCCAGCGCGCCTCCCCTGGAATTTCTACACATCGATCATCCTGAAGTGAAGGCTTTCACCGCGTCGCTGCAAACCATTCCGGGAGCGTTCGCTTGAGCCCCTGGACATTTTTTCTAACTCACCGGTCCGAGATTCTCGACGCCACTCTCGCTCACGTCCAGCTGGTGCTGATCGCCATGTTCATTGCCATTGCTATCGGCGTGCCGCTGGGTATGTTCATCGTGCAGCGCCCCGCGCTGCGCACTGTCTTTCTTGGAATCGCCAGCGTGTTTCAAACCATCCCTAGTCTCGCGCTATTTGGGTTCTTGATTCCCATCCCATTCATTGGCGGCATCGGCCGCCGCACCGCCATCGTCGCGCTGGTGCTCTACGCGCTGCTTCCGATTCTCCGCAACACCTATGTCGGACTGACCAGCATCGATCCGGCCGTGCTCGAGGCCGCCGAAGCCATGGGTATGACCAACACGCAAATCCTCACCCGCGTGCGCCTGCCGCTCGCGCTGAGCATAATTCTCGCGGGCGTCCGCACCGCTACCGTTATCACTATCGGAGTAGCCACCATCGCTGCGGCCATAGGCGCGGGCGGCTTGGGCACATTTATCTTCCGCGGAGTCGCCATGGTCAGCGATTCCGTAATCCTCGCCGGTGCCATTCCCGCCGCTCTCCTCGCCATTATTGCCGACCTCTTCCTCGCCCTCGTCGAACGGCGCCTGCGCATCCACTGAAACGTTGCGTTAGAGCGCGTTGCGATTCGACGGGCGGTTGACCTGGTTCATCATATAAACCATATAAACCGGATTTCTGAGGGAGCCGGACCGCGCCTTTATAGTCACACTCCAGTGACAAAAAATGTCAATTTCCGTGCTTTCCGGGGCGGTGTGCTAGTTCCGGTTGCGGCCTGATCCAATTCAACATTTCTGATGATGACAGTAAAGGACTTAGCAGAATATCTTGGGGGTACTTCCTTCTTGAGATTGGAACGAGGCTTGCCACATATAACATCAAGGGTCGCCCCGCGGCCCTCAAACGGCGTTTGAAGGAGATCAGGCATGGACAGGCAAAAGGGCTTCTCCCTTATCGAGTTGCTGATCGTCGTGGCGATCATCTTGATCATCGCGGCCATAGCCATCCCGAACTTGCTACGTTCCAAGATGGCTGCGAACGAGTCTTCGGCTGTAGGATCGCTTCGCACCATCAACACCGCGGAATTCAGCTACAGCTCAAATTATCCTGACTTGGGCTTCACGGTAACTTTGGCGAACCTGGGAGGCGCGGCACCTTGCGCCGTTGCTTCGACTGCCGCAGCATGCTTGGTCGACGATACCTTGGCCAACGCGGGCGCTGCGGCGACCGGCAAGAGTGGCTATTGGTTCACTTACGCTCCTGCTGCCGCGATCGGCGGCCGGACGTATTCCTACACTCTAACCGGCCAGCCAGTCACGTCCGGCTCGACCGGCCAGCGAGGATTCTTCACCGACAACTCTAATGTGATCAGGTACGCGGTTTCTGGCGCCGCGACGGTGGCTAGTTCTCCGATTCAGTAAGCCTGGTGACTTAAAACTCGGCCGCACTAGGCCAAGGGTCACGAAAATAATCACGCCATCTTTTTTTCGCGTTTGTATTCGTCAAACTTCTCTAAAAACCGGTCGATGTCTTTCTTCTGCAAGTAGTACGGCGTCGATAGCCGCAGCTTGTTGGGATCGGCGCCGCGAATGCGTATCTTGTGCGTGTGCCACAGCCAATTTTCCAAATCCATCCGCGGAACCGGCGGCACATTTACGGTAACGATCGCGCAACGCAGGGTGGGATCGGGCGAAGTCCACGAAATCGCGCCGCGCTTGAGCATTTCCGCAAGCAGGTAGTCACCGAGCGCGCGGTGGCGGCGTTCTATCCGATCCATGCCAATATCGTTGGCCAGCCTGATTGCGGCGCGTAGACCCCACAGTGCGGGCACGTTCGAGCTACCTATGCGCTGGAATCTTTCGGCGCGAATTTTCGGGTCATCCCAGCCTTCCGTAGCAATGGTGTTCCACAACCGGTCAATCACTTCGTCGCGAACATAGAGAAATCCGGAGCCTTTAGTCGCCTGCAGCCACTTATGCGGGCTCGAGGAGTACATGTCAGAGCCCAGCTCATGCACGTTCAGGCGCATCATGCCCGGGGTGTGCGCGCCATCCACCGCGGAAAGAATCCCTTTGGAACGGGCCAGCGCGGCGAGTTCCTTCGCGGGCAAAACAACCCCGGAAAAAGTACTGATGTGGCTGAAAAAAATTACCCGCGTGCGCGGAGTGATGGCGTCGTTGAAAAGATTGAGCACTTCGCTGGCGCTTTTCACCGGCCGCGGCAACGTAATTTTTTTCACCACGACGCCGTAGCGTTTGGCTTTCAAGTTCCACGGATGTTCGCCGCCAGGATGCTCCTGGTCGGTCATCAGCACTTCGTCGCCGGGCTTCATGTCCACGCCGTTGGCGATGTAGCTGTTCGCTTCCGTGGCGTTACGCAGCAGCGCGATTTCGTCACGATGGCAGCCCACAAAGGCGGCGAGCGGATCGCGGAACTCGTTCCAGGAGGCGTATCCCCAGATGGGATAATCCTCGGGCTCACGCTGGTCCAGTTTCTCGGTGGTGGTGTATCCATCGAAAATGGCGCGCAAAACGGGTGCCGGGCTGGAGCCCACGGTGCCGTTGTTGAGGTACACCTCGTCTCCGGGAATCAGAAATTGCTTACGAAGTTCAGCCCAGTAAGCGTCCTCATCTTTGTCGAGGAGCGCGTGATCGGGCAGCGCTGCCGGAAGATTTTGCAGTTGGTCCAGTAAGTCGCCACGTAACCCAAGAAGTCCGGTTAGTCCCGTGGTTGCGGTGGTTAGAAAATTTCTTCGGTCGAGCATTGTCATCTCCGGCTTGCTGAAAGTCACTCCTACGTTGTCCCTGGGAGTGCGGATTGTGTGTAGTCTCGCCGCGGAAAGCAACTGATTTCGCCGTTTGCTTTCTTTACGATTATTGCTCGAGATCGTGAATACTTCCTCCTTCCTCTTTCCCTTCGCACATGAGAACTTATCCCTCATGCGCCGCCTCGTTTATCCCATGGTCCCTGTACTCCTGGCGGCCACTTTCTTCGGTTCCTGCCACTCCACGCGAAAAAACGAGATCGTAATCGGGTCGAAATTTTTCACCGAACAGGTGGTACTGGCCGAACTGCTCGCCCAGCATATCGAGGCGCGCACGGGTATCCATGTGGAACGGAAAACCAATCTTGGCGGCACGCTGCTCGTTCACAAAGCCATGCAGGCCGGCCAGGTTGACCTCTATGTGGAGTACACCGGCACGGCGCTCAATGCCGTCCTTAACGAATCTCCTACCGGCGATTCCGCCGCCGTCTACCAGCAGGTAAAACAGGGCTACGCGGACCGTTTCCAATTTTCAGTCACCGAGCCGCTCGGTTTCGAAAACACTTTTGCCATGGTCATTCGCGGAGACGACGCGCAGCGCCTGCATCTCAAAACAACTTCGAACATTCTTCCCTACGCTCCCCAATGGCGCGCTGGTGTCGGCTACGAATTTCTGGAGCGCGCCGACGGTTTTCGCGGTTGGAGCGAGCGCTACGGCCTGCACTTCGCGGGGCAACCGAGTGAGATGGATCTCGGCCTTATCTACCGCGCCCTGCAGGACCACAAGGTGGACATTGTGGCCGGCAACTCCACCGATGGCGTCATCGATTCGCTGCATCTCGTCATCCTCGAAGACGACCGCCACTACTTCCCTCCTTATGACGCCGTTCCCATCATTCGCCAGGCCACACTCGAAAAATTTCCCCAGCTCCGCGCTACTCTCGCCGAGCTGGGCGGTAAAGTGACCGGTCCAGAGATGCGGCACCTCAACTATCTCGTGGACGCCGAACAACGCGATGTAACCACCGTGGTCCGCGAATTCCGCCAGTCTCACAATCTTTAGTTTTTACGGGACATGTTCTCGAAATTTTCCATCCCGGACCGTATTGTGTGTGCCCGGACTTAACGCTAGTATCATCAAATTCGCATGCCCAGGCGCCTGATCTGTTCACTACTTCTCATGTTTGTCGTCATCACGCCGCCGCCCACGCGCGCAGGTGCGCAAAGCAACGAAGGCTCCGTTTACGGCCCCCTGCCTGTTTTTGAATTCCACAGCGACTTCTGGGTAAATCTTCATCACACGCTGTACCAGGAAGCAAAATTTCGCACACCCCAGCGAACACAGGCATCGGCAAACGCCGACCATGACAAACCAGCATCCAAATCCCGTCCCACGTTCAGAACCCCTAACGCCAAAACCCCGCTAAGCGCCAGCGAACAGCGCGCCTGGGACGAGGCGCTCAACTATTACGCCGCGAATTACATAGATAAAGACCCGCTGTTCACTACTGAACTGATTCTCATCAAAAACCAGCTAGGGGACTTCGATGGCTGCGATGAATTATCGGGGCGGAAAAAGAAAACCTGCGACGCCGGTCTGCCGGCAAATCTAACCCACGTGCTCGAAGGCGCTGCGGTCGTCTATCGCGCGCATGAATGGCCCACGCATGATCTCGCCAACCGCCGCTGGGTTTTGCGCGTAGCGCCGCTGGTGCGCGAACAGGGCCTGGGCCTCTCGCAGCGCCTTGCCGACATTTACCAGACCAAGTGGCCCAAGGATAAGATTCGCGTGGACGTATGTGCTTACGCCAATCGCTCCGGCGCGTACACCACGCTTGACCCGCTGCACGTCACGATTTCCAGCGCCGACCCGCGCAATCAAGGCGCGGAAGCCCTCGAAGTGCTTTTCCACGAAGCTTCGCACGGTATCGCCGACACCGTGCAACAGGCGATCATCCGCGAATGCCGCCAGCGCGAAAAGGGCATCCCCCGTGATCTCTGGCACGCGCTCATCTTCTACACTACCGGGGAGGTCATCCGCCCGGTCATCGCCGTCACCAATGCCGACGGCAGCCCGGATGCGAGTGTGTCGGGAGCCAGCTACACTCCCTACGCGATACGCGAGGGCATCTATCAGCGCGGCTGGGACGGCTATCTCAAGCTCCTCACACAGTTCTGGCAACCCTACCTCGATGGCAAATCCACCTTCGACGACGCCATCGCCCGCATGGTCTCGGCGTTGTAACGCCATTGTGGTCGGGGAAAATACTTCATAGTGGCGACTGCAATGAAATCAATTTGAAGTTGAAGGTGGCGTATCGACCGGGGGGAATCTCTCAGGTCAATCACTTTGGAACCGCTTGGCAATTCAAAAATCTTAGCGTCAGGCTCGCCCATGACAACATCAATAACCTCAAAACTCTGAGTTCCGAATCGCGGATCCTGTCTGGTGCTGCTCAGATTGATACCAAGCAACGATGAATACCAAAATTCTCGTTTCATCAGCAGGGGACTGTTGTTGCCGATCGAACCACTCGCGATGGTTACTGTCTCTCGCCGTCCTGTAGTCTCGATAGAATTAATCGAACGTTTCCCAAGATCCTCCACGTTCAGGGAGCCGGATGTTTTTGTGGGCACGGGAGCTAAAGGCGATTGAGAATCAGTGGGCGCGGAAAACACCTCAACTTGGCACACCAGCTCCTGGGGCACACATATATAAAGTTGGTGGGAAACGGGGTCGCTAATCTCAATTTGTGTAATCGGCGAATCCTGCTGCTGGTTATCAGGGACGAGCAAGCGGCGCTCTTGAAAAATGCGACCGGATCTATCGCGCGCTATAGCGCGGTGATTTGTAAGCGTGATCGTGCTGCCGTCAGCGAGCCGTCGGATCCATTCGGTTTTTACAGTAGCGGTGAAGGGCGCGTTCGGAAGCGATGGGATAAGAATGCTGATAAGCACTTCGCGGGTGCCGCCGTCAGGCGGTCGTTGCGCCGCCGCGGGAGATTGAGCGAACGTGATGGAGTGTGCGAGTAGCAATAACCCGACTGGCGGAAGGCAGTGACGACAAGTCATGGCTTAGCTCTCATCGAGAAGCGCCGAGATACGTAGCTAGAAACCAGGTGTTGCCAAACGGATCTTTCACGGTGGCGGAGCGTTCGCCGTAGGGCTTGTCGTTTGGCACCTCCACGGAAGTCGCGCCGGCGCGAGTGGCCTCCTGGTAAGTGGCATCGGCGTCGGGCACGTAGGCATGCAGGTAGCACGGCATGGGATGAAATTGGTCGTGGGCTTCCTCGATTTCAAGAGTGCCGCTGCCAATTCGAATTGTCGCGTGGAGCACCTTGCCGTCGTCGGATTTGGCAACACCTTCAGCCGCCGCGCGAAACGCCGCTTCCGCGAACGGAATCATCTTGTCGGCGTCGCGCAAAAACAGATAAGGCTGAATACTTAGAATTCCCTGCGGTCCGGGAGCCCAACCGTTGGGTGTCGCAATTCTCCACACGTTGCCGAAGTCATCCTTGACGCAACCCTGCCGGTCACCCCAAGGCTGGTTCGCTACGGGTTCCATAGATGTCGCGCCTGCCCGCAACGCACGCTCGAAAGTAGTGTCCGCATCCATGACGTACAAATGGACCGCCGTTGGCCGCGGTGGATGCTGCTCGTCCGCGTCGCCCAATTCAATCACTGAGTTGCCCACACCGACTTCGCAATGCATGACTGAACCGTCCGGCCGCGGGACGCGAATTCGCTCCGTCACTTCAAAAGCATTTTTTAGGAAATCGATGAACCGTGCCGCGCCGTTGACTAAGATGTACGGAGCGATGTTGTTGAACCCTGGCCTGACGAAATTTGGAGTTTTCTCCGACGGTGCCGTTGCTTCGCTCATAGCTTTTTGCTTTCCGGTACGTTTCGCGCATTTTAATGCGCAAAACCGTTCGCATGTTAATAAAAACGGCGCGCCCGGGGGCGCGCCGCAAACTTAACTCAACATTGTCAAAACTTATTTGACAGCAAAATAGTCAGAGTTGACCGGGGTATAGCTCTGCCACTTTTCCGGCAGGTCTTCGAGAGCGAATATCGCGGTTACGGGGCAAACCGGAACGCATGCGCCGCAGTCAATACACTCCACGGGATTGATATACAGTTGCGGCACGCCTTCGAAGCCCGGTTCGTCCTTGCGTGGGTGGATGCAATCCACAGGGCAAACGTCCACGCACGCGGTATCCTTAGTGCCGGTGCACGGCTCGGCGATTACATAAGCCATTCAAAATCTCCTTTGCCACGAAAGACAGGCGAGCAGCGCGGGCGTCCAACAGGGTGAGGCTTCAGTAGCGACGCTTGGGCGAAGACGCATACTCATTGTACGTTAACGCGATTCAGATTCTCAACATTCGATCAGGCAGCTAAAATACAGGTGTACAGGAAAAACTATGATCAGGCGAGCGATTGGCGCAGCACTTTTACTCTGCTTCAGCATGGCCGCATTGGCGATGGCCCAGGGGACCGCGCCGGCATCCACCCCGGGCGAACTTGAATTGATCGATGCCCAGGGATATCAGAAACTGGTGGAGCAATATCGCGGAAAACCACTCGTCGTCACGTTCTGGGCTACCTGGTGCGAACCATGCCGTGATGAATACCCCATGTTGAATCAGTTGGCCAAGGAATACGCACCCAAGGGACTGCACGTGGTGGGCGTAAATCTTGATGACGACGGCGACAAGATTCTGATGAGACGTTTTATGGCGCGTTACAAACCGGTCTTTCCGAACTTTCGCAAGAAAAAGGGCGGCGAAGCGGATTTCGTGCAGTCGGTGATGCCGGGGTGGAATGGCGCGATTCCCGCGTCGTTCTTCTATGCCAAAGACGGGCGCCAAATCGGGCACCTGCTGGGCGAAAACAATCGCGACACCTATGAAGCCGCGATTCGCATGGTGCTAAGCTCAGGAACTGCCGCGGCCGATTCGTCGAAGTAAGAGTCGCTGCGAGCTGCGTTTGCACTGACACTTTTTCCCCTGCAACTCATCCAAATTCCCGGAGAACATTTCATGCTCGATATGAAAGGCAACAAAATTACTTTTTTTGGGCACAGCACGTTTTCGCTCACTACCCGCAGCGGACAGGTGGCGCTGCTCGATTCGTGGGTGACCACCAACCCGAAGTGTCCGGATAATTTGAAGAAAATGCCGAGGCTCGATGCCATATTCCTAACGCACGCGCATAGCGATCACTTCGGCGATTTGCTGACGCTGGCAAAAGAACACAAGCCGGCTATCGCGGCCATTTTCGAAACCGCGGACTGGATCGGCGCGAAAGGATTCAGCGCTCAGGTCAAGGCCATGTCGAAGGGCGGCACGGTGCGCATTGGAGAGTTTGAAGCCACCATGAGCCATGCTTTTCATTCGAACGCCATCGAAGAAAACGGCAAGCATATTTATGCCGGCGAAGCGGCGTCCTTCATCGTTCGAATGCCCGGCGGGCTCACGGTGTTTCACGCCGGAGATACCACGGTATTCGGCGACATGAAATTGATAGCGGAATTGTACAAACCGGACATTGCGTGCCTGCCGATTGGAGACAACTTCACCATGGGGCCGCGCGAAGCGGCGCAGGCCATTCGGTTGCTTGGCGTGAAGCACGTCATCCCCATGCACTACGGAACGTTTCCAGTGCTCACCGGCACTCCGGAACAGTTACGCGAACAAAGCAAAGACATCGCCGGTCTCGAGATACACGCGCTCAAACCGGGCGAATCCTTGTGACACGCACCAGCCAAGTCTTTTCACGTCACGCCGAAGGTGGAGAGTACGCGAAAATTCACGAACCGCGCAGGAGATTGCGCGCGAAGAATGCCACGTTGGCGGGGCGTTCCGCTAACCGGCGCATAAAATAGGGAAACCAGTCGATCCCGTAGGGAATGTAAATCCGCAGGCGATATCCGTCTTTCACCAGGCGCCGCTGCAAGTCGGTACGCACTCCGTAGAGCATCTGAAACTCGAAATCATTTTTGGATATTTTGTTGGCGGCGGCGAAACGGATAGTCGCGGCGATCATAGCGGGATCATGCGTGGCAATGCCGTGATAAACGCCGCTGGGTAAGAGCAACTGCATCAGCTCAACGTAATTGGCGTCCACATCTTTTTTCTTTGGATAGGCTACTTCGGGCGGTTCCTTGTAGGCGCCCTTGCAAAGCCGGATGCGGCAGCCGTAAGCCAGCAATTCGATGACGTCGCCCGCGCTGCGGTATAGATAAGATTGGATCACCGTGCCAACCGCGGAGTTTTGCGAGCGCACGCGTTTGACCAGTTCCACGGTGCGCTGCGTGTACACCGAGCCTTCCATGTCCACACGCAGGAAATTTTCATAGCGGGCAGCGCGCTCCGCCAGGGAGAGCAGTAATCCCTCGCAAAATTCCACGCTGAGGTCGAGACCCAGCTGTGTCAATTTGCAGGAAACATTGGCGTGCAGGTTTTCCGCGGCGATGCGTTCGAATATTTCGAGATAGACATCGCGCGCGCGATGAGCGTCTGCCGTGGAGGAAACATTCTCGCCCAAGTAATCAAGGCTAACCATCATGCCCCGGTTGTTGCAATCGCGCGCGGCGGCTATGGCTTCGCCAAGCGTTTCACCGGGAACAAAACGTTGCGCCATGCTGCGCGTACGTTGATTGGTGGTGACCCAATGCGCGAACGATTTGCTTTCAGAAAGTTTCAGGAGGGCAGCACGAAGCATGCCAAGTAATTATGGCAGCGCGCCAAGGCGTAAACCAGCATGCGCTCGTCACTTGTGCTCTTCGAGAAACTTCTCTGCGTCCATGGAGGCCATGCAACCCGAACCTGCGGCGGTGATGGCCTGGCGATAGCGATGATCCTGCACGTCCCCTGCAACAAAAACTCCGGGGACGCTGGTTTTGCTGCCACTGGTCGCCAGCAGATAGCCGTTGGCGTCAGTTTCAATCTTGCCGCGAAAAACCGACGTATTCGGATCGTGGCCGATAGCCACAAATACGCCGTGAACTTCTATTTCCCGGACTTCATTACTGTCCGGGTTGCGAAGGCGGATACCCTTCACGCCTTTTTCATCGGACAGAATCTTTTCCACCACGGCCGGGGTTACGAATTCAATTTTTTCGTTGGCGCGCGCGCGGTCAATCATGATTTTCGAGGCGCGAAATTCATTGCGCCGGTGAATGAGATACAGCCGCGAAGCATAACGCGTGAGAAAGTTTGCTTCTTCCATGGCGGAATCGCCGCCGCCCACCACCGCAATGGCCTTGCCGCGAAAAAAGAATCCGTCGCAAGTGGCGCAGGTTGAAACTCCGCTGCCCAGCAACGGGCGTTCTTCCGGCAATCCCAACAGGCGCGCCGAAGCGCCCGCAGCCACGATAAGCGTCTTGGCTTCGTAGGTATCGTTACCTGCCGTGATTTTGAAAGGCCGCCTGGAGAGATCCACATCCGTCACGATTCCGGCGTTGAACTCTGCGCCGAATCTCTGCGCCTGCTTGCGCATATTTTCGATGAGTTCGTGGCCCAGGATGCCATCGGGAAAGCCGGGGAAATTCTCCACCATGGTGGTCAGGGTAAGTTGCCCGCCAGGCTCGTGGCCGTCAATAACCAGAGGCTTCAGATTGGCGCGCGCCGCGTAGATAGCAGCCGTAAGACCGGCGCAGCCGCTGCCGATAATGACCACGTTGTGCATTATGTAGCTCCTGGTATTTGATTCTCGCAGGTACCCTGCGGATACAATGGCGCAAAACAATTGGTCAATTGTACCTGAGCGCGGCAAGTGCGGGTGGCCAGAGCCAAATTGGACAGTGTTTTTCGCGCCGCTCAAGTTGAACGCGTCCCGGAGCGCCTTTATAGTTCAACTACTGGCGGCACGTTAAGGAGAAATGGTCATGGATGCACGATATCCGGTCGGCAACCTGGAAATACCCAAAGACATTACGCAGACCACACGGCAGCAGGCCATCGAATCGATTGCGCGCGCTCCGAGAAATTTGCGCGCGGCGGTGCGCGGTCTGAACGACGCGCAACTCGATACGCCTTATCGCGAAGGTGGCTGGACCGTGCGCCAGGTAGTGCATCACATGCCTGATAGCCACATGAACGCGTACATCCGCCTGAAGCTGGCGATGACTGAAGATAATCCGACAATAAGACCGTACGACCAGGCCCGTTGGGGAAAGCTGGGCGATGTGACCGGGCCCATCGAGCCTTCGCAAACCCTGCTCGATTCGCTACACCAGCGCTGGGATGTGCTGTGGCGCACGCTGAAGCCGGAAGATTTTTCACGCAAACTCGTCCACCCGGAGCAGGGCGAACGCAGCATTGACTGGCTGCTCTTCGTTTATGAGTGGCACGGCCGTCATCACACCGCGCACATCACCGAGTTGCGCAAACAGGAAGGCTGGTAGCGGGGTGGCGAATCCGTCTGCGGGTCGTGTACGATAATTACGTGCACGTGGGGAGATAATAGATCATGAGCAGAGCCGCAGGAACATATGCGATTTTTGAAACTTCGCAGGGCAACATTGTGATTCGTTTGCTGGAAAAAGAAGCGCCGAAGACAGTGGAAAATTTTGTCGGGCTCGCCGAAGGCACCAAGGAATTCATCAACGAGAAGACCGGCAAGAAAGAAAAACGAAATTTTTACGATGGCCTCAGCTTTCACCGCGTGATTCCGCAATTCATGATTCAGGGCGGATGCCCGGAAGGTTCGGGGCGCGGAGGACCGGGCTATAAGTTCGCGGATGAGTTTCACCCGTCGCTGAAGCATTCGACAACCGGCAAGCTGTCGATGGCGAACTCCGGACCGGGCACCAATGGCAGCCAGTTTTTTATCACCGTCGCGGCAACACCCTGGCTGGATAACAAGCACACCATATTCGGGGAGGTTGTCGAGGGGCAGGATGTGGCTGACAAAATTTCCAACGCGCCACGAGACAGCAGCGACCGGCCACGAACTCCGATTACGCTCAACAAGGTGCGAATCGAACGGGTGCCCGCGTAACCTGGCAGGTACCGGCAGCCACACTGCGCTGGTTCCTTAATAGTGATCTTACGATGCTCACTTCTGAGCGCCTCCTTCGCATTTTCATCGAAATCATATTCGTGCTGCTGGGGCTACTCGTGGTGTGGCTCGGACTTACCCGCCACATCTTTTTTGATCGGCACAAATTGTCGTGGCTAGTTTTGAGCGTGGCTCTGATTTTGTGGGGCATTCGGGGAATTTACACCAAGCCCGGACGCAAGCCACCGGGGTTGGAAGACTACATTCGCGCCGTTTCGCTGACGCTTTTGGGAGTCGTGCTGCTGGCGATTTCGCAAGTGCCGTTCAGCTGGGTGGGGCCGCTGTTGGCGTGCGCCGGACTATTATTGACGGCACGCGGAATTGCGGGATCAGTGCTACTGTTGCGCCCCATCCGGGCGAAGAGTTAACACCTCGCCAGGAATAAACCGGTTTCAGGCCCCCGTGCGGAAAGGAATCAAGACATGTTCACAGAGTTCAAGAAATTTGCCATGCGCGGCAATGTTATTGATCTTGCTGTTGGCGTGATTATCGGCGCGGCTTTCGGAAAAGTGGTGGCCTCGCTGGTGGACGACGTTATCATGCCGCCCATCGGGAAGCTGCTCGGCCACGTGGATTTCTCCAACCTGTTTTTTAGCCTGAACGGAACACATTACGACACGCTTGCGGCGGCGAAGGCCGCGGCCGCGCCAACCATAAACTATGGATTGTTCCTCAATACCATCATTACTTTCCTGATTGTGGCGCTGGCGGTATTTTTGCTGGTGCAACAGGTGAATCGCTTGAACCGGAAACCGGAGTCGGTGGCAGGGCCCACGACGAAGGATTGTCCGCAATGCGCGATGGCCATTCCGCTGGCGGCCAAGCGTTGCGGGCACTGCACCACGCAGCTCGCGTAGACAAATTCGCCGGTACCGCGCGCATTTACGCGTCAGACTTTGGGCGCTGGTTTGCGCTTAGTCTGATTGGCATCCAGATGCGCGCGCAGGCGCTTCACCACTTCATCTTCCCTGCCGTCATCCAGTTCCTTCTGCACTTCTTCCAGCGCAAAATGCACCACGTCGTGGTGGTGCAATTCCTGCGGAGCGAGCACGTCGCTGAAACGCAGCCACAGGCGATGGAGCAGGTTGACTTCGTTGCCGGTGAGGTTCGGCGCGTGCGGGCCAAGAACCTTGTATACCTTGTCGCCGTTAGCAAGATGAATTTCCAGGTTAAATTGCGGTTTCTGATCGCCTAGCTGCTCCCAACCGTCGCCGATCTGCCGCGCTTGTTCTTCCGTGGTTTCCTTCGCGGAGTGTCCCAGAACAATGGTGCTGGATTTCAGCGCGGTGGCGGCCCGCAGAATACCGTCCCACAGATCATTGGCGGCTACTACCGCAAGTCGAATGGACTTACCTCTTTTTTCCGCCATGCTCAACGCTTGCGAAAAAAGGTGTTGCTCGATGCTGCCGAAAAGCTGGTCGGCGTCCAATTCGTTTTCGCCGGAAGTCGAACGTCGCAACAGCCGGATATGCAGCACCACAATATCGCGGCGCCCCGGCTTGATGCGGTCCAGCACGTTGCCAAGATGATAGAGCGCGTAATGATTGCTGACCGGCACCAGAATATTTCCTGGACGTGCGCCAACACCCTCCGGCGTCAGCTCTCCTTCCAGCGTCAGGTTGAACTGGTCCATTTCCACGTGCGCGCCGCTATGCCGGCCGCGACGCTCGGAAATGGTGAACACGACATAGAGCAGAATTGAAAAAGCGCCGCCGGCGACCGTGGCAATGGGTTTGGTGAAGAGGTTAATGAAGGCAATCAGAAAAAGCGTGAGCGTGATGAGGCCGAGCCCAACAGGAATCTGCGTTCCCCGGATAGTGAAATTCAGCGGAACCTGGAATTCGCGCTGCCCCGGACGCGTGTAGCGGAGCACCAACACGGCCAGGCCGTTCATCGCAAAACTCCAAATCACTCCGAAGGCGTAAAGGTTCGCCAGAAAAGTTACGTGGCCACGGCTGATGATGATGGTTACGATCTGGAGAAAAACCACGATATTGATGATGCGGTAGCTGGTGCCGAAACGCTTATGCGGCTGGCGGAACCAGTCGCTGAGCACGCCATCTTCCGAAACGCGATTGAGCACGCCGTTGGAACCGACGATGGCGGTGTTGACGGCTCCGGCCAAAATCAGCGTTCCGACCACTACCACAAACCCATGGAAAACCAGGCGGATAAAAAATGGCCCTTCCAGGTTCATGGCCAGGCCGCCAATCAAATTCTCAAGAAAGCCCTGGCGCACATCGTCGGGAATAATCATCACCGCGAAAAAAGAAACCAGCGAGGTGAACACCAGACTGTAAACGAAAATCACCAGCCCGGCTTTGCGGAGATTCTGCAGCTTGGGACTCTCGATTTCGCGGTATACCTGCGCGAGAGATTCCTCTCCGCTCATGGCCAGCACGGAATGGCCTAGCGCGATAAAAATGGCGATGATTCCAAACATGTGCGGAAGGCTGCTGTGCGCCAGCCAGCCCAGCGCGCTCGCGCCGAGACGCAGGTTGCGTGGGTGTGGCCACGGAGGCAACGCCGAGTGGCGCATGATCACCGTATACGTGCACCACGCAATCAGCATGACCACCATCACGGTGACCAATTTCATTATGTACAGCGCTTTGTGGCTGGACTCCGAGACACCCTTGGTGTTTTCCCACCAGAAGTAAATGGTTACCACGATGGCGAATCCGGCGGCGATAATGCTGACGTTTTCCGGCGCCAGTGGACCGCTGAGATGCATGTACTGCAGCAATTCACTGATCAGGCCGGAAAGATATTGCCCCGCGGCCACGCCGCTGATCGGCCCGGTCAATACGTAATCGAACATCAATGCGGAGACGCTGAATTTCGCGAGCGTTCCGCCCAAAGCGCTTTTGACGGCGCGATACACGCCGCCGCGCACGAACATGCTGCAACTTTCCACGTACACCGCGCGCACGGCGTACGAAAAAACCATGATGGCCAGAATGAACCACGGCGCGGTTTTGCCGATGTACCCTTCGGCTTCCCCACCGGCGTAGTACGCGGAAGAGGCAAGATCGTTTAGAACTATGGCCGCGGCGCGCCAGAAAGAAATAAAGGTCAGAAGCGCAGTGGTAGCGACTATGACACGCGGAACCCCTGCTCCCCGACTGCCATTGGCAACAGGGGTGTTAGAAATCGTACTCATGAATGGATATCGATTTTACCCGAGATTAAAATCGTCGCACTTTTCGCGGGTGAAGTCTAGTTGCGGGCATTTGCACCCAAAAGGAAATCGATTATTTCTTGAAATTGCGGAACGCCGCAGCGCATTCCGCGCACGGACAGATGCCGCGGAGATGATCGTAGCTGAAAATGCCGGTGTTGTGACCGTCGTTAAAGTTGATCTGCACCGCGTAGTTGCCTACCTGAGTTGCCGATTGCGCGCGAATTTTCGCTTTGAACATGGGCAGTGCCGGCGAAGAAAGTGGGGCAGCTTTGGCGCCGGAATGCTGGTGCTGTTGCTCCTGGTCGCGTTTTTCGTTGCAGGTGGCGCACGGGCATTCATCCCGCAGGTAGGCGAAATCGTAGTGGCTGGTGTGATTGTCAGCCCAGGTGATGTCCACGCCGGCGCCGCTGGAAACGTGAATCTTGATCGCTAAAGGTTTTTTGCGCTGATCGAGGGGAATGGCCATGCGTGACTACGAACGCCCGGTTTTTGCGTTGCCGTCGCAGCAGTCTCCTGGCGGAATGGGATTACCGTGCGGGCAAGTTTTGGGGTGGCCCAGAAACGTGCAGATGCGCTGGTCCAGTTCCGGGCTGATGATGTGTTCGAATTTGCAGGCTTGCGTGTGCGCCTCGGAATCGTCGATGGCGAAGGTATCTTTAAAAAGGCGCTCCGCCAGGCGATGACGGCGCACCACGTCGCGCGCGCGACGGCTGCCGGTTTCCGTCAGATGGACATCACTCTCGCGCATTTCCACCAGCTTGAGGTCCGCCATACGCCCGAGTGTACGCACCGGATCGGCTGCGCCGGGCACGCGAATAGTCGCGAGTTGCGGACTGGTTCCCTCTTCGCCGAATATCCAGATGCGTTCCAACAAATGATCAAACCGAATTTCGTCATCCAGCGAAACCATCGTGTCCGTGGTGGTATCTAGACTCAGTCGCCCATGTGCCAGCTCAATGCGTCGATTGGCCTGGCGGGCGATGTCCGGATCGTGCGTGACCATCAGAATAGTGTGGCCAGCGTTGTGCAACGCGCGAAAAATGTCTATGACGATGGCTTCGTTGGCTTCGTCCAGATTCCCGGTGGGTTCGTCGGCCAGAATTAATTTCGGCTGATTGATCAGCGCGCGGGCAATGGCCACTCGTTGCTGTTCGCCGCCGGATAATTGCGCGGGAAGATGCGTGAGCCGGTCGCCCAGGCCGACGCGCTTCAACGCTTCCTCCGCTTGTTTTTCGTCCGTCACGCTATGGAAGTATTGCGCAAGCATCACGTTTTCCAAAGCGCTCAGGTATGGAACCAGGTGGAATTGCTGAAACACAAAACCAACTTTTTCGGCGCGAAAGCGGACCAGTTGGCTTTCGGTGCGTTTGGCCAGGTCAATGCCATCTACAATGGCCCGCCCGGACGTGAGCGTGTCGAGGCCGCCCAGTATGTTTATCAACGTGGTTTTGCCGGAGCCGGAAGGGCCCATCAACGCGACCCACTCGCCGGCCTTGACGGTGAAACTCACGCCGTCCAGCGCGCGCAATGTTCCGTACTGTTTGATTAACGAATCAACGACCACTTGTGGCGTGGGCGATGCCTGTGGTGAACCAGCATCCAGAACAATCACGCTTCACCCCGAAACACCGCGGCCGGAGAAATGTTCGCGAGGCGGCGAAGCGGATACGCGCTGATGATGGCGACAAGAATGGTGAGGGCCACGGACACAGGATACACAATCAGGCGGGGACGCGCCGCCACGCCAAAAACGGTTTTGCCTAGCCAGATCGAAAGCAAGAGTCCCGCGGCACCGCCAACAACGCCGCCTGCCAGGCCCAGCAGCGCCGCTTCGGCCAGAAATAAACGCAAAACGCGCCGCGTGGTTCCGCCAATGGCTTTCATCAGGCCCACATCATTTTTTCGTTCCATGGCCACGTTGATCATCGCCGCCATCACGCAAAGTCCCGTGAGCGTCAGCACCAAAATAATTGTGGTGGTAAGCAGTCCGCTGATGCGGTTGTAAATCTTGGCCTCGGCGTCGGTAAATTGCCGCAACCCATGCACGTCGGCGCCCGGAATGTTCTGCGCCAATGCGGCAATGTACTCGCGAATTTCGCGAGGCGTGCCGGCTACGCTCAACTGCATCAGGCTGATTTTTCCCGAAAGCGTGGAAAGGCGTTGTGCGGCGTCCAGCGTGACGGAGACCTGATTGTCTTCTTCGTCGCCGCGCGCAGACTTGGCCACAGCCAGGCATCTTTCTTCCCGGCCCGAATATCGCAGAAGCAAAGAGTCGCCGCGTTGCATCTGCAATTGTTCCGCTACTTTGGAACCGACCAGGCAAACATTTTTACTTTCGACCTGAGCAAGCGGCTGGCCAATGGCGGAAACGCTGAGCGTTCCACTCTGAAATTCGGAGCGTTTACCGGCGACCACTGCTTTAGAGATTGCACGAGTAGCGGCAGAAGAAACATCCGCCACCAGATAGAGATTGGAAATAGCGGACGTCTGCGCCGGAGCGTGAAAATCGCGCACCTGCTTGACAACAGCTTCGTCGAGGAGCGGCGGAGCGGACGAAGCGTCGGAATCGCGCGGCGCGACTATGACATTGGTCCCAAACGATCGAAATTCTTTGGTCAGCCGGCTCTTGGCGTCTACCTGAATATTCAACAGTGCTGCGGTCAGCGCCGCGCCGGCGCCCAGTGCCAGGAGAATTACCAGTAGGCGGCCGCGCTGCGCTGCGAAAAGCCGGCGAACGATGCGCCAGAACATTTTGCGGTCGGGCATTTATTCCCCTCGCAAAATGGGCGCGGGCTGGTAACGCGACGCGCGGCGCAACGGAATGGCGCTGCCCAGCAAGGTGACCGCACCAGCCAGGGCCAGAACAACGATGAAAACCAGCAGGGAAGGCTCCGGAGCCACGCCAAAAATTTTTTGCCCCAGCATGCGCGCCAGAATTATTCCCACGGCGTATCCAACGCCACCGCCAACGAAGGCCAGCAGCAACTGCTCCGCGGCCAGCAAAAATCCGATGGTGGCGGAGCCCGCGCCAATCGCTTTCATCAGGCCAATCTCCGAGCGCCGTTCGATCACCGCTGCCGCCGCCGAGGCGCCCACGGCTAACGCCGCCGCCAGCAAAGCCGCCAGCGTCGCGAGCCACAGCAGGGCGCGCACGCGGGTAAGGATGCTGCCTTCGCCTTCCGCGACGCGGCGAATTACCCGCGCATCTGCGCCCGGCAACACCTGTTTTATCTGATAAGCAATGGACGAGGCATACGGACTGCACGACCAGCGCTCCAGTTCCAACGCATTCATCGTGGAGGGATTGCGCCGCCCAAATTCGTCTTCCGGCTTTGTCAGCGCGCTGACGTACAGGCGGCGATATTCGTCGGGCTTGTCAGCCAGCCGCTGCGCAATTTGCAATGGCGCGACGATTGCATCATCTTCCGGTCCGCCGCCGGAAAGAATCCCAATCACCGTCAAGGAAACATCCCGGCCGCCAGAAACAATATGAACGCTATCGCCGCGTTTGATTCCCGCTCGTGTCGCCAACGATTGCCCCACGATGCATTCCCGAGCGTCGTCCGCAAACCATCGCCCTTCGACATTCCACCAGGAATTGGTTTTTTCCATGCCAGTGACGAATTCATGTCCGTCAGGCACCTTCACGGCGTGATTTGCCCACGTCCCAATCAATGTGGTGTTTACAGAGTACGCCGGAGTAGAAATCGTTTGAGATGATTTGGCCCAGGCTTCTGCCGGTACTTCCATCACCGGAGCGAACCCCACAATATTGTTTCGCCAGAAAATTGTTTTGAGCTTGCCCAGGTCCCTCTCGGGCAAATAGGCTCCCGCGTTCGCCGGACGATAATCCACTCCGCCAATTTCCAGCGGCAGCGAATCTGCCTGCGGTGTGACCACCAGGTTCGCTCCCAGTCCCCGGAATTCGTGCGCCAGGCGATCGCCAACATCCAGCGAAACGCTGAACGCCGCGGTCACCACCGCCATGCCCAGCGCCAGCGCGGCGCCCGTCAGCAACTTGCGGCGCGGGCGGCGTCCAAAAGAATCGGCAACGAGGCGCAGGAACATAAGGGATGTGGTAGCCGCTGGAAACTAGCGCGGAACCTCTTGCGCCGCCTGACCAAGCGTGTGCAGGTCCATCACGATATCGCCGCCATCAATATGCGACGCGACTCCAATGGGATTGCAGCCGCCCTGATCTCCCACCGAGGGCACGTAAATCGCCGACCCGCAGTGGCGGCACACCACGTTCTGGCCGTCCTGCCGGTAGCCTTCGGCGCCGCAGATGCGGCAGGCATCCAGCGCGGTGCCGAAGCCGTTCGGTTTTTTGATGACCATGAAGCGCAGTGACTGGCCGCCAACATTGACGGTGAAGAGATGCAACTTGTCGTCCTGAACTTGCGACAGGGGCACCCGCACCTCGTTGCCCACCGCTGTCATGGGCACGGACGATGGCGGAGCGGAATTCGCCCGCGCATAAATAAAATCCGCGGTCAGCACCAGAATCACCACCAGGCACGCCGTGGCTGCCGCAATCATCCAAGTGCGCTGCCGGCGATTCTGCGATTCCAGTAAACGTTTTTCCGCTTCTCCGGCAGCCAGTTTCGCTGCCTGAGAGTGTGCCGCACTTTGCCATTCGCGCAGCACCAACAGCGCCGCAGCGCCAAAAATCAGTACGAAGAAAAACAATTCGTTGCGCACTACCGGACCGATGATGGCCATCTCCATCTTGCTGGACGGCAGCCATTGCGACTCGCTCAACTCATGCAGGCCCGTAAGCGCCAGTTGAAATCCCACCAGCATCAAAATCACGCTGGTCACGGCGAAAAACCGGTGCAACGGCACGCGCAGCGTACCTTTGAAGAAAAACAAGCCCACCGCCACAGCCGCGGCAATACCCACAATTGTTCCGATCCAGGTTTGCAAACCAGCGCTGGAAAGCTCCACGGCCCGCAAGATCAGCGCCAGTTCTGCGCCTTCGCGCAACACCATCAGAAAAACAAACAAAAATATTCCCCCGCCCGCGGCAGTGCCGACGCGCGCGGCATAAGCTTCCACCTTTTTCTCGATCTCATTTTTCAAGTGCCGCGCAACGCGGTTCATCCATACGATCATCGTAATAACGAAGACGGCCGCCACCAGCATCAGCAGGCCTTCGAAGCCGTCCTGATTGATGTGCCAGTGCTCGAGAGCCATGGCTACGGCAAGGCTCAGAGCTGTGGCGGCGGCAACGCCAAACCACACGAAGCGTGCAAGATGGGAACGGCCGGTGCGGGACAAATAGACGAGGATTATGCCGACAACTAGAGCAGCTTCGACACCTTCACGAAGGGCAATGAGGAACGCCGGGAGCAACGCATCTCCAGTTGTGAATGATTTGCAACTACAGTTGAGTGTACGCTCGCGCCTATATCCCGTCAAGCCAAGCCGCTCCCAATAGATACCTCACGGTAGAATGGATGGACCTGCGCTGAACATGATCATCGCCTTCAAAAATCCGCCCGGCATCTTCTTACTTTGTGTAGCGTTTTTCGCGTCGCCTGGATATGCCCAGGAAGAGGCCAAGCGCGCCCCTGGCGAACCACGCGTGCAGTTGCACGAGGATCTGAAACGCGCGCAGAAGGCTGCCGAACGCGGCGACCAGGCGGAAGCTGCGGGCCATTTGGACCAGGCACTGCTGCACTATCAGGAAGCCGTTGTTTACGCGCCCAGGGACACTCCCTACGTTTTAAAAGAGGCCGCGCTGCGTTCGAAACTGGTGCGCACGCATGTAGACGGCGCGGAGCAAGCGGCGCTCGAAGGACGCATGGAGCGCGCCACCGAAGAACTACGCAAGGCCCTGCACATTGATCCGAAAAACACTGTGGTAGCCGAAAGACTATCGCAGATGAAGTCCATGGAAGAAGAGCCCCCCAGCAAAGCGCAACTGGAAATTACCGGTTTGCCGAAACTACAGCCGAAGAGCGGAAAACAAAATCTCGATCTTCGCGGCGAGACCAGAGTCGTTTACGAAGAATTGGCGGCCCGCTTCGGCATAAAAGCTTCGTTCGACCCCGACGTGATGGGCCGCCAGGTGCGACTGCGCGTGCAGGACGTGGACTTTTACACCGCCCTGACTCTGCTCGGCACCCAGACCGGAACGTTCTGGCGCGCGCTGAACCCCACGCTGATTTTTGTGGCTTCCGACACCCCCGAAAAACGCAAGCAGTACGCACCGGAGGCCCAGCAAACCTTCTCGCTGCCTTCCTCCGTCGCGCCCGACGAAATGACGGAATTGCTGCGCGTCCTGCGCGACATCACCGGCGCCACGCATGTGCAACTCGACACGCACAGCCGCACCATCACCATGCGCGATACGCCAGCCCGCCTGGCGCTGGCCGGACAGCTGATCCAGGAAGTTGAAAAAGCGCGTGGAGAAGTTTTGCTCGACATCGATCTGCTGGAAGTCGATCGCGCCGCCATGCAAAAGCTGGGGCTGACTCCCCCATCATCGACCTCATTGATTTTGTTGACGCCCAACGATGTCCGGCAGCTCGCCACCTCGACCGACCTGGCGAATTTGCTCACCAACGC